>NZ_LWRV01000076.1 GCF_009372215.1 Acinetobacter portensis | reverse complement strand
TGCTAATTCAGCACATATCAATCTTTCATTTAACACAAAACCTCTTATACAAAACCCCAATAAAATAGAAACTATTTGTGATATTAAACACCGTATCCAATAAAAATTCAGCCTCCCACCATCAATACGCCTAATTTTAAAACATTCAATTCAAAAACAGCATGTTTTTTTGAATTCCTGCTTGACCTGATAGCATTTGACACATAGAATTCGTTTCAGATTCTCCAATAGCTCAGTCGGTAGAGCGACGGACTGTTAATCCGCAGGTCCCTGGTTCGAGCCCAGGTTGGAGAGCCAAATTCTAAAAACCCACTCATTACGAAGTGGGTTTTTTATTGCTTAAAGATCCTGCCGTGTTTGAATCGACTCAATTTACCTTTTTCATTATTGGATGTATTGCCTCTTTGGCTTTATTCATCCTCGTTGTTCAGCGCTATGCTCGGCCAACTCAAAAATACTTCCCTCGCCCAGTCATTACAAACTTTGAAAGTAAGATGTTTCATCGACTCAATCAAAGCTTTCCCGAATATCACATTCTTGCGCAAGTGGCATTTAGTGCACTCATCACACATCATAATTTTAAAGTTCGATCTAAGTTCAATCGTAAAGTAACCGACTTTGTCATTCTAGATAAAAAGATGAATGTGATTGCAATTATTGAACTGGATGATCCAACGCATATAGGCAAAGAACAGGAAGATGCAGAGCGTGATGCCATGCTGTTACAAGCAGGTTATCAAGTTTATCGTTATACCGATATTCCAAGCCCACAAAGCTTAAGACGAGATATTCTGAGTCACTCTTAAAACTACTTAAACATAAAAAAGCGACTTTTATGTCGCTTAAAATAACAAACCAAAAGAAATAATGAGCTTAATTATTTTTAGATGCTAAAGCTTCCGAAGCAGCACGCTCCCTCGCTTCTCTCGCTTTCACTTTTAACATAATTTCTTCACGTTGCTGTTTATATTTTTCCTGATTATTTGCATCACCACTTACGGCTAAATAAGACATTGCGACTAAAAATAAAGGAATGATTAATCCTAAACTTGCTAACAATATCGTCTTTTTAGAAATTGGCTTTTTTGTAGATTGCGTCATTTAAAGTCCATCATGCAAGGAACAAAAGGTCGTTCAATATACGTGAATATTTAAATCACAACCAATAAAAAAAGCACCCGATTAGATGCTTTTCATTATTTAAATAAGTCTTATTGTAAAGCTACGGCAATACCTATAAAAATCATTAAACCAATCCATCTATTATGTCTAAATGCCCAGAAACAAAGCTGTGGATCTCGCCCTTTCGTTTTAGACCACTGATAAATAAAATCGGCAGCAACACATAACAAAGCAATTAAGCCGAATGGAATGAGTAAGCTTTCTATATATAACGCTGTTCCAATCAAAACGATACTTATCAATTGAAGCAATGAAATAATTTCAATATCATATTTACCAAATAAAATAGCGGTAGATTTCACACCAATTTTTAAATCGTATTCACGGTCTGTAATCGCATATTGCGTGTCATATGCAACTGTCCAAGCCAAATTACCAAAGTAAAGCAACCAACAAGTTAAGCCTAATTCCTGCCCTACAGCCGTATATGCCATGGGAATTGACCATGAAAATGCCGCACCCAAAAACACTTGCGGCAAATGCGTATAACGCTTCATAAATGGATAAATAAAGGCTAAAAACAATGCGCCAAATGAGCAATAAAACGTTTCTATAGGCAAAAAGAACAACATACATGCACTTGCGACAACTAAAAACAAAAACACATAAATCGCTTCTTTCGCACTAATAATACCAGTTGCCAAAGGACGTGTTTTCGTTCGTTCAACATGGGCATCTACTTTTCGGTCAGCAAAGTCATTAATTGCACAACCTGCCGCACGCATAAAAATTGTGCCCAATATCATTGGAATTAAAATACCTATTTCAGGCATGCCTTTATTTGCAATCCAAAGCGCCCACATGGTTGGCCAAAATACCAACTCTGTGCCAATTGGTTTATCGAAACGGCACAAATAATAATAAGCTTCTAAACGCTCACGCCAAGTGATCTGTTGCGCAACAGACATAAATATCCCTTAACCTTGCTGAATAAACTGCTCAAAAGCAGGTAAAAAAGTTTCTTGCACGATAAATTTGCAACCGTGCCAAGTATAGCAACTTTGTCGTGTCCAACCATCTTCAAGTAAAAGAACACGTCTTTCACATTTAGGATTTGTTCGATCAAACAAAAACATGCCTATTGGTTTTTTCCCAATATGCTGAAATATTCGTGCTTTTTTTTGTAGGCTTAAAATAGGAAAAATACTTTTTGCTTTTACCCAAGGCTGTTTTTCTGAACCATATAAAAAGCTTTCACGCACCCAAGATGTATGATGATGTGACATATTCATCCACTTTGCATCTAAATGCGTTAAACGTACAAAGCTTTCTTGAGTAGGTTCAACACGAAATTTCCCACCCGCTAAATCGGTTAATTGCTGAGTTAAAGAACCCGATGCATATAGCCATGTACGTAATTCAGGAGGTATTTTACCTCCCAACATTTCACACATTTGCTTGTTGCGCATAAGCTCATTACTCTTTTAAATAATCATTAATTTTAACTTAATTTAATCTTTATAAATGCTGTGATCATAAGCAATTGGTCATTCACTTATGAATTTTACACAGTATAAAACTAACAGTTGTCAGTTTTAGCAATGACTTCAAATTTGCCTTGTGGCGTTTTAATTAAGATAAAACCTTCAGCACTTAAATAGAAACTTTGCGGATAATCAAATTCAAGCGCCAATTCAGGATTTTTTAATGCTACAAATTCCGCTTGCTTATATCCTTCCACAGTTCGACCAATTTCCATATAAGTCACTTCAGAAAAGTTCAACTTAAAACCTTTATCGTGATCTTTAGGATCATTCCATGGAAAAAATCCAGTATGCTTTTTACGAGGCTTTGCCATAACAACTCAAATATCAAATGAATAGATTCATATTAACTCAAGATAATAAAAAACCCGCGACTAGCGCGGGTTTTTTATCGTGAAATTCTAAAAAAAGAATTACAAGCTGTAGTACATATCAAATTCAACTGGGTGAGTTGTCGTGTTCAAACGACGAACTTCTTCAGTTTTAAGCTCGATATAAGCTTCAAGCATTTCTTTAGTGAATACGCCACCTTTAAGTAAGTAGTCGTGATCCGCTTGAAGTGCTTCAAGTGCCATATCAAGGCTGTGTGCAACTGTAGGGATTTTCGCTTCTTCTTCAGGAGGAAGATCGTACAAGTTTTTGTCAGCAGCTTCACCTGGGTGAATCTTATTCTGGATACCATCAAGACCCGCCATCAACAATGCCGCGAAACCTAAGTACGGGTTCATCATTGGATCTGGGAAACGTGCTTCAATGCGCTTGCCTTTAGGGCTAGAAACGTAAGGAATACGGATAGAAGCCGAACGGTTACGTGCTGAGTAAGCAAGCATAATTGGTGCTTCATAATGCGGAACTAAACGTTTGTACGAGTTAGTCGATGGGTTTGTAATTGCATTCAATGAACGAGCGTGTTTAATCACACCGCCAATGAAGTAAAGTGCCATTTCTGACAAACCTGCGTATTCATCACCCGCAAACAAGTTCTTGCCGTCTTTTGCAATCGACATATGAACGTGCATACCAGAACCGTTATCGCCAACCATTGGTTTAGGCATAAACGTTGCTGTTTTCGCATATTGATGCGCAACGTTCCAAACAGCATATTTGAACTGTTGTACTTCGTCGGCTTTACGAACCATCGTATTGAAGCTCACACCAATTTCTAATTGGCAAGATGCAACTTCATGGTGATGTACTTCTACACGACCAGGACCCATGATGTCTTCAATTTTTGCACACATATCTGCACGCATATCATGTGAAGAATCTACAGGAGGAACTGGGAAGTAACCGCCTTTAACACGTGGACGATGACCTGAGTTACCTGCTTCGTAATCTTTACCTGTAGACCAAGCAGCTTCTTCAGCGATTAATGTATGGCGCGCGCCAGACATATCGATATCCCATTTCACTTCGTCAAATACGAAGAATTCTGGCTCTGGACCGAAGAATGCAGTATCACCAATACCTGTAGATTTTAAGTATTCTTCTGCACGGCGAGCAATCGAACGTGGATCACGGTCATAACCTTGACCAGTTGAAGGCTCAATAACGTCACAAGTTACAACGACAGTTGGCTCTGCGAAGAACGGGTCTAAGAAACATGTTTCAGCGTCTGGACGTAAAATCATGTCAGATGCTTCGATACCTTTCCAACCTGCAATTGAAGAACCGTCAAACATTTTGCCGTCTTCAAATGTGTCTTCGTCAATTGTATCTGCTGGGTAAGTTACGTGTTGCTCTTTACCCTTGGTATCAGTAAAGCGAAAATCGACCCATTTTGCGCCACTTTCTTGGATGAGTTGAAGGACCTTGTTCGCCATGCTCATTTTGCTCCGATGTTTTTTTGTTGCACTTGTGAAGTGCATGTTAGTAGTTGACTAGTATTAAGCAATTACCGTACCAACTTTTAAAACCAATACCAAAATACTGAATTCCTTATCAGAAAACATGCAATATGGGCTTGGCTTAGGCTCTATTATACTGTCTGTACACGGAAATGCACCATATTCACCCATTCTTCATCGTATTTGTTTAAAAAGATTTTCCGATAGCACCAATTTAGTGCAACGATTGTTTTAAAATCATGATCTGACTAAATTTATTCGTTGAATTCCACCAAATAATACTCAAAAATATTTTTTATTATTTTTAAACTATATTTTTCATAAATTAAGTTTAAACATTTGGTGAAACTTATACATGCTTCATTTTGGGTCGTCTCTATATATTTAAAAAAAGGCTTTTAAAGCTCAAAAAATCTTTCAGGCATCAAAAAATTATCATTATTTAATATATTAATGAAAGAGCTCTGATATCGCTTTCATCAACGAAATATAAAGCGATTATTTAAGAAACCTATCTCCCATCATCTATACTTATACAATCCAACTCATAAGGCTTAACAACGATTATCATATAAATAGTTCAGCCGAAAATGATTATTTTTTGCTATGATGATTCGCGATTCATTTTATACCAATGAATATCAACAACATGCTAATTTCTTAAGCTTTCATGTTGATAGAATGGATACTACTTCAAACAATTAAAACGCAATAATATGCGTAAATTTCAATAGGTTAGCTCATGCTCTTAATGATCGAAAAGAAGCATAATTATCAATTATTATAAATTACTATAAAGATAAAATACTTAGCTATTTTTAAGCGGTCTAAATTTTAAATTATTATAAAATACTATCAAATGACAGCGAAGTGATTTGTGAGTAAGATTGTGAGTAACAAGCTTTCGACACTTCGTTACTCACAACTTATGCTAAATGATACCAAAATTAAACAGTTAAAAGCACGTGAAAAAATGTATCGCGTGGCTGATCATTCAGGCTTGTGCTTGGAGATTCGCACGAACGGAACTAAGCATTGGCGGTTTAGATATCGCTTTCTTGGTAAAGCATCAATGTTGAGTCTTGGTGAGTATCCAATGATTACACTTGCGGCTGCACGTCAAAAAGCTGTAGAGCAAAAATTACTTCTTGATCAAAATATTGACCCCGCAAAATTCAAAGCTAGTGAAAAAGAAAAAGCTAAACTTATTGCCGAATCAACCTTTAGGGAAATTGCGCTTGAATGGTACGAAACTAAAAAGAATCGTAGATCTGAGTCATTTAGAACTACTGTAGAAAAAGCATTCGAAAAAGACCTCTTTCCTGCTTTTGGCCATAAAGACATTAAGGGTGTTACACCGCATGATGTTTTAAGAATGCAGAAAGATACTATCAAACGAGTATCTAAACAGATGAATCATGGAACTGGTGAAAGCACAGCGATTAGAAATAGACAGCTTGTTAACTCAATTTTTAACTACGCTATTGCAAATTTACGATGTGAAAATAATCCTGCAATCTCACTTGGGCAAACTGTAGAGCGTCCACCAAAGCAAACAGCAAGACCATTGACGGATGAAGAAAAAGCACGCTTTCACGAAGCATTAAAAAATAGTCGATCGACCGAAATGGTGAAAAATTCGATCAAACTTTTAATGTACTCAATGATGCGATCAATTGAGCTTTGTCGCTTAAAGTGGGATTGGGTGGATTTAAAAAATAAATTAATCACCATTCCACCCGCAACCAAGGAACAACTTGATAAGGGTGAACGCAATATTAAGATGAATCGAACTCACCTTGTGCCCTTAACAACACAAATGGTTGAGATTCTAAAGATTCAAAAACAACAATCTAATGATGAGTATGTGTTCTGCTCGGTGTTTAATAAATCCAAAATTATGAATAAAACCACGATAAATAGGGCACTAGGCTCTATGGGGTTTGAATTTACAGCACATGATTTTCGAGCAACAGCATCAACCGTTTTGCATGAAGCGGGGTATAGTTCTGAATGGATTGAATTGCAATTAGCGCACGTTGATAAAAATGCAATTCGTGGAACATACAATCATGCACAAAATTTAGATGATCGCAGAAAAATGATGCAAGATTGGTGTGATATTGTGGATGGGTGGTAGAGATTATGAATATTCAGAAAAAAATTAAGTGCATAATTGCTTGCACAATTGCCTTGATAATAGTTTTGATTATTTCATCCATTATTTATTTGGGATGTAGCAAGGATAGTAGTCCTGTAATCAACTCATTAACATTAATAGGCGGTTATGTTGGGGCTATAACAACCTTAGCTGCTGCTTATATCGCTAGCTTATTATATGTTGATTGGAGATCTCAAATTAAATATTCTGTGCAACTGCAAAATTTAAATAATGCAGCTTTGATAATTTCAGAATTAATGCCTTATTTTAAAAAAATTCGAGGGAATTATGATAATTACTTATTTTTGAATGATCGGTTTCAATATATAACCAACAAAAAAACTACTATCAACACAAATTTAAAACTTACTACTCCTGATTTGAGTATGCTTAATAATATTATTAGTAATCTAGAACAAACATTAACATCCATGTCTATTTATTCTATACAAGGTGAAAATGGCATGTTGCATGATGAAATATCTAGGTTTGGCATATCACTCCAAGCATGGCTAGATGGATTTAAATTTATTAACGATAATTTTAACAACCTAGAATCTATAAAAAAAATACCTTTAACCCATAATAATATTAAGGATTATGCTGATAATTTTTGCGATTGCAACAGCGTGTTTTACTATGAAAATATAGATGAACTTGGTAATGCATATAATATCTATAGTCACAATGAAATAAACATATATTATGATTTAATGGGTATTGGGGCGGCAATTGAATCATTTATTAACAGTATTGAAAAATAAAACCCTCACTTGAGGGCTTTTCCTATTTCAAATCATACTCAATAAAAACAACAAATTAATTCAATTTGCAGCTGCTCTTACATAGTGTCTGAGCAACTTAAATTTCAAAACAAGAATTATCTAATTGATTCAGAAATTCTTCTGATTGCATCATCAGTAGATCTTTTTACTGAGGGGTTCTGATATGCAGAACTATTTACAATTTTAACTAAAGCTTCCAATTGATCCGCTTTTGCTTTTTCTAATTCAGGATTAATATCTTTAGACATTTAAAAAACCTAATAAATTAAATAAACTTCAATCACATAATATCATTTTACTCTTCATCTTTTAAACTTTTCACACCCTGAATTGATGTTTTAAAACCTACATCCTTATCAATACTATGTGTGCATTGCTCAATAATCCAATTACCAGTAATACCCTCTCTAAAATTCAAAAGAGTTACTGGCATTTCTGCTGAAATTTTAGGATTACCAGGTAAATTTAAACTAAGACTATCCTCACCACGGCGTGATTGATCAAGTGATGCTTGTGCAGCAGCATATGCACTTTTCTCATCTTGATAATTATGTCTTAATCTTTTTACAGGCTCACCATCTCCGACTTTAACTTCTTTTCTTTTAGCACCTTTTTTATCATGCCAATAAGCAATTACAGTACCTGCACTATCACTTGTGCTCGATGTCATTTCCCAATCGCTCACTTCTTCTTTTGATAAAATCAAATTAGGCAAGTCAATATCGCCTCGTTTTACGAAAAGTAGCTTTCCACCTGCAGGTTTACAGATCACATCGTACCTTTTAGCAATACGTAATAAAAAGTTTAAATCCGATTCATCAGACTGATCAAAATGTGGAAGTTTGATTTTAGCGACTGCATCACTTACAAATGGATCTAAGCCATGCTCTCGTGCAATTTTAGTGACTACTGCCGACACACTTGTATCTTTTGGCCATGATCTTGTTTTTTGAGATGCTAATGATGTAATTCCACTTTTACTTGTTAATTGAGGTACAGCACGACCACGAATAACCATTTTTTCAGGTGGGCCTGATAAAGAAACTTCACTGACTATATAAAGCCCCATATCCACCATTGCTAAGTCATACCCCATAGATATTCTTAACTCAGCACCTTTTTTGGGTAACTCAATAGGACGAATAGGATCGTCAATTAATGAAATCTCACAAGTATCCGACTCATAACCTGTTCCATCGGTAACAGATACATACTCATATAAATCTGAAATGATGCTGGTGATATCAGTTTCATTGGCTATTACAGAAAAGCATGGTCTTAATCCCATAGTTTCACCTTCTGCTTTTCAGTTGATTGTTTTACCTCTGGTAGCTCAATCAAAACACCCGCTGGTAATATCGGGCCATAATTAGTAATACCAAAATTAGCCTCAATGATGTTTTCCACCACTTTATTATTTGTATTTCCATAATAGCGGTAAGCGATTTCATCTAAAGTGTCGCCATCTTTTGTTGAATACTGAGCCATTTATATAAATCCTACTGCATTCATAACTGTGCCAAGCAAACCTAAACGCCCGGGATTATCTGAATATTTACGTATATTGACTGTAAACTCTTGACGACGAGGGACTCCAAAAGCAGCAAATTTGGTTTGACCTTCGGTAATACTACCAATCACCCAATAACCTAAAATTCTACCTGTACCACTCACAAGTAATTGAGGTTGTCCAGTTGCAGCTAATGCTCTTAGATCATCAATTTGCCCTGTACCACCTTTAAACTCTGGATAAACTACGCCAGTTAATGAAATTGCATCTTCGCCCGGTCCTAAATACTGAAGATTATCCCAACCACCAAAGACAGCTTGTTCACCCCACTTGTAATTTGTTGTTCGATTTAGCTCTTGATAAGCAGCTGTATAAATACAAAAGCGAAATGCACCTAACTTCATCATTGTTAAGTATGTACCGTAAATCTGACCATCCATTATTGTGCATACCCCGCATCTAACATTGAACCGCGCTGAGCCACACCATTTGCTCTATTAATTTTTTGCATCACAATATTGGCAATTTCATTTGGATTTTGCCCTGGTGCAGCATTAATTGTGAATGACTGAGTAATATTTGGTTGTGACACAATGCTTTTGGTATTGGCTCCGCGAATTTGTGGTGCTAGTGTTGATCTGTGCGGAATAGGAGTTGATGGTGCTTTGGATGGCGCACTATTTCCTCCAGTGAAGAATGCTTTTGTTTTTTCATACGCCTTTCCAACAGCTCCACCAATGCCACCCAAAATGGCTGCTCCACTATCTTTTATCCATTTAAACATATCAATGACGGGTTGAATTTTTGCTTTTATAGAGTCCCATACAGCCCCCATAGCTTTGCCGAAATCCACAAATTTAGCTTTTGTTTTATCAACAAATTCAGCAAAAAAGACTTTTATTTTATCCCAGTGTTTATAAATAAGATAAGCAGCACCCACCACGACAACAACGATGGCTGTAATTGCTAAAATCATCGGATTGGCAAGCATTGCTTTACCAACTATAGCGAATACAGTACCAATCATCTTAATGGCAGAAACCATTTTAAACAGCAAACCAACACCAAACTTACCCACAAAGCCCAGCACCGTACCAATCATTTTAATTGGGGTAATCATCTTGGTCAGCATTCCAATAGCCACCCCTGCACTTCCACCCAACACAGAAAAGCTACTTACAGCAAGTGCAATTGGTCCAATAACAGTTGTAATACCAAGTGCTACCGCAGCAACACCACCAACAACCGCAACTGCCCCTACAGCAACTTTCGTTAAAGTTGATGATAGTTCTGGATTTGCTTTAGACCATGCTGATACTTTGTCTACAACAGCTCCCATTTTTCCAAGAAAAATATTTAAAGGTGGAAGTAAGACAGACCCAATACTTATACCAAGTTCCGCTATTTTATTTTTAAAAAGAATAATATTGTTGGCTGTCGTTTCAGCTCTTGCTTTGTATTCATCATTCATAGATCCAGCATATTTAGTAGCATCACCAACTTTTTTTAAGTTTTCCTCTAAGGCATCCATGTTGGTAAGCAGAGGCGCAATTGCACTTAAAGATTCTTTGCCGAATAAAGTTGCAAGCATTGCGCCTTGCTTTTCTTTTGGTAAGGCTTTAATTAATTCCAGAATTTTTAGCGTAGTTCCTTCGGCATCTTTTTGCATTGACTTAGCAACTTCTTCAGAATCCAACCCCAAATCTTTCATTGCACTACGTTGTGATTTCGTTGCAGACTCACCCGCTATTAACGCAAGCATCATATTTTTAATGCCTGTAGCTGCTATTTCTTCTTGCACCCCCATACCACGCATAGTTGCACCAAGAGCCGCAATTGATCCAGATGCAAAACCTCCAACTTCACCTAATGGACCA
The DNA here is from genome assembly GCF_009372215.1 of Acinetobacter portensis. GTDB lineage: Bacteria > Pseudomonadota > Gammaproteobacteria > Pseudomonadales > Moraxellaceae > Acinetobacter > Acinetobacter portensis. The sequence goes on along the minus strand of NZ_LWRV01000076.1, from coordinate 32,376 downwards.
ATACGCTGAACAATATCCATGATTCCTTTTGCTGCGGCTGGGGTACTATTCCCTAAATAATTAATTTTATCCGCCAATGTAATAACTTCATCTTGCGACATTTTAAAAGCAGTACGCATTTCTGCCATGCTTTGACCTGCTTGTTCGGCGGATATGTCAAATGCAACACCCATTTTTACAGCTGATTCAGCAAATTTAGTTAACTCACTCGTTGCAATTCCTGATTGAGCACCAGATGCAACAATATTTGCAATATCAGTTGCAGCCATAGGCAATACTGTGGACATTTTTAAGACTTCATTTGTAATTGTTTTAAATTGTGTATCCGTACCACTAAATACTTTTTTGACATCTGCCATTGAGCTTTCAAAATCAATTGCTAACTTTACAGGAACTATCATTGTTGCAGATGCAGCCATAGCTCCACCTAAAACTTTTGCAGCACCACCACGAATAGCAGCATTTTTTTGACGTGCAGATTCAACCCGATTTAAATTTTCTTGCGATTTGGTGAGACGGTTTAATTCATCTGTCACACTCGAATAACGTGCACGCAAATTATCAACATTTTTACCCATGCTTCCGAAAGTACGAATGGACTCACCAAGCATAGATTGTTGTTTTTTGACACGCTGAATTTCAGAACCAATTTTTCCTAATTGAGAAGTCGTACTGCCAATTGCAGTGCGTAAAGACCCTGCAACCTCACCACCAATTGTGATAATGGCATTTAATTTCTTATTTGACATTGTATCTGACACACTTAAACCAATGTGCCATTTTGTTATTTTTAATGCTTTTTATTCATTATTCACTTATGCAAAGAAAAACCGCACTTAAGCGGTTTCTCTTGGTAATCCATCACACCACCAAATCAATCGTGAAATTGGTAATCTTTCAATTTCAGTCAACGACCATGATGTAAATGATGATAGTGCAATAACATTTTGTCTAATGTCATTTGCACTTAAGCTGTAAAAAGTCGGTATGATGCTTGAAGGCGTTTATAGTCCCGTACACCCAAACCTTTAATAAAATCTGGTGTAATTTCACACAGGTTTGCGAACATAGTGACTTCCTGCTCTGCATCAGACTTGCCCTTTGCTTGCATTTCAGCAGAAAGTAAATCTTGCACAGTCGGTTCACGCATATCTACATGTTGAATGCCACCATAAGCACGGCTTAATTCAATCTTATTATTGCCTTCCTCTTCTTGGATATAATCTTTCTTTAAGTCTTCTAAGTTTTCCATCTTTTACATTCCTAATGCTGAGCGAATATCTGCCAATATATCTGTGCCATTAATAATACGAACCATATTGATCACATCAATTTCATGAATTACTTGACCACCAATGGTTTGTTTGTAATACGTCAAAGACAAATCATATTTGTCTTTAGGTGCTTCACCAGGTTTTGATGTGCCTTGGTTGATTTTTACAATTTTACCCGTCAAATTATGAACTACAGCAGTTGTAGTACCATCATATGATTCCATCGCTTCGCGCACTATAAATGAAGTTTGACTACCTTCCTTTACACCGAATAGTGACAAAACATCTTTGCTATGAGAATTCAACGTGAAGTCAGCAACTAACTTTTCCATACCCATAGTGATATCAATCGGGGCATCCATACCACCAGCGCGGTATTCTTCAGTTTGTAAAGACAATTCAGGCATATTGGCTTCATCTGTGTTACCAGCATAGCCACGACCATCAACAAATAAATTAAAATTCTTACGAATATCCTTTGCTACACCCATCTCAAATACTCCTTAAGAAAAAATCTCTTTGATATAGTCATTGACCAAATGAGAACGGAAAATAATATGCTCAGCTGGATACACTGGCGTAAAGTCAAAATCGAAATAGATTTTTCCTTGTGCAATTTGATCTGCTGAATTTAGATCAGGGTCTGCCCAACAAGAACCACCCAAAATAGCACCGATGTTTGTGAGGTAACGCAAGTAAGCATTCACACCCTCAATCACATCATCTACATAAGTTTTTGTAATGCCACGATCTACAGCCCAAAGGTGTGCAGCTTTTAATGATTCATCAATCATATCTGCTGTACGTACAACACATAAGAATGCCCATTTTGAATCACTTGAAAGTGTGCGGTTGCCCCAAAGACGATAACCCTGTTGGCGGATAATTGTTGTGATATTTTTTTCATTGAGTAAATTTGCACGACAATTCGCGTCGCCCATTGCAAAATCAATTGCACGAGCAGTACCAACAATACCATTGATTTCTTGGTTTGATGGAGACCACCACCAACCACGATCATTGTCTGATTTAGCAATTAAACCTGCAACACATGCACTTGCCCATTCTTGAGAAGTTTCACCACCAACTGATTTTAAAACTTTAGGATCAACCAAGAATACGCGTTTAGAACCAAAGTCTTTTGAATATGCAATTGCATCGGCATCATTGGTATTTGGGCCATCTGCAATAATGACGGCTTTTAATCGCTCAGCAATTCCAATTAATTCTGCAACCACTGGATTTGCTGTTGCTGGAGTTTCACCAACTGCTTCTGTACGTGTATGAGTAAAGCCTGGTGCAATTAGAATTTTTGGCACAAAACCTGTAATGTTTTCAGATGCTAAAAATGCATGTACGCCTTCATACGTACCAGTGTTTGCATCCACCCCACCAATCACATTAGCAAGTGTTTCTGTAGAAGTTTCACCTTCATCAATGCGAACAACAACGAGTACGGCGCCAATCTGATCAAAAATAGAATCAATAGCTTGTGGTAGTGTACCTTCATCACCTAACTTTGCTGCAAGCGTACGAGAACCAGCAATCAATACAGGTTTGTTTAAAGGAAAGATCAAGGGATCTGCTTCTGGTGCAGACCCAATCATGCCAATAGTGGAACTACGCACAGTAGTGATGGGACGTGCACCATCATCTACCGTGACGTTTTGAATCCCATGTAAAAATAAATCGCTCATTAACCGCAATCTCAGTTGAAGATTTTAGTCAATTCTTACGCTTTAAGTAGTAGTTTTCATTATTCACAATTGCGAATCACTGAAATCATAATCATTGAAAACTTTATAAAAAGCATGCTTTTTTAAAGTTTTAGTATTGGTGATATGCGGATTTGTTGCATTCTTTTCTGTTGCAAACATTCCTCGTGAAACTCCTGCACTTTCAACAATGCGTCTAGCAATTGGTCGATTATAATTACCCTTTATTGAATAAGGTTGCATATCACTCAAGAAATTTAATCTATAAATACTGACTGGAAAAACAGCACCAATAGTTGGAACAGGGATATGAGCAAATCCTTTCTTAAGTCGATACTCGGTCAAACTTTTACCATATAAAACTCGAACGGGAATACCATTTGGTGGTTGATTATTCGCATTCCAAATAGTATCTCCTAGAGCACCAGTAAATACGATTTTATCATCTAAGTATTTATCAAAAGATAAAAATACTGAATCATCACCCAAACCTTGCGTAGCAAAAAAAACATTGGAAATTTCTACTAAATCTGCTGAGTACTCAACATCACCTAAATTCTGAATATTTGAGCCTACTGGGTGCTCACATGAGATACAGTCAATCCCTAGTTTTTCAGCGATTTCGAGCCCAGAGTCATTTAAACCATTTACCTCAACATTTATTGTCGCACAGTCAAAATCTGCAATATCTTTTAGCAAACATGTTACTGCAGGACTATCGTAGCCCTTGCTTAGCGTTGAAAAAGCTTTCAATTGTTTGACTCTATTCTGACTTTCCCCGTTATCAATTAATGAGCTTAACGTATCTTCTAGAAAGTTCTTGTAAGATTCAAAATTTGCATAATTCCGCTCATGTAATCTCGATTCTAATTTAACACCCTCAGGTGATATAGAAAAATTATGATAGTACAACGCATACAAGTTAAAGCTATCATGCTCATAAATTAAAGGCTCAAAACCCAATACGCCTAATTTTGTTTGTCTGTCATTATTCTCTCTAATATCTTCAAAAACTTCATCATCACTCTTAATGTTATTTTTAAAAAATGATAAACAATATGCTAGTGAATTTGAGGCTATCACCTCGTTCGTTACTTTATTCTTTATTAAAAAAACGCACTCATACATGTGAGATGGAGGGGTAATTATTAGGTTTTTATTCTCTATAGTTAGGCCTGATCCAAAAACATGTTCAGATTTTGAATAATCAAATTTGTTAAACTCCCCATCCCAAACACCTTCCACAATTCCTTTTGAGTGACAAGTAACACCTAGCCCATAGTTAATATTAATACTTGATTCTGCTATTTTAAGCCCCCAAGCCAATTTAGGTATATTGCAATTCAAAGTGAAATTTACTTCTGAAAAACTCTCGCTGCTTACTTTAATTTCACTTAAAATTGCATTAACTTTATTTTGATTTTTTTCCCAATTTAAGTGAATCTTTTTATTATTAGACTTTACAAAATTTACATTTGATAAAAGCATACATTTAAAAAAGAAATTTTGAATACTAAGCTTTCGTTTTTTTAAAGAGCGTAAAATTTTCATAGAAAAATAAACAAGATAACTAGTTAAAGTTATTTTATCATAAATAAAATACGCTCTTAAAAATTAAATTCTATAGAGCCAAAGCATACTCCCAAAACTCATCAATTTCTAAATCTGTTTTTCCAAGAATATCTCGCACAACGCCAATGCTTTGGTCGTTCCTATCAAAATAGCCAGCATCTTTAAATCCAAGCATTGTGAGATCACGTGTGTATTCATCTTCAATACGCAAGATTTGAGCTTCAATATCTGAAGACTTATAACCGTTTTCAAGCATGCCACGCATGAATTGATAGCGTTTGAGTTTTGGGTATTGTGAACGTTTGTATGCGATTTTTTCTTCTTCTGAGCGTGGATCCATCCAATCTATACCGTTCCACTCGTGAAATTGTGAAGGCTTAGGTGGTCTAAATGTAAAGTCAGAATACACTTCAGAACCATCTAAAAAAGCATTTTCAGCAGCTGTCATACGTTCTTCTGTTTCTATGAAAAACTCATCACGGCTTTTAATGTCAGCAGAACTAGGTTCAATATCGCACCAACTTTTTAGAATTGAATGTTTGTTAAAAATATAAAACATATTATTTCACCCCAATAATCATGTAATTTGCGGTAAATGATGTTGCTACACCACCATGAACTGTGTTACTCATTCTTAATTTTGCTGTCACTACTCGACCATTCAAACTACACTCGTAATTTAATTGATCACTTCCTCTGTTATCAGCTGCATGACTGGAGCTTGTACCATTTGCTAAAGACACCATCCATTTACATTGAGATTCTGTGAAACCATCTGGCAAAGGGATTGTGCCGCCATCTGCAATAATCCCCGTCATTACAACTACTGTACTTTTGGTATCATTCAAAATCTTAACTTGTGCAGCAGTTGCAGCCTCATTTGTGCTATTGCTTGTGAGTGTGTTGTTTAGTTTTACTACGCCTGCAACGCTTGTTGATGCAGCAGGAATTCGTGCTGCAGGGATTGTACCTGTACTGATTTTAGAACCATCAATTGCAGTTGTTGCAATTGCAATGTTTGCCGAACCATCAAACGCTGTTGCTGTTCCCGTTACAGCTCCTGAAATTGCAATTGTTCTTGCTGTTTGAAGTTCAGTTGCAGTTGCTGCATTACCACTGGTTGATTGATTACCTGCTACATTTACACCTGGTAAATTAATATTTGCAATGCCGTTAAATGGTACACCACCAATCGTACGTGCATTATGTAGCTTGGTTGCACTTACAGCATTATCATTTTTATCCAACTTACCATCTTGTAAGGATTTACCAGCATTTGCGGACAACGGCTTATTAGGATCAGCAGTAATTAAATTATCTACAATCTCAGTACGTTTAATAAAGTTTTCTTCTACCCACGCTTGAGATGCATAAATTAACGATTCATCTAACGTAATCTCAACAACCGAACCATCAGTTACATTTTGCGTAAATCTAAGTCGATATTCACTTACACCCGATGGGTCTGCAACTTTTTCAAAAGGAGCATGTGAACCATGTGAAATTAACTTTCCATTCGCAATGATTCCCATCTCTCGCACCCAAAACCCACCAATACTGGATGGGATAATCGTTTCAATCACAATCCAATTGGCATTTGTTGCGTGTCGCTCGTATTTAGTGACAGCTTGACGATGAACTTCACGTACTAGAGATGTTCGTGCCTTATTTGGGGTTGGTACTGAACCGTTACCATCTCCAAAAGCAATATGAGTGATATTCAACTTTGTATTTGTGGCAATTGCATTCGCTATTTCAGCGTCACCTAAATTTGTTGTGACATTATAATATTCAGCCATTTATGCCCTCGGCTCACTTGTATACGTTAATGCTGTTTGATGCACAATAAGGTTGCGTATCGTTAAAATTGGGTTAATTGTTACGGTAAGGTTTGCTAAATGCCGTGATGCTGCTTTAGATTCCGAAACTAAGCGATTAATTTCAGCGTATGTTTCTGCATTTAAACTTTTGCCAATGACGTTTAGCTCTAAATTAAAAGTACCTGGTACTAAATTAGGTTCTGCCTTAAACCATTCGATTAAAGTCACTTCGTAACCAAAGGGTTCTAAGGCTTTTTTAATTGCTGCTGGCGTGCCTTTTAAACGATGTAAAGCTCGTGATTCTTTAATGACTTTTCGTTTTAATTCTTCTTGCCAGTTGTCATCCCAATAATCGACAGACTTTTGCCAAGCGATAAATGGTAAAAATTGCGATGGCACATGATCTATATCTTTAACAATACGAATGGATGGTAAATCAAAAGCATCTTGACCGACTTCAGCAAGTTTTCGTTCTAATTCTGTGGAATTTGGAGGAAGTAAACTTGTCAAATTACACCTCCAACCGTAATACTTTTAGCGGTGCAATATGGATGGTGATAACTATCCATCACCAAATCTGCTGCAGGTGAAATAATTTCGACTCTCTCAATACCATCCACGTGCAATGCTGCATAAATTGCAGATAGATAAATGCTTTCGCCATTTTTTTGAGCATTTTTTATGTATTTATCTAAGCGAATATTTGCAGCTTCAAGTAACAAAGCATCTTCTGCATTTTTACCGACATACAGTACAGCTTCAATTTGATAATTTGTTGCAATACTTGATTTTACGGTTGGTCGATCACCCACTGGGCGTACTGTGTCTGGATCTAATGCCGTTTGAACAATACCAATAAGCTCTTGTGATGCTTCACCATTTTCACTATCGACTTGTGTAATCACAATGTCTAAAAAGCAAGGCGTTGCCTCATCAGATTTCACCCTAATACCATCCACACGACCATCTGCAGACAATGTGAAATAACGATATGCATTTGAAGACCCTGCTGTGTTCATGCCATCGAAGGACAAAATACAACGCTCTTTTAAACGTTCGTCAGACTCATAAACTGCCTTAATCGGAGGTATTACAGAATTATCTTCAGGAGTCACTAATAAACGGGTGAGTCCGTATTCTGTGAGTGCCAAATGGTCTAGATCTGCACCTTCTGCATAAGCAAGTAAAAGTGACCGAGCATCTGCATTACATTTAGCTTGGTACAGCATTTCTAAATATGCATTTTCTTGTAGCAACTTAGTAACTGGTTCAGATTCACGCTGCAACAAGCTACGAATTTCTGCTTGCTTATCTATCTCGTGTAGAGCAATAAACTTCTCTTTTCTTTGATTGAAAATAGCTTCGTAGCTTAATTCAGTTACTAAACTTGGAGGTGGTAATTGTGAAAAATCTACTTTGCTCATTTGCCCACCACTATCCCATCTAATTGAACAGTTTTACCGTCAAGTTTATATTTACCTGTAATTCGTAAAATGATTTGACCAACTACAGCACTCGTCACATCTACTGCTGTTACTGTTAACCGATCTTCCCATTTCATTAATGCTTCAGCGGTTTCAGCAACAATATCAATTACTGTGCTTCTATTAGTTGGAGCGTCAATAAGTTCAAATAATCTAGAACCATAATCACGGCGCATAACACGTGAGCCAATTGGTGTATTCAAAATGTCGGCTATAGACTGTTTCAAATGATCTAAGCCAGATAAATCACGACCTGTTTCAGCATTCATCCCCATTAAATGACACCTCCTGTATTACCACCACCTGTCTGAACACCGCTATGACCATGACCTTCACCAATATTTTTCCCGTTGTGTGTCACGGATCCATCAGTCATTGCAACGTTACCTTTTAAGGTTGCTGTTCCACCACTACCACCCATACTCAATGACTTAGCTACGGTTAAATTCCCTGTGCAAACAGTATTAGGTGCATCCATAGTGATTGTTGATTCGGCTTGTATTTGAGCTGTATTGCATCGAATAACGACATGACCACTAGAAGCAGAGGCGTCAACGAATAATATGTGACTTGATTTGTCATACTCGATAGTCGTGCCATCCGCAAAAACACGCTTCGGATTTTCACTATCGCCTACGTTTGGAAAAGCATCTTGAGAAATAGCAAAAGCAATCACACCCTGCGACAAATCACCAGATGGAGATAAAACTAAAACTTGCTCACCTTTGGTGTAGCCACCATTCCATGATCGATCAGCACCTGCACGATCTTTTGACCACTCTAGATCCGTAACCAACTCACCATCAAAATCAACAGTTGCGGTACCAGCATCAAAATTAACACTGTCTATGCGCCCTATTTTTATAAGATTCCCAAGAATCCGATCCATCTGTCTTAATGCATAACTCATGGCAATATCTCCTGATATGCACTTGAGTGAGCACTGCCAATCGCAGGTGAATAACTAAATAATGCAATTGGAGTAGTGCCTTCTGATTTCCAGATACTTTCACCAACATGAATAGGGATAGAAAAATCCACGCGCCAAACATCGAATCGATCAAGTCCTGGATAAAACGCATCCTCAGTCACATCTAAAAGAGTTAATGGACCTGTTTTTAATTCATGAAAATGTTTGTTTTTAAAAAGGTATTGAGCAAGTTTTAAGGCGAGTGTTCTTACCTTTAATTTAGCAAAAGTTGGGTTGTCTTGTTCTTTTTCCATCGCATCGATAACAACTCTTGCCTCAATACGAGCAAACATAGGTAATTGCTCTGTACCCGCATCTCCTTCCAAATTTAATTCAAAGTCTGGAACCTCAAGCAATAATGCTGGTAACTCTTCTTTTTTTAATGGCAAGCGTTCATTTTCACTTCGATAAAATTCAATCAACTTAAAATCATCTTTAAATTGATCTGAAAGTTTTTTTACAATGTTGTCATGCATTGCAACAATATCTGTTCCTTCTATCGCATCTGCCATTTCAATTCATGCTCCAAAACTTTAAAAAATTGCTCTTGGTATCCATTAGAAAATGCTTGTCCATCCAAATATGTATCAGCTTTTTCTTTTATTTCTAACGTTTGCTTTTCAAGTGGCAAACGCCCTTTTCCTTGTCTTTTAAAAACCTGCCCTTTAGCAATAAATGCACTATCTCGTTTGTGCTTACCTGCCGTCACACCGCGTTTGGTTTCACGTGCATTTAAGTGAATCAGTGATATTTCATTCAAGCCATACCAAAGATTAATCGTCCAACCTGTACTGGTCTTTTGAATTGTGGTTTTACGCATTCTTCTACGTATGATTTTCTGCATTACTTGCAGTTCACCACTTAGGCCTTTTACAGTTCTAGTTTGAATCCACTTAGCCATTTTGTTTAATGTACGGCTCAGCGCGACATTGACTTGTTTTTCCGTTGGCTCAAGTTCCGCAATAATCGCTTCTATCCCTTGAGCACTAATATCAAGTGAAATCATTCATTCTTTTCAAGTTTAAGAATAGATATTCCTGTGCCATCTTGTTGTGGATAGCTCATGACATAAAATTTACGCCCATCAGGAAGTAACAAACCATCACCTCGCTTAACACTATCAACATCAATAGATTTACAAGTGAATCGAGGTTGAGCATCATCAACTTCATATTCACCAAGCTGAGCATTTAGATATGGTTCATCAAATATGCCTGTTACTGGCTTATCACCAGATCCATCTTTAAACTGAACAGTGGCAACAATAGCAAAGCCACCTGCTGTATCAGTTTGTAGAAATACATCTAAATTTTCCCAACTTGGTGACGTCATTATTGAGATTCCGCAGCTGTTTGAATCGCTTCGATTAATGCATCTTTGGTAAGAGATGCATCAAGTTCAAGTTCATATTCTTGCAGTGCAAATTCAACCAATTGAGCCTTTGTCATTTTAGATAAATCAACTTCATCTTCTTCAATCGAAGACGAATTATCCTCAACCAACACACCACGCCCACGAGTCAATAAGTCTTTTGCAAGCTCTTGATCAACCTCTACTTCTTCACCCGCAATACGAATTTCACCATCAATTGCCACAGCGGATGTAAGTGCAATGACTACAGTAATTTTTTTAACCATTTTTATATGCCTATATGGATTCTAAAGACAGGTTTGAAACCAGCATTAAGCTGGTTTCTTGCCGTAGCAAATTGAAGCTGTGTTACGAAGAATAAAGTCAACATCTTGGAAACCAACGATGCGCACACCACCTTTTGCACTTGATGAATACGGATCGATAGTGATATCGAGACCACCCCATAATGCGATGATTAAGTCAGCAAAGTTACCGAAGAACACATCACCATCAGCAATCTGATTAGTAATTTCAGTACGATAACCATTTACTGTATTACCAGGTTCCCAAATCGTGCTTTCTGTACCTGTACCAAAACGTGCGGTAGTTTTTGCATGACCACGCATTAATGCGTTAAAAACATACGCCATGCTGTTTGTATCAGCATTGTCTGAAGAAATTTCAGATTCCATTTTCACAAGTTCTGCAAAAGTAGGATTATCCGCAGCAAAATTCACAGCATTAATGCCTGAAATATTTTTCAAGCCTAATGGCTGGTTAGCTGACCCTGAACCGTAATAAGCAGCATGATCAATTTTTAATGCGATTGAACGATTTAGATCATTCCAAACTAAATCTTCTGCTGCAGGTGAACTTTGCTGTAAAAGCTTACGTGTAATTTCAACACGACCACCAACCGTTTTAGGAGATGCCTTCAATTGAGAAGTAGTAGGATTTGAACCACCGACCTCTTCATCTTCACCTAACCAATATGCTGTTGAACCAGCGGTTTGTTTTGGAATATCAACATCACCTACTAAACCACCCATCACATAACCAAGACCCATGATTGATGTGCGGTTACGAAGCATATCTACAAACATATCTGCCCGATGATCTTCAGCAACAAGACTTGCACCCGAGCTTGAAGTACCGCCTTTTTCAAAGGCACGATTTAAAACATCACTCGGCACTAAAATACCTTGTGCAGTACGACCATAAGCTTTTTCAGCTTCACGGCTACATTCAATTTCAAAAGCTGCTGCTTCTTTATCTGCTTGTGTTGCATTCGGTAACATCGCACGAATTGCACGAACTAAACTAAAACGCTGAACTTCAGTATCAGACAAACCAAGATTGCTATTACGTGTCTGTTCACGTAACGGTTTGCTTTGTTTTTCATGGGTTCGTTCTAAAATCGCAGATTGTAGTTCTGCTGCTGTCTTGTTTTCATCAATAAACTTACGAACTAAATCACCTGCACCAAAACGCTCACCTAATGCCATTAAATCACTTACACGCTTACGTTCTGCTTGTGCTCCATGTTGTGCTGTGTCATCAGCAGCACGAACTATTTCAATTGCACCAAAACGCTTACCTTCGGCATCCACTTGTTGACGGACTTGATTGCCCTTATCGTCTGTAAAATGTTCCCAATTCATAATATGTTTTCTCTGCTGATGAGGAATTTGACTATTGTCGATGTTGTTATTTTGCGAAGATAAAGGCTTGTTTTCATTATTCACAATTGCAGAGCGTCCAACGCCTACTGTGATATCTGCAGGTACAGAGACAAGTGAAATCTCGTAAGGTTCCCAATCTGTAATGAGATAAACATCATCATCGTTACGTGTTTCTTTTAACTTGGCACCAAGTACGCGATAACCCACAGATACATGCTTACGAATACCATCTTTAACATCTTGGAAAATCTCTTCTGCATGTGATGAACGACCAAAACGAACTACTGCACGACCTTTACGATCTGCATCAATACGTACTGATTCAACAACACCTACCTGATCATCCCAATCATGATTTAGCAATAAAGAGCCACCAATGATGCGATCCATACGCATAGCACCAGCACTATGATCTAAAACTTCAAAACCAAACCAACGCTGTACTTCCACTTCACTTGAAAATGAAAGCTCTACAGTACGTTTTTCTTCGTCAATTGAAGCACGCTCAAAAGTAAAAGAACGTGTTAATGCTTCTTTATTAAATTCAGGCAACACAGTGTTTGAAGCATCTCGTGTCCAACAGGTGCCAGCCAAAGCCATAGCTAAATTGATACGATTCATTTTCATTTAAATACCTTCCTTCGGACGTCCAACCGTCCCTGATTGTTTACGCCCCATACTGGCAAGTACCATTTCTTCTGCAGTTTCAGCAGAAAAACCTTGATTAATGTATTCATCTTTCATTGTTTTTAAATCACGTGCAGATTCAGCCCAAACAGTCTGTGGATCCTTACCTTGTTCACGAATAACCGCACCTGGTGAAGTCAGCATGTTATTTTTTGCTTTTTCAGCAGCTGCTACTTCACTTGATGGATCAATCCACGTCCAACGACGTGCTTGCCAAGACACTTTATGCAGACGATCAAGATCCAATGCAGAATATGCCGTGCCATTTTTCTTTTTAAGTTGCCCTTTTAATAAGGTGTATTTCAACCATTCGAAAAACACAGGCTCAATTAACGTTTCAATCAACCACTGTTGTAACTCTTTCCAGTGCTCACGCTCATCTAATGTGCCTTGACGAATACTCGAGAAATTGACGTTTTCCAAATCTGAAGCAAGGTTGTTATATAAAACCCCCATACCTGCCGCCATTGATCTAAGCATTGCTTTATGGAAAGGTAAAAACTCTCCTGTTGGATAGTTTGGCGACCATTCTTTAAGTTCTGCACCTTCTGGCAACATTGAAAATTCACCAGCTTGCGACTCAATTTGAATTTCATCATCATCTTCAAATTTTGGGCCGAATCCATCTTTCCACTGGATAAAGCCCATCTTGTTTGCTGATACACGAGCATTCACAATGGCTGAATCTTCAAACTCTGATATTTGATGTAATCTAAATAAACTTGTAGAAGTCCAAGGCAAGCCACGTTTTTGACCCACCATATCTTCTAAAAATCCATGAATCACATCAGATGCTTCTACTCGAGTGTAATTATTGGTTGCTGTTCGATAATGAATATCATCACCATCAGTAGCATTAAAGTAATAAGCAACAGGCTTACCATAAGCATTAAACTCAATACCTTGACGAATAAATCTGCCATTTTTTAACTTGGCGTTGTAATCAATTGGACAACGTTGTGAATCAATAAGTTGTAATGAAAAACCCCATGGCCCAGCATCACCACCACGAATGATCCGTGCAAAAAATTCACCATCCTTGGCAGCGGAAACTACACAAGTCCGCTGAATGGAACGCCAAGTTTTCTTCGACTGAATATCGCAGTTTTCTTTTTTAGACCACTCCACCCATGCAAGCTCAAGTGTGTCATTAGCGTGAGCATCAAGTTTTCCTGCAGTGTTTTTAACTTGTGCTTGAAGTGTTACACCAGTAGGGCCAACAATATTTTGGTGCACCATACGAACATAGTTTTTAGCGTAATCATTGTTTGAACATTGCTCACGACTGCGTGCTACTAAAATTCTTTGGTTGCGCTCAATCACAATGTCTGCGCTAATTGGCATCGATGGCCATTTACTATTTAAGCGACCTGAAACTGCCGCTTTAAAAGAGCGGACCATATTTCGATAAAGCTTTTTCGGCTTCGATACGGTGACATTTTCTAAATCAGTCACGGCTGGTGTTCTGATCTGCTCTACTTTCTTCAATCCAAACATGACTTACCCCAAACGCACACGTAGAGTTTTACCAAACAGACTTTTCCCAGATGCTTTCGCTTCTTCACGGTTCACTTCTGCTCGATACTGATCACGTAGTTTTTTTAGAGCCTCAAATGAGGTGCGGTAAAGTTCACGGTTATTAATTCGGTAACGTTCTTGGTCAAGGCTTGCACGCCCTTCAATAGTCGCTTCTATCGCATCTAATGTTCTTCGTGCATGACTTCTAAAATCTTGAGTAACTGATTCATTTGCTAAATCAGTCTTAATCTCAACAGTACCAGCTTCAAGTTCGTCGACTTCACCTGATTCAACATGAACAGCACGAAGTGAATAACCGTAATGTCCTGCTTTATATTCTTTGGTTTCTAAAGCAGAAATATTGAAAATGTGTATATTGCCCTGTGGCTCTGATTGCATATCAATTGCATGAGCACCACGTAAATAGGCGTGAATTGTCCAATTTGAGGCAGGATAAGCGGTCAAATTCAAACTAAATTTAAACGTGGTACCTGCTTTGATTTGGTTTGGAAATTGCTGACCACTCATGTATTTTTAACCAAAAATGCGTGTTTTCTTGGTCTTATCATTATTTTTTAGGTGATTTTTTTCATTATTCACAATTGCAAAAAAACCTCACATATAGCGAGGTTAATCTTGCTTATAATTAATCTAATTTCTTTTATTTTTTTTATCTTTAAAACCAAATTTAACTTTTATTTTATAATAAATATCTTCAGATATTAAGTTTTTGATAATATTTTTAGGCTTTAAATAAAAAATGATAAATTTTTTGTATAAAAGCCAATTAAATGGTATCGATCTAAGCTCTTTTATTTTTATGTTAAAAGTACTCATATCATCATAGAGATCAGATAATGATAATCCATCATCATAATATTCTATAACTTTAACCGTCATAGGTATGATTTGTATTTTATATGGTATTTGATAATAAAATAAATGCTCGTATCCATTCTTAAAATATTTAGATGCATATCTAATTCTCGTGAATTTTTCCAATTTAAATACAAAGTGCTTATCCCCTTTATAATTTTTACTGAAATCAGAATATTTAAGAACGTTGTAATCTACATAATCTGAGTTATTATAAATATGCTGCGAATTAGACAGACAATTAAAACAATACCAAACAGCAGGTTTTTTTATTATTTCTTCAGCTATAATACTTAAACTATTCTCTTTCAAATAATCATCATCACTAAGTGTGAAAAAATACGCATTGTCTATATTTTTGTTCTTTAGAAACGATTCCAACATTAGATTTCGTGACTTATTAATACCTATATTATCACTTTTAATGTATTCAATATGGTCTTTTCCTTCTATCAAAGACTCTAACTCAGCATAATTCGTGGTTGATCCATCATTAAATATTACCAACTTATAATCTGAATATGCTTGCTCTAGCACTGATCTAACAGATCGTAAAACCAACTCTGGTCTATTGAAAGTTGGTAACATAATATAAAAAAATGGCGACTTTGATATTTTCATATAAACCATAGAATGAGAAATAAACATTGGAATACTAAGCTTTCTTATTCCCAAATACACGTTTTTTCTTAATAACAATGCTTTTTTGAGTTGTTAAGGCTACTTTTTCAGGTACCTTTTTAACAACCTTACGTTTAACAATAGTTGTAGGCTTAGGTTTAACATTCACTTCATTTTCAAAATTAGGTTCGTTTGGCATATCAATAGATACACGTTCAGCAACACGTTTTAAATTCGGTTGCATAATTTTCAAAGCAGCCAAAGCATAAACACGACAATCTAGTGCTTCATTTCGTACCCGATCTGGCTTATGCCACTCTCTAATTGGCTGACCTTTCACATAACGAATAATTAATTTTTCCGCTGTTAATTGTCGGTACCATTCACTTTCACGGTCATGTGGAAAATGACAATAACCTGGTCCTTTCTTTTCTAAATCTAAACGGCGCATGACTGTTAATTTCGCTTCATCAACACCCACAATAAATAAATCAATTTTACGTTTATCTTTACCTGATTGTTTACGCTGTGGACTTTGCACAATTGGCATCCCCCAACCTGCACGCCCTTTAATTGCAAATAATTTACGGTTTCTTCGGCTTTTGACATACTCATAAGCACGTTGTGTATAACCAGCTGTACCACCAGTATCTAAACATGCGGCCGAAATACTCAGTTGAGCACCTGATTCATGCAAATATGTATCTTCAAGAATATCGTCTAATTCTTCCCAAATTTCATCACCAAGCGGATCACCCCAAAGCACACGGTAATCAATAGACCAACTTTCTTCACCTACGCCCCAAGCAACAATCTCAAGCTCCAAACGATCCATCTGCATATCGATACCACACGTCAAATAGACACCAGCATTTGGTACTCGTGCTATATATTCCTCGGCACGAAGTTGCAGTATTTCAGGATCAGCCTTATCGCCATTTTCTTCATAAGTTTCACCGAGTGATACGTTTACGAATACCTGCAAGTCATCAAGTGCCAATTTATCCAAATAAGATTGCACAATGTCACGCATCTTACGAAATGTTGAAAGCATCTCTGGTGCATGAAAACTAATATGTCCCTTAAAAGGTTTCTCAGCTTTCCAACCATGGCCAAGCTTTTCAGCATTACGAATTGAGGCAATACGTTCACCATCAGACCACATTTCACCACAACATTCACAACGATAACCTGCTGTTTCTACATCATGCTCTTGATCTAAATCTTCTTTAGCATCTTGGATATTGGTAGATTTTCGCCCCTGCCAAGTTACATTTTCCCATCTTAAGAATTGTGCTTCACCACAATATGGACAAGGCACATAATAACGACGCATATCACCCTGCTTAAATGCATTTTCAACACGACTTGCTCCAGCAATTGTTGGTGTACTTGATTCTGTTCTTAAGGCTTGATCACCAAATGTCGCTGAACGCTGAGCAAGTAATTCAATTGGATCACCTTCTGCTGTCGCCTCCATACCATCAATTTCATCTGCATGAGTAATTGGTGCTGAACGTGAACGCAATGTTTTTGGAGATCCAGCCCATGAAAACATCAACCAACCACCAACATAGGAAATCATGCGGCTGTTATTCACACCGTCACGACTACGTGGCTTGGCCATCTTTTGTGAAATAGATTTGTTTGCTTCAATCATTGGACGAAGCTTAGTTTCTAGAAAGGTTTGCACATCACCTTGTGTTGGCTGTACAAATATTTGTGATTTAGGTTCATGAGCAATGAAATAACCTGTCGCACATTGCTGAATAGTAGTTTTACCAAGCTGTGCGCCTGTCATATATGTAATACGACGCACACCATATTCTTTAATAGCATCAATCATGCCCCGCTGATACGGTGCATTATCAAAATTAATTGGACCTGGTATCGCATTACCCACAGGGATCTTAATATTTTTTTCTGCCCATTTGCTCGGTAGAATATCTGGTGGCGGTACCAGATGGTGCATAGAGCGTTTTACAGCATCAAGAACAGATCCATAATTACTGAATATAGAAAGATCACTCAATCTCTTCCTCCTCCAGCTCTTCTTCAGCTGAAGTTTCAAGTGCCAAAATCAATTCAGCTTTTAATTTTTCTTTAAACGTACGCTCATCTGTTTCACCCAATAATTGTAAAACGGCACGTTGTGGCACATTCATAATATTGGCACGTATAGCAGCAAAAACCATAGATTGAGCACGTTCAAATTCTGCAATTAATGCCACTTCACCTTTTTTTTCAGCAAGCTCTAATTCGGCAAGTTCAGTTTCTGCTTTTTGTTTTCGAAGCTTAAGTTCATCCATATCATCTGGAATATCGCCTGTTGCTCGATCTACGGCTTCATCTTGCAACCATGATGAAATTTGTGCCGTATTAAATTTCCATTCTTGCCCTTTTCCATGACCACGTACTACTACTGGGCAACCTTTTTTCACCCACGAATCGACAGTAGTTAAAGCAACGCCAAAAACCTCTGCAAGCCCTGCTCTACTTACGTTTTGACCCTTTACAGCACTTGTCATAACAAGACATCATCCGAACCATTTTTTTATGGAGAAGTAGTAGTATGTTTGGATTTGAAAATTCACGCAGATATGAAAACCTGCGAGGTCTTTGCCCCCGCTTGGGGTGCCCCTCTGGAAGTACCTTGGGAAACTATTTTTTCTTTGGAATCAGTTGTTTCGGTCTGACCGTTGCAAAGCTCTCTGTCTTGCTTGATGAGAGCTTGAGCACTCTTGAGTTGCTCTGCTACGGCGTCTGCTCTTGTGGCATACCGAATAAGAAACTCGACATCTCTGTCGTGAAGTCCGCCTGTTGCGGTTGCATGATTGCCGCTGATGCTGTTGGCAGTGCTGGACACATCGGGGCATTGCTTGGCTTTAAGTGAGTCGCGCAACCTGAGATTGTTAGCGCGATACTCATTAATAACATACGCTTCATTGTGCTTCATTTCCTCTATTTTTGCAAGGTGTTCAGCCTCTATTTGCTCTTGTTTTTCATAGCTTTGACGCTCACGATCTAGAGTCTTTGCTACTTGTACTTCCAGTGATTCTATGTGCTTTTGATAGCTTTCTATTTGCTCTGATTTGGCACTGTTATAGCCATAATCGTAACTACACCAACCAACAAAGCTGGTAAATAAAACGAGTGCCATGGCGATGAAGATTGATGTATTCATATATACCTACGTTAAGAACAATTGTTTTTCTTTAGCACGGCGATTCTTTAGACCATTAATGACTTTGCCATTATCGTAGACCCAGCGATCAAATTGCCCTGCAGCTAAATCAAACTTAGTTTGATTAATTAAAGTAAGCATCGTGCTCTTAACAAATGCTGTTTCACCAATGTTGTAAACAAATGAAGCCAACGCATCGAATTGGTTTTGATTGATTTTTACTTTGATGTGTTTATCTAAGCATGCATCAACCCACTTACAATCATTAATGAGCCACAGTTCGGCTTGCCCTTTAGTGCATGTGTCACCACTTTTTACACGTGTACCATCTGGATACTTAATGGTTCCATATCCAATAGTCCATACACCACCAGTATCTTTATACGCTTTTGGCTCAAATCCCTCGCTTTCACGAATGATTGAATAGCCATAGTTGGAAATATCAAATAACCCCGATACTTCTTTCGATAACGAATAGCCAATTAATGAAGTAAATGTTTCAAGACCATGGCATGCAATGATTTCATCACCAGCAACCACTTGTGCCTTTTCAAGTTTTCCACCTGACATTGCTCGAAGCCATGAGTATGCTTGAGCAATCTGTGCTGATTGATCAATACTCATGATTTACCGCCTTTTTTCCAGTTCTTAAGCATATTTACAAAAAAATCTTTAAAACTAATTTCCTTGTAAGCACCTGATTTAATCCAAGCGAACAACTCTTGAAATATCAAACCACCTAAAGCACCTGTTAAAAAGCCTATACCACCAGCGTGTGTCGGAGCCAAATCAAAATAATGCATGATTAGTGAAGTAAGGTAATGAGCTGAAAATGCCCCCGATAGCAAGAAGAAAAGATAATCACCAAGTGTCTTTAATTGCTCTTTGTTGTATCTAGTAGCCACTATTGCCCCCACTAAACCTGCAATCCAATACTGCATTACATTTAGAGAGTCACTTAGGAATTTAAGTATAGCGACCCACCATTCGTTTCCACCCATTGCACAAATACCTGCGATAATTTTTTTTATTGTTGAGTATCACAATGGAGTTTTCATTATTCACAATTTAAAAGTCATCTGCTGAGTGTTTAATTCCGCTTCATAGATTCTTGATACAATTCGTTCAGTCACATTAAAAATATTTGCAAGCTCTTGAATACCCAAACCGCTTTTAATCATTTGACGGATACCATTATCTCGTGCTTTCAGAATGAGCTGTTTGCATTGAGCTAATACAAGCAACTCTCCCCCGAATTCTTTAGAAAGTTTTTCTGCATCTGGATAACCAAGAGTTTTGACAAGAAAATGATTCATCTCGAGTCGTTTCAGTGTTGGCACATAAAGAAACAATTGTCCCTGTCCTGCACGTTTTTCTGTTTTGTATCGTGGGCATTGGCTAACAAGATAAAGTGCATTATGTCGACCAATGACCTCAGCAATACTTCTTAAATCTCCATTCAAATCATCAATACTTTCCATATCAAACCCTATCTAGTGTTTAGCTATACGGCGAAAAACCAACATTGCTGCATCACGAGCATGCTCGTTGGTGCGACCTGACCAGCCTGTTCTTTTTTTAAATACATCTGCTTTTGTTTTAGTTGCGTTTGCTTTTGGATGGATCATGATGTAATTCAAATCTTGTTCTTTACACCAAACTTCCCAAATTTGTGCATCACGCTTTACAGACCCTACGCCTTGGGCTTTTTCTCGACCACCTGTAAACCATGTCCGTAAACGCGCATCTTCGATATAAAGCTTTATGTTTTCTTTTCCATGCTCAGTTACCAATTCATTAATGTTGGCCATAGCTTGAGTAATGGATAAACATTCAACTTCTTGCAGGTCTCCACCGTTGCCACTATCAATAGCAACGGCGAAACCTGTGTTTACTCCTGTATCAATACCGATGAGTATTTTTTTATTCACGATTCACCTCGCAAGGCTTTTTCTTCACGTAAGCTCATGTATGCCTTGTGCCACTCTTTACGGCATTCATCCATGTAAACAAAAGCATTGTGTAGTGCTTGCTTTTCCTTCTCCAACTGCTCGATTTTGGATTGTTGTTCTTGGAATGCGTACCATGCGCCATTAACAAACCCAGTATGTAGTGTTGAAAATTCAGAAGCGTAAGTTTGCTTTCTTTCGTTAAAAAACACATCGCCATTTTCAAGGCGTATTTTAATCTCAGGAAACGCCTCAAATTGTCTGTTTAACTCACCCACCGCACACCTCCAATCTTCCGCCTGCTTGAATTTCTTTGGGTTCTGCATGACGTAAATAAAAATCAGATGCCATGCAACCAAGCATATGCATAGTCAAATCACCATGTATTGGTGCTATGAAATATCTAGAGTTCTCAACACGTAAAATCACATGCAAGCGGTTAGAGCTTTGTGGCTTGTTTTTAATAACCACCTTATCCCCAACCTTGTATTCAATCTTCATTCGCTTCCCACCCCTGTTCCAACAACAATTCTTCTTCTAAATCCCTGTTCATACCGCCACCCAAAATAATTGTTTTGCCTTATCTGTCGCTTTAAATCCCAATGGCTTACACCCATCGGAAATCAAATAACCCTCTTCAACCAACTGTCTTGAAATCACATTTGCAGAAATTCTCGATAGACCTGTCCATTCAGCAACATCCATTGTGCTAAATCGCCCTTTGCTTTGAATCGCATTTTTTAAAACAAGTACAATTTTTTCGGTTTGTTTTACTGCGCTGTATTTTCCTTTCACACCCCACTCCCAACTTTCACAACAACCGCACCGATTAACATAAATGCGAATAGAAATACCTTGTTCATACTTGATCACCTGCACGTTTAAGCGCATTTACACCCTTAAGCTGTTGAACTAAATGAGTTGGGCAAGGAACAATTTTTCTATTGCTGCTCTCATCAAAACCAAGCGCTTTAACCTCTTCAGGCTTCACCCAAAACTCTTGCTCACGACCTTTTTCTTTGGCACGGCGTAGATAATCGTGATAGATATCTTTAAATGCGAAATGAGCGGCTTTTTGCCCTTCAACCATCAAAATATGACGAACCTCATCAAGACTGCATTTTGTTAACGCCGTAATCTTCACTGTTGGATCTGATTCAAACTGCATTGCTTTCGCCCAAGCCATGTCTGCAGTCCACCAATCACCGCCTTGCTCACACAAACTACGAAACTTAGGAAGTGATGGACACCATTCTTCAGAGTTCATTCGTTGTAAGCCACGAGCAATATCCTTAGGCGTTAAACCGTTAAGAACTCGACAAGTTAGCTGTTGAAGCTCTTGGTCTGAATAACCTTGGTATTTCTTACCAAACTCAGTGCCAAATACTTCGCTGATTGCATCCAAAACCATGTTGGCCACTTCTGCAGGGAAAGTAATTTCAAATGCATTTTTAAATAATTCGATATTGCTCATACTGTTTGACCTCCAACGGTACGCATCTGCTGAACTTGATCCTGTTGTCCAAAACGACGGCGTTGCTGTGACTGTGTATTTTGTTGAGCAGGTGCGGTGTTTTGTGGCTTAGGTGGATAAACACTCTGGTAACTACCAATAATTGAATTTTCCAAAGCGGTGTTTGCTTGTTCGCCATAGCCAACCAATTTTTTCAGTAAAATATTCACGGCGTTTTCGGTGAGTGGTTTACGAATTGATTTACGCATTTCAACAAACTGAATCCACAAATCACGATTTACGTTTTCAGGTAGTTCAACAGCATGAGCATCGAATAAATTCTGCTGATCTGCTTTTGGTTTTTCAGCCTTAGGATTTTCAGAAACACGTTCACTTTTTTTATTTATTTTTTTATTTTGTATAGTTGTTTTTGATAGTTGTTTTTGTGTGTAAAAATTCTTTACTAGTAAAGGTAAAATATTTTTACTAGCGTAGTTAAAATTCTTTACTAGCAGGGGTAAAATATTTTTACTAGCAGAATCACCATTTTTAGCCGTTTTTTCATCTAGTAAAATATCTTTACTAGGGAAATTAACCATCAAACTTACATTTGAATCATCACCTAATTTATAAGTTTTGCCATGGAATGTACTTGGCTTTTCAACAACAAGTCCAAACTTAACTAACTCACGTAAGCACTTAATAATTGTTGGGCGACTCTTGCCTGTAAACGCTTCAAATTGAGTTAATGAAATAGAATCCATCTCTTTACCCCAACCACGTGTTTTACGGCAAATAAGCAAATAGAGCTTTGTTGATGCATCTGATATTTGACACATAACATCATCAACAAAAGCATTTGGCACTTGAAAGCTATTCGGAATAAAACTCATGCTGCTACCCCTTCACTTACAAGCTTTTCAATTACCCATGCTTCACCTTTAGTTGTGAACATTGGCTGAGAATGACCAGTAGTTGTTTGCTTTAATTCACCTAAGCCTTGATCTTCAAACCATGTGTTAAATACACGACTGCGTTTATGAGCTTTGTTATAAACACGGAAGTTATCAAGAATACGATTAAGTGCTACAGCAGACATATGAAGCTTCGATGCTACTTGTGTTGCTGTTAAAAGATGGTCCTTAGCAACCACGGCGTCGTAATGAGCAACCTTTGGCGCAGCAAGTTCTAATTGCTTGGCTTGATCTGCTGCTAACTGAAGTGCCTCAGCGAATGATTGAGGAATTTGATTTTGGTTTTCGAGTTCATACCAACGTTTAACAAGTGCTGCTGTAAATTCAGGGCAAAGTTGTGCAACCACGGTAATTGAATCTAATTTCCCTTTTTCACCTGAGAAAATATAAAGCTTAGGGGTTACACCATTAGGGGCTTTAATCCCATCCCCCATTGGGGGTTGTGCTATTACGCCACGCTCAACCAACCTTTCAATTGATTGTTTCACCTTGTCATGACGTGATTGAACAAGCTCAGAAATATCTAGACTTGTCATACTCTGTTGATTGTGTTTGAATTGTGTCATCATATTCATGTTCATTTCCTTCTGTAGTTTTTGAACAACCGAAAAAGCCTGATCTCGTGAATCAGGCTTTTTCTTTTTCTACACATGCACGTACTTGTGCATCAAGTTTGGCAAGCACTTCATAAAGCGCATGAATTACTTTTGACATATCTGTTGCTTCACCTTCTGTAATACGACCATCCGCCATCATTTCTTTGAAGACAGATTGAATATCACCACCACCAATTCCCATACTTAAAACAAGTTCTGTTAAAGCCATGTCTTGGCATTCAGGAATCTTTGGTAAATCAATTGCGATCTTTCCGTGTTCAGCATTAAGGTTTTGCAAAACACGATAATCACCAGTAATCGCCATTATTTTCGATGCTTCTAACAGCGTTAAATGATGAGTGTCAGTATTTGGGTTCACTTTGCTGTTAAGTACAGCAGGACTTTTAATTCCTATGCGTGGAGCCAAAGCGCTTGCACCACCTGGGAAATCATGCACTGTGTTGTATGCGGCATCTAATATGTTCATTGCATGTTCCTTTGAACGTTTTTATGTAGATTTGATTGAGTGATAATTTGTTTTAAGCAGCTTCTGTGTTTTTTCTAAGAAAGAAATTAAACAATTGTTCGTGAGTGAGCTTTTTCTCACTTGCATCAACAATCGCTTGAATTGTTTCCATTCGAGGTTTTTTCCGCGCATGAATTAAGTGAGATTCCATGTAGCCATGAGAGACACCGACCTTTAAACAAAATTCGGCCTTTTTAGCCTCGGGTAATGCTCTCCAATAAGTATGCAGGTCAAGCATAAATACACCTAAAAGGTAAAGTTAATATAAATATACCTAACAGGTAATAATTAATCAACCTAACAGGGTATTTATTTTTTCTACCTGTAGGGTAAATTATTAACAAATACTAACTAGTGAGTTTGAAATGGCTAATTTGCTAAAAATTCATGAAATCAGATTGATAAATGCTCGTAAGATTCTTAAAGAAAGTGGGCTAGATAGGACTGGTTTTGCTGAAAAGATAGGTCTTTCATACAATCTATTGAGTCAATATATTGGAAAGAACCCAACCAAAAATATTGGTGATGATACTGCTGAGAAAATTGAAAAAGCATTTGGTAAACCTGCTGGATTCCTAGATCAAGCATCTACAAGCGCTAGTGCAAAAATAAGAGAGGGATTTGATAATGAAATTGACCTATCAAATAAAATTCCATTGCACGGCGCTCCGATCCCTGTCATTTCATGGGTAGCAGCAGGTTCATTCACAGCTATTGAAACTGTAATTAAAGACGCAGAAATAGACGAATGGCTTCCACCAAATAAAGACTGTGGCAAGAATGGTTACGGCTTAATTGTCACTGGTGTTTCAATGTCACCTAAATTCGAAATTGGTGACCGTATTTATGTCAATCCTGATGTTCAGACTTTCGATCTACAATCAGATGATTTAGTTATTGTTTCTTGTGCTGGTGATACCGAGGCTACATTCAAGCAATTAATTATTGAGGGTGGTTCAAAATATCTAAAACCATTAAACCCTAATTGGCCTGAGCAAATTATTAAACTTAGTGAAGATTGCCGTTTGGTTGGGAAAGTTGTTGGGTTATATAGAAAAATTTAAATAAGGATTGTTAAAGATGTTTGATTTACCGATAAACAGAGTAATAAAAAAACTTAATGATGCAGCAGAAAACAATCAAGAACTGATTTTAACCCCTGATGAGGTTAAAGTCTTAGCCAAAGATAGAGGTAGCAATCACCGTATTCCTGTACTTACCAATGAGCAAGTTATCCAACTATGCAATGAAGGTAAACTAGGACAAAAAGTCACAAATAAAAAGGATTAATAAAGCATGCCAAATTTAGAAGAAATCAAACAACAACTATCACATGTGGGTGGTATAGAAAATCTGTTTGGTAGAAAAGAAATTAAAGAATTGCCAGCCATTTTATGGGATAACGAAATAGTTGAAGGGATGATTACAGGCACCTACAACAATGGTATGGGGGTATTATTTGCCACAAATAAACGATTAATATTTGTAGATAAAGGGTTGTTATTTGGATTGAAAGTTGAAGACTTTCCTTTGGATAAAATTACTTCTATACAATATGAAACTGGCTTAATGTTTGGGAAAATTACAATTTTTGCTTCTGGAAACAAAGCCATCATTAAAGATACAGAGAAAAATTTGACTAGAAATTTTAGTGAAATCATTCGAGTTAAAATAGATAACTTCAATAAAAAACCAGAAAATATTAATACTCAAATATCACCAGAAAACATTGAACTCAGTATGGAGGAAAAAATTCAACAGTTAGAACGCCTTTTAAAATTAAAAGAAGCTGGAATTTTGACTGATGAGGAATTAGCTACACAAAAAGCAAAGATCTTAAATTAATTATTAACCCGACACAGTCCTTACAACAGATCGGGCGGAGAAAATCTTGATCTTAGATAGAGAATTACAATTACATTTACTTGAAAGAATGGCAGAAGAATATCCTAGCTATTGGGATATGAGCAAGGAATATGCAGATGATGGTTCGGATGAATATAACAAAGTAGTCACTAATCTTTATTACTTAATGCAACACAATTTGATTGAAAAAAAGAGCATAACTATTAGTAATGCTCTCGGTAGAGGATTTAATTTAATAGTTAAATTGCCAACAATAAATGAAAATGGGATGGACTTCCTTGCTAGTGATGGTGGGTTGTCTGCAATACTTAAAGTAGTAACAATTAAATTTGAAACAAATACACTAAAAGCAATTTTAGCAAATAAAATTAATCAATCTGACCTCCCCCTTGAGAATAAGAAGTCAATGATTGATGCACTCGAAGAGCTTCCTGCCGAGTCCATAAAACACCTGTCCACGAAACTATTGGATGAGTGTGTTGATAATCTACCGGCAGCAGTTCTTCTAATTGGAACGTGGTTGAGCTCTTTCTGATAAATTTTAGATACATATTCCCGCCATCTAAAAGAAACACATCGCCTTCTATATCAATCGCGGTGTAAATACCAGGGGTTTTCATAGGTCTATTTTGTGTACTTAGGTGTATTCCTAAATTATTAAAATCCATAACAAACTCCATCTAACCCACCCTGTGTGGGTTTTCTTTTGTCTATTAAAACTTAATTTACCTAAAGAGTAAAAAATATTTTAAATTATTTACCTGCTAGGTATTTACTTTATTTTACCTCATAGGTATATTTATCTCACACACCAACCCAATGTGAGTAAATAAAATGGAATTAAAAAGTCATCTAATAAAGTGCTCATTGGCTTTAGCTTTAATTTTCATATTAGCAAGCGCGTATGCCCTTGCCCCAGCTAAAACACAAACAGAATTGCTGCCAGATCCTAGTGAAGAAATCGAAATTCACGCAGATAAATACCAGGTAATTAAATCAAATCCTCATTGTCTTGGTTGGTGCAGTGCAACACTTAAAGCTGGCGACTACCAAATAGAACTCGATTACAACATCGTTGATGGCGATGTTGAACAAATCGATGAAGTTAAAGCCTCTCTACACGGCGATCTAATCCCTAACATCTATATAGATCGCAATGAGTATTCAAAGATCAGTAACGCCGTGAGTAATCAATCATGAGCTACACATATTCTTCAATCACACGCGTATTACTCATCAAACAAGATGGTCGTGAAAAGACATACAAAGATATCAATTTGTTCGGCATTGAAGATTGCATTAAAGACTTTGTTAATAGTTGGGGCTTTCGTCATAGCTAAACTCGCAAACTCAATATCAGGTGCATTCCTAGAATGGCTTGAGCGTGGTGGTCATAAGCTCACGATTAAAAAGAATCTTATGGTTGCAATCAAGGGAAATAAGCGTGGTGTTATTCCTTTTGAGCATCACAAAATTCAAGAATTCTACGAACTGGATGAATACCTTTCTGAGCGTTATGAATTGTTCTTAAAGCAATGGCTCAACAATGGAAAGAGCTTCATTTACGAGTTACAGAATGCGATTGCTGGCAAATATTTCAGGGCACAGCATCAAAACAAATTAATGAAATTGGCGAAGGTGGCTTAAATGACTAAGTACATCGAAACAGAACTTGGTACTGAAAAAAAATGTATTCATTGCGGCGATTACTTCCCTGCAACAAAGCAATTTTTCTTTGGTACTGGTCGCAATAAAAAAGATGGCACTGCTTGTTTAGAAGCTAACTGCAAAGCTTGCTACAAGGAACGATTTAAACCATGGATTCAGCGTTGTTATGACGTAGCACATAGATATGAGGTGGCGTGATGGATATTCAAAGAAAAGCGTTTGAAGAATCAAACAATGTAAATCCCGACTGGTCTTTTAAGTTTGATGAAGAATTACAACAATATATTGCTGTTGATTTTGAAATGACAAGTCAGGTCGATGAATTTAATGAGCACTGGGATACGTTCCGTGCAGGGTGGCAAGCAGCCAAAGCCCAAGTGGTGCCTGAAACGCCTAAACACAAAAATGGTTATTACATTCGTGACCTTAGAAACCCTATTGGTAATTGTATGAAGTTTTGGTACCAGTGTGGATATGGCACCAAACATAAAAACTTCTTTTGGTGTGAAACTTTAGAAGAAGCAAAAAAATATCAAGGTGGTTGTGATTGGTTTGAAATTTGGCATGCACCCTACATTGATTCACTTGTTGAACACACAGTTGATTTTCAATTAGCTGATAGAAATATTGGTTTTGTAGATTTAAAAGCACAGGAGCAAGGCCATGAGTAGAACTTCAAAACAAATCGTTGATCAAACTCATGATCTCGCTGAAGCTTTCTATCTACACCTTGGGTATGAACATGTTAGAGAACATCATGGGAATCTATATGAATCAACCCACCCTACAGAGCAAAGCATGTGGCATTTAGCATGTCTAGCTCAAATAGAATTAACAGCAACAGATCCAAATGATGCCTTAAGCGAATTAGATGAGGAGCCAACCAATGACTGAATACAAAATTACAAGTCTAAAGGATCTACTAAACATCCCTGTGGATCGAGTTGATGATTGCTTGGATGAGTTAAAAGATGGCTTGAAGTTGATGCATGCTCAAATGGTGGCTTTTGAAATCCCTGTGGCTGACGCTGTATTCGATAGCTTCACCTGGAAAGATGATGGTGCGAAAGATATGACCAGCAATGCGCATTTTTCTTGTGGTGGTGTTGTTCAAGTTAAGGTGGATCGAAATGACTGAAATTCAAAAAAACATTGCTGTAGCGAATTTGGTCATCGATGAGCTTCATAAAGATAAGCCTTTCATTATGAAGCTAAACATCGAAGAGCGTAAAAATTTCTTATCGATTTTAGGTGCTGCAAAAATTGATATGAAGATTAACCATCATGCGAATGGCTGTGACATTTTAATAGAAGAATCTATTGTGCATCCGCTTTATGCAGTCATGGCTACTTACATCGCAAAGCATGAAAAGCCTAAAAATGACATTGATGATTTCATTGCAAGCGGTGAGTTTGATAAGGCGTTTAAAAATGTATTTGGGTTACCTAAAGGTGTAGTGAAAAGTTTGAAGGAGGTCTCATAATGCGAAATAATTCCGAACATGAACTATTGCAAGCTATTTATGATGAAATGCAAGAGCTTAAAAAAGCAGTGCGAATTAAAGATGAGCGTCGAGTGAGTGTTAGAGAATTTGCTCAACGTATGAATGTCACCCCTGCCACCATTTACAATCGAATTAAAGAAGGTGTGGTGAGTGAGCCACTAAAAGATGGGAAATTAAGTTATTGGCTTAATTCTTATGTAAATTCTGTTGTCACACAAGCCTTAAACTCTGATAAAGTAGCCGCTTAAACAAGCGGCTTTTTTAATTGCGCTTTATTTATGTAAAATTCCAATTGTGAGTAACATTGTGAGTAACATGTTAAAATGTTATTTGTTACCACTATATAAATCAGAGGTTTATACGCAAAATGCTTCTAATGATCGACAACTATGACTCTTTTACTTATAACATCGTCCAATATTTTGGCGAGTTAAATCAAGAAGTGAAAGTAGTACGTAATGATGCCGTGACATTGGAGGATATTGAGCGATGGCAACCGAAGTATTTGGTCATTGGTCCTGGCCCTTGTTCACCATCTGAAGCAGGTATTTCTATTCCCGCAATTCAACATTTTGCAGGGAAAATTCCATTACTTGGTGTGTGTTTAGGGCATCAAAGTATTGGACAAGCTTTTGGTGGTGATGTTGTTCGTGCAAAACGAGTCATGCATGGTCGTTTATCTGATATGTATCACAGCGACAAAGGCATTTTCAGTAACTTACCTTCTCCATTTTCAGCAACACGCTATCATTCTTTAGTGATTGATCAAGCAACTTTACCTGAATGTTTAGAAGTCACCTGCTGGACCAATGAAGCAGATGGTTCCATGGAAGAGATTATGGGTGTTAAACATAAGACATTGCCTGTTGAAGGCGTGCAGTTTCATCCTGAATCTATTTTGAGTGAACACGGTCATCAAATCTTCAAAAACTTCTTAGAAATTTATGCATAGAGCGTAGCCCAAGATATGAATATTCAACAAGCTTTAAGTAATATCACTAAAAACATTCACTTAACACAAGAACAAATGGAAGATGTAATGCGTAGCATTATGTCTGGCGAAGCAACTGACGCACAAATTGGCGCACTCATGATGGGCTTACGCTTAAAAGGCGAAAGCATTGATGAAATGACAGCTGCTGCACGTATTATGCGTGAATTCGCCACTAAAATAGATGTCAGCGATACCCCTTA
This sequence comes from Acinetobacter portensis, assembly GCF_009372215.1. Taxonomy (GTDB): domain Bacteria; phylum Pseudomonadota; class Gammaproteobacteria; order Pseudomonadales; family Moraxellaceae; genus Acinetobacter; species Acinetobacter portensis. The sequence continues at coordinate 1,889 of NZ_LWRV01000076.1, read as the reverse complement.
TTTAGTGGATATTGTAGGTACAGGTGGCGATGGTCAAAACATCTTTAATGTATCCACAGCATCTGCATTTGTGATTTCTGCCGCAGGTGCAACGGTTGCTAAACATGGTGGTCGTGGTGTTTCAGGTAAATCAGGATCAACCGATTTATTAGAACAAGCAGGTATTAATCTCGATCTTAATATGCAACAAACAGAACGTTGCATTCGAGATATTGGCGTAGGCTTTTTATTTGCACCCAACCATCACAAAGCAATGAAATACGCTGCTGCCCCACGTAAAGAATTGGGGATTCGCACATTATTTAATTTACTTGGCCCGCTTACGAATCCGGCTGGAGTAAAACGCTTTGTGATTGGCGTATTTTCGAATGAATTATGTCGTCCAATGGCAGAGGTTTTAAAACAACTTGGTGCTGAACATGTAATGGTGGTGCATTCTAAAGATGGTTTAGATGAAGTCAGCTTAGCTTCGGCAACTTATGTTGCAGAACTCAAAAATGGCGAAATCACAGAATGGATGATTCAGCCTGAAGAAGTCGATATTGAATCTCAAACATTGGTTGGCTTAACGATTGATAGCCCTGCTGAAAGCTTGGCGCTCATCAAAAATGCATTAGGCAAAAAGAAATCTGATATTGGTGACAAAGCTGCCAACATGATTGCACTCAATGCAGGTGCAGGTATTTATGTTTCAGGTTTAACCAACTCTTATAAGCAAGGTGTTGCCCTTGCCCATGACATTATTTATGGCGGTCAAGCTTTAGAGAAAATGGATGTGCTTTCAGAGTTCACCAAAACATTAAAACAGTACGAAGCTTAAGATTGAAGGAACATCATCATGGTTGATATTGCAAATACGATCTTAGGTAAAATTGTTGATCGTAAACAAGAAGAATTTGCCGTTCGTTTAAAACAACGTAGCTATAAAGATGTTGAAGAGCTTGCTCAAGCAGCAACGCCTATTCGTGGTTTTGCACAATCGTTATTGAGCAAACGCCCAGGTGTAATTGCTGAAATTAAAAAAGCATCACCTTCTAAAGGGATTATTCGTGAAAACTTTAATCCTGCGGAAATTGCTCAGCAATATGAAGATGCAGGTGCTGCATGTTTATCTGTTTTAACCGATGTCGATTTTTTCCAAGGTGCAGATGAAAACATTCAAATTGCACGTAATAATTGTGCCCTTCCTGCACTTCGTAAGGATTTCTTAATCGATCCTTATGGTGTGATTGAAGCTCGTGCTTTACATGCAGATTGTATTTTGTTGATTGTTGCTTGCTTGTCCGATCAGCAGCTTGAAGAAATGTCGAAAACTGCATTTGAGCAAAATTTAGATGTGCTTGTAGAAGTACATGATGAATATGAGCTTGAACGTGCATTGCGTCTTTCAGATCGTTGTTTATTGGGTGTGAATAACCGCAACCTTAAAACTTTTGATGTCGATTTAAATACATCTTTACGTTTAAAAGCACTGCTTGAACCATCTCGTTTATTGGTTACTGAAAGTGGTATTGCAACGCCTGCTGATGTAGCGATGATGCAAAAAAATGATATTCATGCATTTTTAGTCGGCGAAAGCTTTATGAAACAACCACGCCCTGATCATGCATTTAAAGAATTGTTTGGCGTTCCAACATCTGTATAAAAACAAAAAGCTCAGAGTGTTCGCATTCTGAGCTTTAATCTCTACTATCAAGCATCCTAATGAATTAAAAAAAGAATCTTTGAATAAAGATTATGAAGTTATTTTTTATCATTAATTCAAAATAACATAGAAGCTCTTAAATCTTTAGGTGTAACTGATTTCGATCTTATTATAGATGTCTATTACTCCGATCAATGTAATTTTGAAATCCTCAATTTTTCTACTATAGCCAAATCCTAAAAAC
>NZ_LWRV01000075.1 GCF_009372215.1 Acinetobacter portensis | reverse complement strand
TTATTTAGTATTTAGCTATAGAGCGAACACCACTCCCTGAAACGAATACACCCTTCTTGCGTAATTCATTACTAGTACGGTGCTGACCATATGCAGGATATTGAATTGCGAAATTAATAACAGCCTGTTCAGTAGCATCATCTACACGGTTTTTTAAATTTGGTACTCGACGGGACTTATTGATCAGTGCGTCAATGTCACCAGACTTCACTAATTCTTGATAGCGATAAAATGTATCTCTTGAAACGCCCATAACCTTACAGGCTCTGGATACATTCTGAAGCTCTTCAGCTAAATTGAGTAGACCTACTTTGTGTTTAATGATTTGATTGTTAGTATGCAACATAAGAAAGTTACCTTTGTTTGATTAAGATTTCGACACCTTTATCAAACAAAGGTAACTTTCTCTTTTTCAAGAAGAATGTACGATCAAGTCTGAACTAATACACCTAACTTAAATAAAAATGTCTCCGACAAACCCGGTACGGTTCATGCATTGCTCAAGTAATTTTTTTAACTTAACTTGAGCTCTAACATATTCCTCTTCAAGTTTTTCAAGCTGTACTTTCTCTTGAGCTAAATCTAACTTCTTAATTTGAATTTCATTAATAAAGTATTTATTAAAACTTAAATTCATATCATTAGATCTAATTTCATCTATAGTAACAATCTTACAAATATCATGGTCATCTTGCCCATGAAAAACTGCTGCAATATGCTCAACCACCTCTTGTGGAATAATTGAACGTAGTGCACTTCGTTTTACAAATTTGCTGATATCAATGAACTTAATACCGTTATGTTTCTTTTCACCTTTATTTAGCACCAACAGAACTGTTTCAATTTTGCTATGCTGCATAAATCCATTAGGCAATAAAACAATCGTATCAATCCAATCATTTTCTAGAAGCTCAGTTCTCAAAGCGAGATCATACCCCCCGCGGAACAACCACCCAGATGGAATTTGGATAAACGCTTTACCCGTATCATTTAACTGATATAAGGCTTGCTGAATCCATGCACTATCAGACGCGTTGGTTGGCATTGCTTTAAACAGCTGTCTTAAATACGGTGTATTCTTCATCGCATTTGGATTAATTCTTGCCCCAAATGGTGGTGTAGTGACAACTAAATCAACCTCATTAGACAATTCGTTTTCAGTTAAGGAATCTTGTAGTTGGCAATTTAGTTTTTTACCTGCCAATTTAAAGATCACTTCTGCAATAGCAATTGGTAGTTGATTCACATCACGTAGATAGTATTCATCGGCATTTAACTGAGATGCAATTAAACCTATGCCAGATGCGCCATCATAAAACCGCTGTACAGGTTGATCACCAATAATGGCTGAAACTAAATTGGTCAGGTTTTCATTACTAGTAAAAATTTCATAATAAAATTCATCAGCCCATAGCTTTGGCAATTGTTGAGCAAGCGCCTTGCCATAGTCTTCCGCATTATCGTAAGCAGAAAATGCTTCTATGAATGCTCGAATAATTATCGAAAACTCAACATCTTCTATTTTCGCTGAGAGTAAATAATTGGCAAACTTCAAATCAGACAAGCATAAGAATTTTTGCAACTCTTCTTTCACTTTTGCCTTGCTCAGCTTTTCGATGGATTGAGCAAACTCAATATCAACAAAAGATACATAAGCAGCAAGTGCGAGTAACTCAAGAATATGTTCTGATTTTTGGAACATATGCAATGCGTCTAAACTTTGTTTAATACGGATTTTAAAATCAAATTGATTCTCTTTCATCTTTTAATCCCTCATGCCATAAGTTGCTGCAAGCTAGCTTCGACGGTTATACGTTGTTGTTCTTTGAGCTTATCCAGCAAGGTTAAAGCTTCAATATTTGCGTAGAAGATAGAAACTATTAACTTTTGACGCTCGATATCAGGTACAAAAATTTCTAAATTTTTTAGACTCGCGATTGATAATCCTCGAACGGTCGATCCAATTGAAATCTCATCCATTAATGCTTGCCCATGAATACTATTAATAAAGCTGACAAGCACCTCTGGTAAGACCACATCCTTACAACGAATCACAAAAATATTTGGTGATGCAATGCATGGGATATCGACCTCATCTTCTTTAAATAATGCAGCACGGAAGTTACTCCCTCGTGCCATTAATAGAATGTCATATTGCTTTAAAATATGGCCATCTAAACGACTTTGCTCTACATAGACTTTTTTTAGATCGTGCTCATTGAATTGAACAAGACCATTTTCTAGTAGGTTATTTCCACTTATGCATGCAACTTCAAGAAAACCTGTTTTTGGTTCTGCCATTTCACGGTGATTTACAGCACTTAACCCAGATTGAATGACTGCAACATTAGCAAGAGTTTGCTTATTATTCATATACTATTCTCCATATTATAAAAATCGTATTTAACGTATGATTAATAAGTCAAATCTAATACGCCATCCAAATATTGTCAATCGTACTTGAAGTATTATTTTTGATAAATATTAGGAATTACTATTAATTGTTTGATTTTTATTAATTTAAATATTCCAAGTAGTGTAATTGTTTTCTTTGGCTTGTGCATAAGCCCATGTAGCAACTCTATGTGATCTATCCTTATCTGTTAAGAAACCAAGCACTGAAATTCTATCTACAATGATTAAATCTTGTTGTTCATTACGCTCTTCCCATTTATGAAGAAATTCTTGAGAAGCCAATAAATTGCTTTTCTTTGAATTACAGCTGGAATCTGCCAATACAAAATTGTGCCCAGTATCTGACGGATACATAGACCAAGGAATGAAGTGATCTACGGCGTAGTTATTCTTTTTCATTTCCTTATTACAGTAGAAGCATTTACAGTCTTGTAGCTCGACCAATACGTTTGCTACCGCATTCAACTGGTTTCGACTTGGCTCAAACATGAATTGTTCAAGATTCGGCAATTGATTCAAGATGGGTGCATTGCTACTGTTCTTACGAATGTAATCAATCCAGCGTTTTTGGCACAGTTCTTCAATGATCTCGCTGAATTGACGTAAGCAATACATCACTTGAGGCAAAAGAATGAGTTGCTTTCCGCACTGATTAAGCTGATATAAAAACTCAAAATTTTGACCGTTGATGTTTTGCAAGTAGCGGACTGGCATGTCTTTTACAGTGCGAGCGACATCTTTAACTAGCTTCAACCACACCAATGAATCTCGTCTTAATAACCCCAAAGAAGAGTAGCTTTGCCGAAGCTGTATAATGCGATTCAGAATGGCAGCTTGTTTACCATTGTTTTGATTTAAAATCAGCTGCCCTTCATCATTAAAGGTGTAGGGTACTGCTTGCTTCCAATACAGCTCGATAAACTTCTCAGCGATATCCATATATTCGAGTGATAGACTTTCACCTGAATCTTCACCTTTTTCAATAGCTAATCGGCTTAGGCTAATCAGCAATGCAAATTTATAGGTGCTACTAAAACTACCCGACTGTAAAATCAGCTGAATATTTTTTACAAATTTAAGTTGTTCTTGTGCAGTAGGAATAAAGTCAGGCATGTTTTTTCCAAAGTACATTCAGCCATTTTTCTTGTCGATCAGGTCGCTGATCTACTGTAATCCACTGTTTTAACAACCTAACTCCATTCAACTGATCTAACAATTCATGAGCCTGCTCTTCATTTAAGTCAGTAAACGCCCTACCGCCTTTTACTCTATCTACTGTTCCATATTTAAAAGACATATAACAAACACCGCCACGGCGTAACGCAGCATGAATACGTTTTAAAACATCAGGGAGACTGTTACGAGCACAATGTAGTAAAGAGGCACATGCCCATACCCCATCATAAACATCGTGCATATCAAGCTCATAAAAACTTTGCTGCTGAACAGCGATACCTGTCAATTGGGTCGCTCGTTCGACCAATACTTCAGAATAGTCCGTCGCATCCACTTGATAGCCTTTATTTTTAAAAGCCAAAGTGTCACGCCCTGAGCCACAGCCTAAATCCAGGATGCGTGCAGAATCTGGCAACTCAGCTAAAAATGGTTGGTATAGGCTTTCCATATCCACATACAACGTGGCTTGTAAAAATTGATCTGCGTATTGGTTGTAATAGTCTATTGTTTTCATATTGGTTGCTTAGGCTAAACACTGACCCCAGTCTACTAAAAAACAAAAAGATAAGGGAGCATTTGCTCCCTTATCTTTTTAGTCAAATAAATCTGCTCTTACTTCTTCCAAAGCACGATCTGACTTAAAACGATTACATATCGGGTGAATAATTGCTCCATTTTCTAAAACACCATAACCACCTTCTGCTTTCGATTCTCGATGATCTACTTCAGTCGACTCAAGGTATAGAGCGCTATCACATACTTCGCAATAGCTCCATGTTTTCCTTTCCTCACGTTGATAAAGATTTCTTTTGGTCGCGAGTGAAAAATTTAAAGGTTTTTTCTTCTTTGTTAGTCTTACTGATTTCACAAAGCTCACAACATCATCCACAATGCTCTCATCATAATCTCCACCAAAACGGTCAAGATAAAAATCATTAAAATTAATATAATCAAATGATTGACTCATCGAAAGAATGACGGTGTTCAAACAAACTTCATCTTCAAAATCTAAATCCATATTGAGTCCAATACAGATAAAGGCTTGATACACGTTCTTCAATCGCTCATGTGATCTGATGCCGCTACCAAACTTACCGACAGTTTCTTTGATGGCCACAGGAATTTTTTCAATTAAACTTTCAACACCACGGCGTGCTCGAGTAAATCCAATAAAATCTATCTTTTTATTCTGTATTTCAAAACAGTCTTCTTCAATTTCACAGACGATAGAGAACCAGGCCAAAAAGGATGTCACTTGAAAACGATTATCTTTATAAAAATATAGTTTTGGGTGTAAGCCCAAACTTGGAATCCGAATACTAATTGGTGGTGTAGCGATACGACACAGCACAACTCTAAGTTTTAGCATTAAATTTTCTACACGCTGACCTTGGTCTATATTCACAGTATTCTGACTAGTATCACCAAACATGATATTCAGGAGTTCATTGACCAAGCCGATTTTTTTACCGTGTGTTAAATCTGGCTCTAAAAGTATTATCTTAAAAAGATGATCATGAATTTGCTCACCCAAAGTGATCACTTCATTTATCCGCTCGTAATTCAGTTCAGCCAAGTTGGATTTATTATCGTTTATATAACAACACGCATAAATCACATAAAAAGCATCACTTCCCCTATTTTGTAAATGATATTCTTCATCTGGATCTAATCGTTTCGTATCCGAATTGATTGAACAAAAGGCTTTTCGAGCTTCCTCAGGTGTCCCAATGACTTCAATAAAATTAATTTTGGTTGATTTTAATTTTTGCTGAAACTCAGAGTCGCTACATAACTCTTGAAAATCAGCTAATCCACCTAATCGATTACGAATCTGACGAATATCTCGTTTTTGTGGTGCCGTGAATTTTGGGGCTCCTATTACTTGCTCATCAATAAAGTATCTTTTGATCCAAGCATAGATAATTGAAATCCTGTGCCCACCATCGATGATATAAATATTACCAGCAGCATCTTTCCAATAGCGAACGCATAAATTGACATTACGATCATTCAAACAGTTTAGAATAAACTCCTGAATTTCAGCAGGGCTCCAACACTCTGTGGAGCGTTGATTGTCTGCTTTATATAGTTTTTCTAGGATCTCATGGTTGGCGAAGTCATAAAGTGATATTTCAAAGTTATGGTGCAGATTTGAGTGCGACATTTCGTCAAGCAGCATCATTTTTCTTTGAATAATATTGGTTAAAAGCTTAGTACGGGCCATTTTATTTTCTCTAGGCAATACTTCTCTATATCTCGTAAGATTACGAAATTTATAAAAGTAAAATTAATTAAACATGACGAAAATTTATTTCGAAAATTTTATTCTTTAAGAACAGAAGAAATAGCTTGGAGAAAATAAGGGATATTATAGAAAATGTTCATGTCTAGTTCCTGTAGTAATTAATTACAAACAAGCTTCCAACTTTTCCACGAGATGGAGGCAAGCCAAACAGGGGTGGAAATACCGTACTACAGAAGACGGCCAGTCATAGACTGCCCTGCTTGGCCTACCATTACGATAGACTAAACATATTTAACGCAAAAAACCGCCAAAGCGGTTTACTGCTTCTGTAGTAAATTCAGGTTTCCACGCCTGGTCACAGATTTTGCTGTAACATCTTTATCTTATGTGCATAAATTCAATTGGTCAAATTTTATGATCAATATTTAATCAATTGATTCAAAAATAATTACCTATATTTTTAGAGGCTTAAGAATACAGATAAGTATCTTATAATTTCTACAATATTTAGTTGCTGTAAACTGATCGCAATGAAACTCTATATATTTAAGCAGCGTGATTTAATAAAGGAAGTAGATTGAAACTGCAAATTTTATCTGATACTCACAATTCTAAATATTCAATATCAGAGCAAGCTGATGTCATTATTCACGCTGGCGATTTTTCTAATCGCTTAAGTGGTACAATTGAGTTTGCCGAAAAATGTAAATCTCTGAATAAAAAATTTATCTTTGTTTTAGGTAATCATGATTACTACAGCTCTAACTACAGTTCAGTCGTGAATTTCTTGAAAGAAAACTACCCAAAAAATGCACTAGTTGATGACAACCATATCAAAATTCAAGATAAAATATTTGTAGGTGGCACGCTGTTTACGAACTTTCGCTCCAATTCACCACTTACATCTCCTGAGGTACTTTTACAGTCCCAAAAAGATGCTGAACAATCGATTTATGATTTTGATCAAATCATGATTAGCAATGAAAATAGACCTATAACCGCCGATGACTACATAAAACTATTTAAAAAATATCATCAAAATATTTTGCAGTTTAGAGGGCAAGATCATGTGATTGTTATTACGCATTTTCCACCTCATTTAGCTTGTCTTGATCCATATTGGGGTACGCATCCTGTTGCATCAGCCCTCAATCCCTATTTTATTAATGACCTAGATGTAAAAGGCTTTAAGTTATGGATTGCAGGACATACGCATACATCAGTGGATACTGTAGTCGATGGATGTAGATTAGTGATCAATCCTTTGGGTTATCCACCAGAGCAAGGTAAAAATGGGTTTAGAGAAAATTTGATCATCGAAGTTTAAATAGATATATTTTTCTGAAACTTTTTTAAAGCGTCAGATAACTCGATTTTAAGTCTTGATGCTACATCTTGATATGTTATAATTTGTACATCAAAATGATGTACTTATTGGTGAAGAAATGGCTAATTTAGCAACTGAACGAATTAATGTTCGTTCAACAGCAGATGCAAAGAATGTGATTGAGCAAGCTGCGAATTTATTAGGCCTCAGTGTAAGTTCTTTTATGCTGCAATCCTCCTTTGAACGAGCAAAAGACTTACTTAAATCTAACCATGAGTTAAAAGTAAATAATGCTGATCGTGATATGTTAATGAATTTGCTTGAAAATCCACGCCCTGCAAACGATGAAATGAAGAAATTAATGAGTTTATTAGATGAGAATTGAGATTTTACAAACTCATCACCAAAGAAAATCATTTAATTGTGGGCAAGATGACTTAAATAAGTTCATTAAACAATATGCGTCCCAACATCAGAAATCAGGGACAAGTAAAACGTATGTTGCTGTTGATCATGCTTCAAATGTGATAGGGTTTTACTGTCTATCTAGTACCTCTATTGGATTCGATTTAGTAGATACCGTACTCACCAAACGCTTACCTCGTTATCCACTCCCTTGTGTTGTTGTAGGTCGCTTTGCCGTTGATAAAGTGACTCAAGGGCAAGGAATTGGAAAAGTGCTTTTAGCACATGCTCTCAAACAAGTTTCAAAAGTTGCTCAAATTATTGGTGTAAATTTTGTTGTAATACATGCAAAAGATCAAAAAGCGATGGAATTTTATCAGCGTTTTGGCTTCATTTCTTTAACATCAAATCCATTAACATTAATATATCCAGTGAATGAAATTCCTAATTTTAATTAAAGTGGTCTACTAGGAATACAAGTAACTGGCAAACTATGAATGAGAATTGGTGACAGACCTATCCAATAATCTGCAAATTTTTCAAGATCTTGCTCTTCAACATGCTGATATGAAGATGAACTATTCATTAATGCAGCATGAATACATTTTAAAACATCAGAGATGTCTATTACGAGCACAATGTAGTAAAGAGGCACATGCCCAAATACCATCATATGTTTCATATTCTGCTAGTCATAAAAACTTTGATAACGTACTTTCAACCCTGTAAGTTCAGTCGCTTTTTTTACAAGTTCTTCAGAATAGTCAATCGCATCTACGTAATAGCCCTTTTTTCTAAAAGCCAAAGTATCCCGACCTGAGCCACAACCTAAATCTAAAATGTAGGCATCATGTGCTAATTGCTCTAAAAAGGTTGGTATAGTGCTTCCATATCCACATTCAAGGTCGACTTTATAAATTGATCAGCCTGTTTATTGTAATAATCTATTGTTTTCATTCAGTTGGATACATCTCAGCCATGTATATATACGATATCAGAGTTCGCTTATCATTGAGAAACGATTTTAACCTACAACTTCAGCGACGATATCGCTCGTCCCTTTCTATATTGATTTATATTCAATACAGCTTGCCTTAGACACATTAAAACAATTCATTTTAAATGCTCAATTTTTCTTGCTGAATCGCATGTATCAACATAATAAACGCAATACAAAGTGTCGTATTTTTATTGTTTTCATTGATAAAGCTTAATTTCACTTCACGACTTTTTTGTGACTTATCCGGTGGATCATTATCAACTTTTAGCTGCGTATCCTCAGGGAGTAAATACTTCAGTCCCGTAATCAGATGTTGAATGGACCAATCGACACGTGGCCTATTTTGCTTATCAAAACGATATTGAAAATGAATAAAGTTTTTTCTCAGCTTTCCATGTTCAATTAAAATACTCAAGGCTTCTAAAACCTGATGTTGAACCCGCTTTGGCAGTGCTGAAATCTCTACGCATTGCTTTGCTTCAAAACCTTTCTTTAAGGCTTTTTCATATAAGGAGATGAGTTCATCTTCACTAAAATCCTCATTATTTTGAGGCTTTTTTACCGCCATCCACTTAGTAGCGAGCTTTTTACTGCGTAATACCCAATCATGGTCCTCATAGGCTCTATATTTAATGTAATCATGAATGATGGTAGATACAGATACATTTTTACTTATTTTAGGCTGAACAGGTTTAACTGAATCCACTTTTTTTAGTGCATATGTGGCATGATAAAAATCGAAATACTGGCCTTTTCGTATTATATGATTAAGATCTACAATTTCTGTGTTAGCACTTGTTAAGTCATTTTGAAGTATCAGTTTGATCGTGTCCCGATGAATTGTACAAGGCAAATGATAAATTCGATCTATCACCAACAAATCCAGCACATGTAGATAGTGAGATGCTGTTTGCTCTATGTTTGCATGCCCCATCCAGTCAGCTAGTAACCGCCACTTATGTTGTATGACAGCTTCATGCTGAATTGCAGTTTCTCCAAATAAATGCTGACGCATGACTTTACACCGGCTCCAAGTGTAATCCGTATAGGTCATGATCATCTCTTTTGAGCCTAACCAAGCGATTGCTAAATGATTCGCGGCACTATGTCTAAAGTTATGGAAAGTATAACCATGCCCTTCACCCAATATCTCATCAAAAATCACTTGGGTCATTTCACTAATATAAGCTTCACTTAAAATTTCGCCATCTTGGGCAAAAATCAATTTGTCCGCATGATTAGTTTTCGCTAGATTATGTGTAATACATTGTTTTAGATATTGCTGTACCAATGCCAACTCTTCATCGAGCATGACGGCGTTCAGATCAAGCTGACGCTTTGCGTTTTGGCTTTTGAGTTTCCGATAAACATTGTTACGTAAATTAAAACGGATCTGCACAGGTTTGGTCAGCGTATCATTACGCCAAATCAGTTCAGGACAAATGACCTCTGCCAATGTAAGTCCCCTGATTTCATTCAATCGCATCCCCAAACGAAATGCGAGTAAATACATGAGCTGTAGCTGAAAAAGATACGCTTGCTCTTTAGTTGTTTGACATTTTTCAATCTTTAAACTTAGTACCTGTTTAAGCTGATTGAACAATTTTGGGCTAATTAATTTGGCATGACAAAATTGTACACGATGATAATCATTGTATTGAAAGGTACCGACCTTAGGGACACGGTATTGTTTCATACAAAACTGATGAAATGCTTTAAGTCTGCCAAATGCATACTGTGCACGTCCGTGATTGGCCTTAGGATCAGTCTCACGTTTGGCTTGATCTCGATCATCAATACTATCTAAGATAGCGTCGTACAGTTCCTCACAATCTTCTTGATCCATGTTATCTATATCACCTGGGAACATATAGACATGGAATAAGTAATCTTTAGCGATACTACTTAAATACCGCTCGATGCTATTGAGTTTCATCTTTTGAGACTTAAGATGAAAAATCCAACCCAGTAGCCTGAGCTGTGCTTCTATTAGATTTTTTTCATACAGGCTAACGTGAGGCTTCTTTTCTTCTAGTCGCTTCTGAATGCTTGTCCATCTGATCCATTTCACACGTTCACTTTTACGCTGCCGTTTCTGGCGCTTATCAACTTCAGTCTGATCTTTTTCAAATAGCATCAATTCAAATGGAATTTCTTTGAGTTGCTGGTGAGCTGTAATTAAGTCTGGTACCGCCTTTTCTGTCTGTAGTGGTATATCCCGCTCAATATATGTTAACTGCGTCTGCAAGATGTTGTGATCTAACCATGCTCTCGCCTGATCAATAGGTGTTAACGACACCGTTTTGAGACGACCTCGCATAACCTCGCTTAAGCACATATCTAAGCCCGAATAAGAGTCAAGCTCAATGGCTAAGTTTGAATGATCAAAAGGTGTAAGTGAACGAAGCTCTGCTAACTGTTTATCATTACGGCGTAGTAGTTTTTTCAGACCTACGATCTGATGACTCAAATCAATTTCTTTAGGTAATTTCCCTAATACAGTAGAGATAGACTCCAAAACATATCGTGGCATCTGCTGATTCAAGGCTTGAAAGCCATGCTGTTTTATCCCTTGTATAAACAACTGTGCATAGGGATTAAGCCAAATATAACGCCACTGATACACCTGTCTATTTTCGATTTGATTACCATAAGCACGCTGTGGTACTCGATAATGCAGTGCGAGTGGTTGGATGATTGTTTTATATCCAGCATGATAAAGTTTAGTACAGATTTGGAGTTCATCTTTGACAATAGCGTTGACCAGGGTATTACCAATTGCTGTTAATTGACTTAGATCAGTACAGCCAGAGCAGTACATCAGACTTAAATAAAAATTCCCCCATAACCATGCCGGAGTAACTTCATCCTTGTATGGACAATTCCAATAGGATTTTAAGGCTATAGCAATATGATAATGTTTTTGTCCTTGCCGAAGATGTGATTCAGTACTACGAAGTTGTCTGGGTATAGGTTCTAGAAAAGTAGTTTTAGGCCATACTTTGATTGGATACGCATTCTTTGCTTGAGATAAATAGGTCTGGCGCAAAGATAAAAAATATTTTTCAATAGCTTGAATATACGGTTTTTGAGTATCTTTCCGAGTAAATTTCTTCTGCTCTAAAAAACAAATAAATTCATCATAAAACTCGTACCACAAGGTATTTAGTGTGTTATCTAATAATTCAGGTCGGTCTCTTAAACTCTTAATCTGACTTTTCATTTCGGCAAATACAGAATCAACCTGAACCTGAATTTTTTGAATCAATGACTCATCTATACTCATGATAAGCCCTCAGATTGAAGTACTGAAATGTATGACAGATGCTCAATCTGCAATTGCTTAATCATGCGATCAATATTTTGGGTAAATTGATTGATATATTGTGGTAAAGATGCAGATGAATAGCGATAAAAGAGCTCCTGATTACGCTGATCATGCCCATAAACTGCTTGTATGACATTAAAAGCCAAACCTTGCTCCATCAACATATTCATATCAAAGTGTCGTAGCCAGTTATTATATAAACTGCTGAGTTGATGACCTTCAATATAGTCATTAATCCAACTTCGGTTGAGCGCAGCAATCTTAATTTTCTTACTTGCCCATTCCTCAGCAGTGGTCGGTAACGATTTCGGGTAATGGATCACTTGGCCAAACAAATCTTGCAATGTAATCTTTTTCCCAAATACAAATCGGAGGAGCTCTGCATACTGCTGAGTGACCGTATTTAAAAATTGCGTATAACGTTTAAAAGCTTGGATAAAAAATGCTGGGAGCGGTATATAGCGACCATCTTTTCGTGATTGACTGTTTTGCTTATCATCTACATACAACAACTTTAGTTTTAAATCGTAGTCACTATACTTTCCTAATAAGTTTTCCCGAGGACGGCGTGTTAGGCACAATAAGCTGATATGCCACATCCAAGCACTATAGGCATTAATTCGCTCAATTATATGTTGATGTATCTGTATTTTATCAACGCAAATGGCATGTAATCGTGTAAAAAATTGACCAACATAATTTTGATTGAGTGCTAATTGGCTACCAAAACGTGATATAGACGCAGGTTCATGTTTAACAAACTGCTCTTTAAGCATTTCAATTTCTGTTTTCGTTTCTTCAACACTGAGTGTCTCTAAGTAGATCAAATAATGCTGATTCAATTCCGATGCGCTCACACCATTGTAGAAACTACTCGGTAGCTCATGGGTGCTATCTTTGCCCGATAGCACATGGGCAATATATTCATTAAAAGTACGGTGAAAAATATAGAAATACAGCTGGGCTTGGAGTTTCTCAACAGTAATTGAACCTAGCCCCTGATTCTGAGTCCATTTTTTGAGTCTTTGATTGATCTCTTGTACTGTAAGTAGCTGTTGTGATTCATTCAAAATAAGATATTCAAACCAACTGCTTGATACATGGAGATCATGCGTCACTGTTTTATTCAGTTGGTGAATCTTTAAAGTTTCAACTTTTTGTTTTGTAATATCTAAATGTAATCTGAGTCGATACTCCGCCTTCTTAGAACTACCACCTTTAATAAGCACCCCCTCATCAATCAGTTGTTTATATTGAAGCAAATGCATTGGTGATAAACCCGTCGCCAAACTCAATAAGCATGCTGCTGCAATCGCTGAATCTTGAGTAGGAGCATTATATAACTCACCCTTCAAAATATAGATAAGATGTTGAATCACATCTTTGCTCATGTAATTTGTGTTGGTTACAAACGGTTGTAGACGTCTTTGGCGATGCCTCATCAAATGTTCACTATGATTGTTCAATACTGTATTAAAACGAGCTGTAGATTTAGATGTTGTATGTACAGCAATCCCCTCATCTATAAATTCAACATCTCCATCATCAGCATAAAAGATCTCCTGTCGAGCTTGAATATATGCTGGATATCCTTTAATAAGCTGTCTTTGTTCTCTCTTCTTTTGGAAACTTCTTAATTTTTTCTTTGTCGGCCAATCTGAAATTTTTATTCTTTTACGACGCGAGCGTTTTACAATCCTCCCTTGTTTTAATCGTTTAAAGATAATTTTTAAGTCATTTATATAATTTAGCACCTTAGTTTGAGTAAACTTGTGCAAATTTTGTTTTATTTTATTCTTAAGGAAACTCTCCCAGTCACTCGTCACCTTGTCCTGTTCGAGTTCTAAC
This sequence comes from Acinetobacter portensis, assembly GCF_009372215.1. Lineage (GTDB taxonomy): Bacteria > Pseudomonadota > Gammaproteobacteria > Pseudomonadales > Moraxellaceae > Acinetobacter > Acinetobacter portensis. The sequence goes on along the minus strand of NZ_LWRV01000075.1, from coordinate 7,023 downwards.
ATATATTCTATAAAGTATTCTAAGAGCCTTTTACTCTCGTCTTTTAAAGAACTTTCTTCACTTTGTTGTAGAATTGATTTTGCAATATATCGAAATAAATCAAAAATTTCTTTTTGTTTAGCTTGGGAATCTGGGATAACGGCTAATTTTATATAAAGCGCTTCAACAAAATAACTCGTTCTCAAAATGAGGTATGACCATCCAGCATGGTCTAATACATCACCCGAAGCAAAAAAGCTTAAGGCCGCAACTCGATATTCTTCACCCAGTTTACGCGCTTTAATTATCTCGTGAAAAACCTTATGCGCAGTTTTTCCAAAATCACTAAAAGTCTGCTTATCACTTTCATCTAAATCATCAAATACAGCATGCGAAATAAACTTTGTTCTGTACTCTTGGTATTGTGTTAAAAAGAGATCTTGTCTCCGTTCTCTCTTTTTCTGAACTTCCATTCGTTCACTCTTGCTCTGCATTGATTAAAGTTGAAGTCTCGATCATACCAAGCTGCTTCTTAGAACATTTCTCCATGACTTTTTGTCTCGTTTCATCGTTACGTATGTCAAAAAATTGAAGTAGTAATGGTGTAGTGAGTTCCTTACGTGTATTAAAAATTTCTAATGCCATTTTTGAATCGATATATTTTTCCATATCGCAAATAAGCTGAATCTGCGGAATATATTGGACATTTGCACGTACTGCCCTATCTGTTTTCAAAAGTTCTAAAATACGATGCCAGAGTTTTACATAAATTTTTTTAAAATTATTCTGCTTACTCTTGTTGTTGCCCGGCCTGATTTTTTCTAGTTGTTTCAGCTTAGCTTTGATGTATTCCAAGTCTTCTGTTTTGGTTGAGAAGGGTAGAACAAATAGATAAAAAAATACGAGAGTTTTTTTTATCGTTTGATCAAAACTCATGACAAAATTAGCTCAAAATATTAATACAAATAGTTATAACACTTTTTCTATTTTTTATTTCACAAATCAAAATAAATTTAGTAAGCATTTGTAATAAAATATCTTTTTAAATTTTATTCTTCCATTTTTTTATAGTTTTTAGTTATTCATATTTTCGCATGTGCCTTTTTGCCATGGTGAATGTGGGTCACAGAAATATACATCTATGCCTAAATCTTCTTCGAGTTTTTTATGTTCTGACATCTCACGTCCACGATCATAGGTCAACGTTTTACGCAGTTCTGCAGGTAAATATTTCAGAGCTTCAGTTAAAGCCTTGCGCACTGATTCTGCCTTTGCATCAGGTAATGTTGCCAAGATACAGAGCCGTGTATTTCGTTCAATAAGTGTTGCTATCGAACTTTTATTGTCTTTGCCTTTAATTAAATCGGCTTCCCAATGACCCGGTATTTTTCTTTCTTGAACTTCGGTTGGGCGCTCATGAATAGTTTTAATATCCTGTAATATCGAATCTTTTTTAGGTTCACCGTTAGCTTTTCGCTTTTTATTTTCATGACGCAGACAGGATAATAAGTCTTTTTTCAACTCACCCTTTGGTAATGCTCGTATCGTTGAGTAAATCGTTGTATGGCTTACATTCATTGTTTGATCCAAATCAGGAAATGTCTTTAAACGCTTTGCTATTTGCTGAGGAGACCATAAACAACGGATCGCTTCAACAATAAATTTCCAAAGGACTGAATCGATTTTGAGTTTTCTATGACCACGTCTACGTCTAGCGAAGGTGTGATCAGAAGCATATCGGGCTTGATAAACGTCATTGATGCTATTTCTTTTAAGTTCACGATAGATCGTACTAGGATGTCTTTTAATAAGTTCAGCAAATTTTCTGGGTGAAAAGCCTTCTTTTCTTGATTCAAGCATTAATGCAGTACGATCTTCAAAGTTAAGATGATGGTATGACAATTTTATATACTCCATAAACCCTTTAAATTAATTAGGTGGTTTATGTCGCACTTCAAGTTTTACTCTGCCCCTCTTCATATTTAACGCTCCGCCATAATCGTTCAACCATCACATTATCAATCCATCGACCTTTACCATCCATACTGATTTGAATGCCATTTGATTTCAATACATCAATAAATGCATCACTGGTGAACTGACTACCTTGGTCTGTATTCAATATTTCAGGTGATCCATATTTTTCAATCGCTTCATTTAAAGCCGAAATACAAAAATCCACCTCCATACTAATCGATACCCTATGCGCAAGTACCTTGCGGCTATGCCAATCAATCACAGCACATAAATAAACAAAGCCTTTTGCCATAGGGATATACGTTATATCCGTAGACCACACTTGATTACTGCGCTGAATAGCCAATCCTTTGAGTCGATATGGATATTTACGGTGAGCTTGATTAGCCTGGCTTAAATTTGGTTTGCAATATAACACCTGAATACCCATTTTCTTCATTAAAGTACGTGTATGACGTCGTCCTATATGATGCCCTTGACGATTCAACAAATCACGCATCATACGACTGCCTGCAAAAGGATATTGCATATGTAATTCATCAATACATCGCATCAGCTTGAGATCTGATGAGCTAACAGGTTTTGGGCGATAATAATAACAACCACGAGAGACTTTCAATAACTTAGCTTGTTTAGATACTGATATCTGAAGTGAGTGATCGATTAACTTTTGTGGTTGAAGCAGCCCAGTTTCTTCAACACACCTTCTAAAAAATCAATTTCTAATGCCTGCTCACCGATTTTTACATGTAACTTTTTAAGATCAATGGGGGGTTCTGATGGAGCTTTTGATTGATCGAAAGCTTGTGAGGAAGCTGAGATCAATTGATTTTTCCAGTCAATAATTTGGTTTTGATAAACATTAAACTCAGAACTCAATTCAGCATGTGTTTTTTCTGCTTTGATCGCAGCAAGTGCTACCTTAGCCTTAAAGTCGTTTGAATGATTTCTTCTTGGTCTACGTGCCATAAAATACTCCATATATTGATGTTTATAACATCATTTGAGGAGCAGAATATCAATTATAGGAGTTGTTCAAATTTCCGGATCCACCTCTGTTGAAATGAACGTTCAATATAACTGTTTTACTAATTAAAGTTATAAGTGGTTTCTTGAACTAAGAATAGCCGATAAAAGTGTAGCAAGTTGCTACACTCCTAGATAATATCCTTTCCGAAAATTTCATTTAGACGATCCTTGATGTCTTCCACAAATTTACTATCAGTTTTCAATTTATTTTTCATTTTTCTCTTAAAGTCACTTAAGCTCATTCCAACTTCAGCAAAATCCATTTGAAATAATGAATCATTGATAACAACGTTTGCTTGAGAGTCTGTGAGGCAACCTACAGTCTTAAACCACTTTTCAAGCTGTAAATAATTAGCATCATCATTAAAAATATACCATGAACGTACAGTGGTATCGAATTTTGCACCTAGATCTTTTACCTCAGCATTATCTTCAAATGGAACATCTAAGTAGATCTTTAATTTTTCGGCCTTTTTATTTTCAATTACAGGCTTTTCAAAACCACGATGATGTAGTTTAAATTTTACGCCTACAATAGGGCGTCCTTTTTTAATTGTTTCATATTCTAACTGTAGATCGGTGTTTTCATTAATTTCAGCTACAATTTTATCTAATACATAACGTCGAAAATCGACCCAACGGTCATATTTAGTTTCATTTATATCAATTAGAGCTCTGAGATTCTCTAATAATAATGGAACTTCGTAGATTTCTTGAGTTTTAAATTTGAATTCGTTTTTTATGAAATAGGTATAAAGACTCATACTTGCAACTGAATCTAGAGCAAATAAATGTTTTAGTTGGTATGTAGTAAAATTACCACCAGCTAATTGAGTAAAGTAAGGTAATACTTCACTGGTAAATCTGATTTGAAGTGCATTCTTTGAATCATCTTCCCATCTTAACTCACGGATAATAGGGACAACCGAGTGAACTCTTTTAGTCTTTTTCTTTATATCATCTACAGGTTCTTCAATTACAAAGTGCGCCACACGGGATGAAAGTTCTTTGTAAATTCGATCAATGGCTACATTAATTGAATTTCGCTTACTTAATCCCAGTAATTCAGCTAAATCATCTTTATACAGATAGATGTATGTTTGTTCACTAATCTCTTTATCGATATGATTCTTCTCAGCGTAATTGGCAACAGCCATCGCATATAAAAGTGCTTTATATTCATTCGCTGACAATTCAATAGGTCGTATCAAACGATTGCTAGTACTTACAACCCCATTGTGACGAATATTACCTATGCAGTACGGGATTGAATCCAGCTCTTCTTTGTTATGGCTTAGTTCTGACATAAAGTGTATTAACTATTTTAAGTGTGCTTAACTTGATTATGCATGTTATATAAAAAGTGGAAAAAGATTCAACCCTTTCACCTAAAAAAACCTAAGGTGGAATACTTGTCACCAAATTTAGGTAAAAATCCATTAAAGTGGAAATATATTTTTAAATTCCACTCCAAGATGACAAACACTCCACTTTTAGATGTTTTTGATTCTTTATAGAAATACGGATTGATGAATAAACACCCATAATGGATTTTAAATAATCAATTAACCTATTTCGATATGACAAGTTTTCCACCTTTAAAAACGCAGATCACTGAAAAAAATATCGAGTTTAGTCATAAGAACAAAATATCTGCATTCTAGGGTGAGTGCGTGAAATTCTTTCCACTCTTAGATCAATGAATATATCAAAAAATGGTGTAGTAAAAAAAAGCCTTGCAACTTTATCCACAATATTATTTTTGTAAGTGATTTTTTTTCCACTCTTGCACTTAAATTCATTAAGTTATCAACATCATAAATAATTGTTTTATATATTTTTTAAATGATAATACATATATTTTATAATTAACAGTGAAAAACATTCCACCATAGTGACAAATACTCCACTTTTAAGTGACAAATACTCCACTTTACAGTGACATATATTCCACTTTTAAGTGATCATCTTTCCACTTATAGAAGACAACTCTTCCACTTTAAGATGACAAACCCTCCACCTTAAAGTTGATATGGTATTGTTTTTAAATGAAAAATATCAACTTAATTATTAATTAACTTAATTATTAATTACTATTAATTATTAAATAAGCTAGCTATATAAAACTTTAAATTTAAAATTGCTTTAGCGTTATACAAATGACTGTTTTAAATTTAAAAGGTGTAGTAACTTAGCCCAAAGTTATTTATATTAATAGTAATTTTAAATATAGAATGATTTGACAAGTATGTCTGCAAAAATTATTGCTGTTGCGAATCACAAGGGTGGTTGTGGTAAAACAACAACAGTTGTTCATTTAGCCTCTGAGCTAGCAAACTTAGGAAAAAAAGTGCTTGTGATTGATTTAGATCCTCAAGCAAATGCTAGCTTGCATATTGGTTTAAAACATCCAAGTGAAGTTGGAGTAACAACCGCTGAGTTATTAGTAGGTGATGTCTCATTACTTACTGACGCTTTAGAAGAAGACACTAATTTTGATAATGTTTCACTAATTTATGGTTCTCTCAATTTAGGAAAAACTGAGGACCAATTAAAAGAAGATGCGCCAAGACCATCAGAAGAACTCACTACAAAATTAGAACTATTAAAAGATCTTTATGATTTTATTTTAATTGACTGCCCTCCAAGTTTAAAACTATTGACGAGTAATGCTTTAGCATCTTCAACACATGTAATTATCCCGATTGAATCTGGCTCACAATATGGTCTATATGGTGTTACAGACTTACTTAATCATTTAGAAAAAATAAAGCGAATCAATCCGGAGCTACAATTATTAGGTGCACTACTTATTAAGCACGATGAGAGACAAAATGTTTGTAAACTCATTCGTGATGAAGCATTTAAGCAAGTGGGCTATATTATGGAAACGACTATTCCACAAAGTACAAAAGTAAATCAAGCCGCAATTATGCAGCAGTCTTTACTTAAGCTAGACAAAAGTGGAAAGGTTCGAAAGGCTTTTGAAAGTTTAGCTAAAGAAGTTTTAGCTAAAGTTAACTGATTGAGAATTTTATGGCAACTGCAAAAGAACTTTTAGCTCAAAAGCTGAAACAAAATACTCAAAAGCATCAATTAGCTCAAAAAGATAATATCAAGGAATTAAAGGAATTTAGACGAAATGTCCCCATTGAAGACATTTCACGGAGTCCTTATCAACCGCGTAGAAAATTTGATGAGCAGGAAATCAAAGAACTGGCTGAATCGATCGATGAAGTTGGTTTGTTGCAACCCATCACTGTTCGTAAACTTGAAAATTTAAAATTTGAACTAATTGCAGGTGAACGTCGATTACGTGCGCATGAAATTCTAAAAAAATCGACTATTGAAGCCATTATTATTGATGCAAATAATGAAGAAGCTTCACTACTTACACTAGCTGAAAATTTAAAACGCCAGGATTTAACAGACTTCGAAATCTATATTGGTCTAGTAGGTTTGGATGAAAATTTAAAGAAAAATAAACAACGTTTAGCGAAGTCTTTAGGCTTAAATCGCGAAGACATGTATAAATATTTATCTTTTGAAAAGTTGCCTAAAGCCATCTTGAATGATTTGGTAAATGAGCCCCAGTTATTAGGTCGAACTGCTGCAACAGCTTTTAAAAAATTTCTTGCAGATCACGACGAAATAAAACAACGTGCTGAAAAAGCCTTGTTAACTGTTTGGACAAAAGTAAAGAATGGCCAACTTGAGCAAACTAAGGCTGTTGCACAAGCTACGAAATATCTAGTTCAAGATAATAACGATTCTCCATCAACATCGCTTGTAAAAAAAATTGAATATGCTGGGAAAGTTGCTGGAAATATTAAATTTAATGATAAGTTATTAAAGGTTTCTTTAAAAATTTCTCATTTTGATGATGCTAGTTTAGAAAAATTAGAAAATCTATTGAAAGAGTTGGTAGAGAAAAATCAAGAAGTGTAGCAACTTGCTACACTTCTTTTCTTTAAAATATGTCTGATAGTATAATCTTGGGGATACCTAGTAATAAAATTGGTGGTGTTTCCAAAAGTA
>NZ_LWRV01000074.1 GCF_009372215.1 Acinetobacter portensis | reverse complement strand
TAGGGTCTGTTGACATTTGTTGCTTAAAAAAATAGCGAGGTAGTAAAATTAAATCGCCAAACCCAATTTTACTCTCGCTATGCCTCGTACAATGCTGAATAATCAACACTGGTCTAAGTTACTTTCTATTTTCCGAAATTTTGATATCTATTTCAAATCTAATTTGAGAAATTTTGTCGAAGCCATACTTTATAGAATAAGAACAGGCTGTCCTTGGCGTGATTTGCCTAAAGAATTTGGTTCGTATAACTCAATATTTAAAAAATATAATCGTTGGTGTAAAAATGATAAGCTAATGAAAGTATTTAAATTAATTTCTTCAAATGCTGATATGGAATGGGTTTTTATTGACGGTAGTCATGTTCGGGCACACCAACATTCTGCTGGAATAAAAGATCAGGATATTTCTAAAAGCATTGGTGGAAATAGTTCTAAAATACACTTAGCTGTTGATGCAGATGGCAATCCAATTGAAATTATTATCTCCGATGGAACGACGCATGACGTCAAGATTGCTCCAAAAATGATTGAAAAACTGGATTTGAGTGAAACGGAAGTATGTTGTGCAGACAAGGGATATGACTCTGAATCATTAAGGGAACAAATATCTGCGAAAAAAACTAAAGCTAATATTCCAAGAAAATCAAATACACAGTCAAATAATGACCATATGGATTGGTATTTATATAAAATCAGGCACTTAGTTGAGAATGCATTTTGTAGGTTAAAGCAGTTCAGAGGAATAGCAACACGATATGATAAGCTAAAGTGTAGCTATGAGGGTGCAGTTGCATTAGCTTGTGTATTTATTTGGCTACCTTTATCGGGTAAATTCTATACTTGAAATGTCAACAGACCCTA
>NZ_LWRV01000073.1 GCF_009372215.1 Acinetobacter portensis | reverse complement strand
TAGGGTCTGTTGACATTTTCTGTTCAAAAAAATAGCGAGAAAGTAAAATTTAATCGCCAAACCAAATTTACTTCTCGCTATGCCTCGTACAATGCTGAATGATCAACACTGGTCTAAGTTACTTTCTATTTTCCGAAATTTTAATATCTATTTCAAATCTAATTTGAGAAATTTTGTCGAAGCAATACTTTATAGAATAAGAACAGGCTGTCCGTGGCGTGATTTGCCTAAGGAATTTGGTTCGTATAACTCAATCTTTAAAAAATATAATCGTTGGTGTAAAAATGATAAGTTAATGAAAGTATTTAAATTAATTTCTTCAAATGCTGATGTGGAATGGGTTTTTATTGATGGTAGTCATGTTCGGGCACATCAACATTCTGCTGGAATAAAAGATCAGGATATTTCTAAAAGCATTGGTGGCAATAGTTCTAAAATACACTTAGCTGTTGATGCGGATGGCAATCCAATCGAAATTATTATCTCCGATGGAACGACACATGATGTCAAGATTGCTCCCAAAATGATTGAAAAACTAGATTTGAGTGAAACGGAAGTGTGTTGTGCAGACAAAGGATATGACTCTGAATCATTAAGAGAACAAATATCTGCGAAAAAAACTAAAGCGAATATTCCAAGAAAATCAAATACCCAGTCAAATAATGACCATATGGATTGGTATTTATATAAAATCAGACACTTAGTGGAGAATGCATTTTGTAGGTTAAAGCAGTTCAGAGGAATAGCAACACGATATGATAAGTTAAAGTGTAGCTATGAGGGTGCAGTTGCATTAGCTTGTATATTTATTTGGCTACCTTTATCGGGTAAATTCTATACTTGAAATGTCAACAGACCCTA
>NZ_LWRV01000072.1 GCF_009372215.1 Acinetobacter portensis | reverse complement strand
TAGGGTCTGTTGACATTTTCTGTTCAAAAAAATAGCGAGAAAGTAAAATTTAATCGCCAAACCAAATTTACTTCTCGCTATGCCTCGTACAATGCTGAATGATCAACACTGGTCTAAGTTACTTTCTATTTTCCGAAATTTTGATATCTATTTCAAATCTAATTTGAGAAATTTTGTCGAAGCAATACTTTATAGAATAAGAACAGGCTGCCCATGGCGTGATTTGCCTAAAGAATTTGGTTCGTATAACTCAATCTTTAAAAAATATAATCGTTGGTGTAAAAATGATAAGTTAATGAAAATATTTAAATTAATTTCTTCAAATGCTGATATGGAATGGGTTTTTATTGATGGTAGTCATGTTCGGGCACACCAACATTCTGCTGGAATAAAAGATCAGGATATTTCTAAAAGCATTGGTGGAAATAGTTCTAAAATACACTTAGCTGTTGATGCGGATGGCAATCCAATCGAAATTATTATCTCCGATGGAACGATACATGATGTCAAGATTGCTCCCAAAATGATTGAAAAACTTGATTTGAGCGAAACGGAAGTATGTTGTGCAGACAAAGGATATGACTCTGAATCATTAAGAGAACAAATATCTGCGAAAAAAACTAAAGCGAATATTCCAAGAAAAGCAAATACTCAGTCAAATAATGATCATATGGATTGGCATTTCTATAAAATCAGACACTTAGTTGAGAATGCATTTTGTAGGTTAAAGCAGTTCAGAGGAATAGCAACACGATATGATAAGCTAAAGTGTAGCTATGAGGGGGCAGTTGCATTAGCTTGTATATTTATTTGGCTACCTTTATCGGGTAAATTCTATACTTGAAATGTCAACAGACCCTA
>NZ_LWRV01000071.1 GCF_009372215.1 Acinetobacter portensis | reverse complement strand
TTTATGAAGGAAGTCTAATATTAAGCTTTAATATGCCATCGATCATTGGCAGAATAATGCATGTCATATAAGTATAAAAATATCACCTGCTTAGGAAGTTTATGTCTAATTTACGTAATGTCTATCTTATTTTGTTTTCATTATATTGGGCGCAAGGTTTACCAGTCGGTTTTATGACACATGCTTTGCCCGTTATTTTAAGAGCGCAAGGTGTTTCACTTGCACATATTGGTGGTTTTGGACTGCTGATGTTGCCATGGTCAATCAAAATATTTTGGGCACCCTTAGTCGATAAATTTGGATATCAAAAATTAGGTCATTACAGATCTTGGATTATTCCAACACAGTTACTTACTATTTTTGTGTTGATCACACTTTCGTTTATCCCAATAGAATCTTTAAATCAACCTGCTTACTTATTCATGTTCTTTGCTGTTTTACTGAGTATGAATTTAATTGGTGCAACGCAAGATGTCGCAACCGATGGATTAGCTGTAAATATCTTAAAAAATGAACAACAGCATTGGGGAAATACCTTTCAAGTGGTAGGTTCTCGCTTAGGTTTTATTGTGGGTGGGGGAGCAATTCTGTGGGCTTTAGATTGGTTCAATTGGCAAATGACTTTTCTAGTACTAGCAGGATTGGTCGCTTTGAATACACTTCCCATTTTATTCACAAAAGAACCTTTGCATACAAGCAAGCTCAATCAAAATAAAAAAATTCAATTTGATTGGGGCGGTATTAAAGCTTATCTCGCATATTTCACAAATACACCATTACTCTTTGCGTGGTTGATGGTGCTAATCACGTTTAAAATTGCAGATGGATTATCGGGTCCATTACTCAAACCTTTAATGGTTGATATGGGGTTAAGTTTTTCGCAAATAGGTATATATGTCACTATGCTTGGCGCATGTGCAGCCTTGTTAGGTGCGGGTTTAGCGGGATTAAGCTTAAAATTTATATCTCGTGCAAAAGCATTACTAGTTTTTTCAGTTTTAAAAATTTTAAGCTTAGCTGCGTATGCATGGTTGGCTGACCAGTATGAAGCAAAAGCACACATTTCATCGTGGATTATTTATCTCGTAAATGCTGTAGAAGATATGGTGTCTTCGATGCTTTTAGTGGTGATATTAACCTTGGTGATGCAATATAGCCGCAAAGAATATGCAGGAACAGATTTTACTTTTCAGGTTGCAATTATGGCTACGGTGAGTGGCCTCTTATATAGTTTTAGTGGTTTTTTTGGTGATGTATTTGGCTATAAGTCATATTTATGTTTAATATGCATTATTGCAGTGTTTGCAATTATTCCAATTATAAAATGGTTAAAACTAGATAAATCTCATAATTAAAAGATCATTCAGTTATCAGCATTTTTATAAAAATCAATCATTCTAATAATAGTTTATGTTTAAAAAATAAGTAAATTTACTATATTGCGATAAAACGAATATGTAATTTAAGTGTTTTTTAAGCTTTAAATATTAATGTAAGGCATTGGGTTTAACCCGTGATCTAACTGTTATGCAAAATTTAAAAGCAAAATTTAAAAATTTAAAAAATCAAATTAAGCCCATGAGTTTAAGTACATTTAATGTATGGGTGGCGTTATGGCTAAGTATTATCTTAAATATTGGTTTTTATGAAAAAATAAAAGAACTTACGCCGTATAGTGGCTTTAAAGCAGGATTGTTTTTAGCTGCCACAGTTTTTATTGTAATTGCAGCTTATAACTTACTTTTGCAAATTCTTGGATGGAAGTGGACTGCAAAAGTCACGGCCATTTCATTGATTATCATAGGTGGTTTTAGTTCTTACTTTGTGAATAGCTTAGGCGTAGTGATTACATCAGATCAAGTGCAAAATATGATGCAAACCGATCTTCGAGAAGCAAATGATTTATTGTCATTGCATCTTTTAAATTGGGTGTTTTTCATTATTATTTTACCCATTATGGTGATATTTTTTGTTCGAATAAAAGATGAATCTATAATTCGAATGATGCTTAAAAAAGTCATTTATAGCGTGGCATCATTGGCGATTATTGGTGGTTTATTATTTAGTTTCTATATCGATTTTGCTTCAATTTTTCGTGAAAATCGTGATTTGAAAGGGATGATCTCACCACAAAATTCCATTGCATCGACCATATCATATTTTCATAAAAAAGCGCCGAAGAAAGATTTACCTTTGGTGACTTATGGTGAAGATGCACAGCTCATTAAAAAATTCAGTGAAAAGAAAGTGCCTAAACTTATGGTTTTGGTGGTAGGTGAAACAGCACGTGCTGAAAGTTTTTCTCTTAATGGGTATGCAAAAAATACCAATCCTCAACTATCTCGACAAGATATCATTAATTTTAGCCAAGTCAGTTCTTGTGGTACGGCAACAGCCGTTTCAGTACCTTGTATGTTTTCTGGTATGCCGCGAACATCATACGATGAGCAGTTAGCAAGTCATCGAGAAGGTATGCTCGATATTGCGCAACGTGCAGGATATAAAGTTACTTGGATTGATAATAATTCTGGATGTAAAGGTACGTGTGATCGGGTTGAACAATATGAAATTCCAAAAGAATTAAGGGAAAAATGGTGTGATAGTTCAGGTGAATGTTTAGATGGGATTTTAGTCGATAGTCTAAAGCAGTTTTTATCAAATATTCCTGAATCAGATGAAACTCCTCGTTTAATTGTATTGCATCAAATGGGAAGTCACGGGCCTGCATATTTCAAACGCACGACGGATGAACTTAAACATTTCAAACCAAGTTGTGACACGAATGCAATTCAAGGGTGTAGCCAAGAAGCTTTAATTCATTCATATGACAATACTATTTTGTATACAGATTATATTTTAAGTGAACTCATCAATACCTTAAAAGAGAATAAAAAGTTTGAGACAGGTTTTTGGTATTTGTCTGATCATGGAGAATCTACGGGTGAAAAAGGCTTGTATTTACATGGTGCACCTTATGCCATTGCACCAAGTCAACAAACCCATATTCCAATGTTAATGTGGTTTTCACCTGAATGGAAACAGTCAAATTCACAGGAAATTGCTTGTTTAAATCAACAAAAAAATCAACAATTAAGTCAAGATAATTTATTCCCTTCAATGTTGTCATTATTGGGCATTAAAACAAAAGTAATCGATTCAAAAGTTGATATGTTGAATCTGTGTGATGGAAAACCTAGAGCATAAATTATGAGTAAAATTCTCATTATCGAAGATGATTTCATGATTGCAGAATCAACCATGACTTTATTGAAATATAATCAATATGAAGTCGAGTGGGTGAATAATGGCATAGACGGTCTAAAAAAACTGCAACAAGAGCTGTTTGATATTGTCTTGCTCGATTTAGGTTTGCCTATGATGGATGGTATGCAAGTTTTAAAGCAAATTCGTCAACATCATGGAAATTTACCCGTATTGATTATTTCCGCAAGAGATCAACTTAAAAATCGAGTAGATGGTTTAAATGAAGGTGCCGATGATTACTTGATTAAACCTTATGAGTTTGATGAGCTACTTGCACGAATTTATGCCTTATTACGACGTTCTGGTGTGGTTTCAACATCAGAAAAGAGCTCTATTCTCAGCTGTGGTGAATTGGTTTTAGATGTTGAGCAACATCTTGTAAAATTCAAAGGGGAGTATATTGAGCTTTCAAATCGAGAATGGGCGATATTATTGCCCTTAGTTAGCCATCCAAATAAAATTTTTTCTAAAAGTAATTTAGAAGATAAGTTATATGACTTTGACAGTGAAATTAACAGTAATACGATAGAGGTATACGTTCATCATTTACGTAATAAATTAGGTAAAGACTTCATTCGAACCATACGTGGTTTAGGTTATCGTTTAGGGCAATTTCAGGATAAATAAATGCAGGCTCATTATTCTTTAAAAAAGCGCCTTATTATTTATGTTTCAGTTTTTAGTGTTGTTTTAGGGTGCTTATTAATTTTTTCAGCCTATCGAATTGCACTTGAAGAAATTGATGAAATTTTGGATGCTCAAATGCAAAATTTAGCAGAAAGAGTGTCTGAACATCAGCCAAAGCCAACAAGAAGTGATTTCAATTCACATGAACATTACCATGAAGAAGATTTGTTTGTTGATGTCTGGGAGTACGCTCAACGAGACCACTTGAAAGATGAAGCAAATTTATTGGTGGGTCCAGTAAAAAAAGCAGGTTTCTATACACACAATACTGCTCATGATGAGTGGCATACATATATTTTACCATCGGAAAAATATCAAATTCAGGTCAGTCAACAAAATTCGGTTCGAAAAGGTTTGGCTTTCGAGCTGGCTTTGAATATGTTTATTCCGTATGTGCTTTTTTTACCTTTTGCCTTGTGGGGATTAATTTGGTTAATTCGTAGGAATTTAAAACCACTTGATGATTTTAAAGATGAGCTGATTAAGCGTGGGGCACATGAGTTAACTCCAATTCAAGCCAATCAATATCCTGAGGAAATCACCCCAACCATTCGTGAAATGAACCATCTTTTTGACCGAATTTTGCTGTCACAGCAAGAGCAGAAACAGTTTGTTGCAGATGCTGCACATGAGTTAAGAACACCTATTACTGCTTTAAACTTACAGACTAAAATTCTTTTGCAGCAGTTTCCAGAAGATCCGTCCATTAAAAATTTAAGCAAAGGTTTAACTCGCGTTCAGCACTTAGTCAGTCAGTTGTTGAGTTTAGCCAAACAAGATGCATCTGTGCATCATTTGGAAGAAAAACAAGAGTTTAACCTTGCTCAGGTTGCCGTGAATTGCATAGAACAGTTAATGCAATTTGCAATGCAAAAAGAAATAGACTTAGGGATGGAAGAGCAACACTCGATTATTCTATATGACCAAGAATCTACCGTTCATTCTATATTATTTAACTTGGTCGATAATGCGATTAAATATACCCCCGAAAAAGGGATCATCAATGTTTCTGTCATTCAGAATAATCAATTTGCATTTATGATTGTTGAAGATAGTGGTGCAGGTATTGATCCTTCACAATTCGAGAATATTCGAAAGCGATTTTACCGAATTCATAATCATGCTGAAATTGGCAGTGGTTTGGGTTTATCTATTGTAGATAAAGCGATTCAACACTTACACGGAACTTTAGAGTTCTCAAAAAGTGAAAGCTTAGGTGGCTTAAAAGTCATTGTAAAACTTCCAATAAGTATTTAATGACTATTGAATAAATAAAAAAATCGGGATTTCTCCCGATTTTTTAACTTAAATTTGCTTCAATTAGTGCTTCTGATCCAATATTTTTAATAGATAAATACATTTTTTAAGGCGCTTACCATCACTTCCGAGTTTTTCTGGTTTAAGTGCTAACAGCCACGTTAGTTTACGTCCAACACGACAAATATCATTGAATGCTTTTGGATGTAATTTTAAAGCATTTGCCAGTAAATCTGCTGCTTGATCAAGCTCGTGTTCTTCAAAACGGTGAGAAGTCGAAAAAATAAAGCATAGCCAATCACGTGTATGACAATCTTCTAAACTGAGATATTGACCAGGATCTGTTTCAAAATCGATGAATGAAAAGTTCTGTTCAGTATCGACTAGAATATTACGTGCAAATGCTTCACTTAAATAGCTATTTTGGAGGTGAATATCTTCAAGTGCATCAATGGCTTTGTGAAATAGGTCTAAGCGTTGTAGCGTTGTTGGCTGAATAGAAAGTGCATGCTCAAGTTGTATGACAGGCTCTCCATTTGGGGAAGCATCCTTTAGTAAAAAAGCATCATTTTGTGAAGCAAGAACATCGGGTGCATGAACACCTAATTTTTTTAAAGCAAGAATGCGTTTTACTTCACATGAAATAGCTTCTTCTCCACCTTGGTTGGGTACAGGTGCAAGCATGCTCAAACCAAGTAGCTTAGAAAACCATTGTAAAGGTAGATAAATCCAAGTTGAATGTCGTTTAGCTGCTTTTTTTAACCAAACTTTTTGACCATTAACTTCGTAAGATTCAACAGATTCTGTTTGTTTTAAAGCATTATCCTTTAAAAAATCAGCATAAATATTTGACACTATTTTGCTCTATATTTTTAGATTAAATACTATTCTAACGAAATTGTGCTTTCAGGTCATAGAAATATACAAACTCACTGTAGTTGACAGAGTGGCGATGTGAATTATTGAGTCTGACATTTATGCTTTAAAGCTTTGTACAATTGAATAGTTATATAGACCACAACATTAATAAACCAAGTGATCCAAGCTGTCCATAAGTTATGACTTAGGAAGTGAGCACCACGCATCATTTGGGCCCATCCCATAGTAAAACCTAAAATAAAACCTGAGATTAAGAAAAAATAAGCACGTTTAGTATTGGATTTTAAATATACAAAATAGCCAGTCATGAGTGCGAAACCAGAAGATGCATGTCCACCTGGGAAGCAATGACCATCTTGTGCTGAAAAGTCCCATATATAGCCAGTAGAGGTTGGAATGGTCATAGACCACGGGCAAGCTTGGCTTGAGTGCGATTTAATGAAGCCAATTGAAAGAGTACATAGCATTGAAACAAAGAAAAAATAGGCATACTCATAGCGTTGGGTTTGGGAGACCTTAAATTTAAATGATGCAAGCCAAGCAAAAAAATAAAATAAGTAAATATAGATAATAATATCTTTGACGTAGCTATGATTAAGCTTGGCAAGATACCAATTATCTTTAAAGGGAAAATCACCTGTTTTGTTTATCCATGGGGAAATGAGCGCTAAATCTATATGACCACCAACTGGAAAATAAAGATAAAGAAGTACAAAGCTTGTTAATAAAAATAGACATTGATTAAAGTAGAATTTCTGGAAAGTTTTCATAAGCGCCAATGAAAGAAACCTCAAAGCTTATTACACAAAACAAGGCTTAAAATTGGCTTAAAGATAAGAAATATCATTGATAAGAATATAGATATCAAACATCTAGAATTAGGAATATCTTCAGCAATGTTAAATTAAGATCGAATAAATTCGAGCACCTTATATGACGATTCAAGCGGTCTTATTCGACTTAGATAATACTTTAACGCATCGAGAAAAGAGCATCTTTGCTTATAGTCAGGCGCTAGCAAAAACATTTGAACAACTTCTACTTGATGTGGATTTGGCAAGAATTACATCAATTATTCATCGAATAGATAATGGCGGGTATCCGAAAAAGGAATTGCTCACACATCCAAGTATTGGGGCATCTGTTGCTTATGCTTTAATGAATGAACTGAACTGGAAAGAACAACCGAAACTTGATGATTTAACAGCATTTTGGTTTAACCAATTTGGTGAGCATGCCGTAGAAATGTCGGGTGCTCGAGAACTACTTACATCATTAAAAGAAAAAGGATATAAGCTTGCTGTGGTTTCAAATGGTGGGCATCAAACACGATTGAATATTTTAAATGGATTAGGTTTGAGTCAGTTTTTTGATGAAATTATCAGCTCGGAATGGGTAGGAGTAAGTAAGCCAGATCCTGAGATTTTTATTAAAACAAGTCAACGTTTAGGTGTGAAAGTTGAACATTGTTTATTTGTTGGAGATCATCCAATTAATGATATTCAAGGTGCAAAAAATGCAGGTATGAATGCTATTTTTATGGAGGGGTTTAATCAATCTGAAATGAGGATTGAGCATAAAATTCAACATTTAAATGAGTTATGGAAATTTCTTTAATTTGTCTCAAGCTTTTCAGTTTACTCATTTGCATAAAATGCTGAATATGAAAAAGGCAGATCAAGTGATCTGCCTTTTTCAGAAAAAATTCGATTAGTGAAGAATTTTATCTAAGAACTGTTGAGCACGATCACTACGTTTTGTTGTAAAGAATTCGTCTTTAGTACAGTCTTCTACAATTTTACCCTGATCCATGAAAATGACGCGGTTGGCAACTTGACGAGCAAAGCCCATTTCATGTGTTACACACATCATGGTCATACCTTCTTTAGCAAGTTGAACCATTACATCAAGTACTTCATTAATCATTTCTGGGTCTAATGCAGATGTTGGTTCGTCAAACAACATTGCAATAGGGTCCATACTTAATGCACGGGCAATAGCAACACGTTGTTGTTGACCACCTGAAAGTTGAGAAGGGAACTTATTGGCATGAGCGCTTAAACCAACACGGTCTAAATACGCCAAACCTTTTTTCTTCGCTTCTTCTTCAGAACGACCAAGTACTTTTACTTGAGCGATGGTTAAATTTTCCGTAATGCTTAGGTGAGGGAATAACTCGAAGTGTTGAAACACCATACCTACACGGCTACGTAATTTAGTAAGATCTGTTTTAGGGTCATTGATAGCAACACCATCTACCCAAATTTGACCTTCTTGAAATGGTTCTAATCCATTTACTGTTTTAATGAGTGTTGATTTACCTGAGCCAGATGGTCCACAAACAACAACAACTTCACCTTGACGGATTTGTGCTGTGCAATCAGTTAAAACCTGAAAGTCTTTGTTGTACCACTTGCTCACATTTTGGAGGTCAATCATTACTTTACTATCTGTCATACACTTAACCTCCTTTGTAATTTTTTAACGGCATAAGTTGCGATCATACTTATAGTGAAATATACCAAGCCCGCAAAAAGAATATATTGCGTAAGTAGTGCCATGAGGTCACCACGGACATAGTTTGTGCGGAAGAAATCAAGCAAGCCAATAGCATAAACCATTGTAGAATCTTGGAATAAAATGATGGTTTGCTGTAAAAGCAAAGGTGTCATTTTACGAAATGCTTGAGGGAGGATAATTAGACGCATAGATTGACCATAAGTCATACCTAATGCTTGGGCTGCTGCTGTTTGTCCACGTGGGATAGATTGAATACCTGCACGAACAATTTCAGAGAAGTAAGCAGCTTCAAATAGCATGAATGCGACAATACTAGATACCAAAGCGGTATCAATGGTTAAGTAATTTCCAGTAATTGCGGTGTATAAAAATGGAACTGCGAAGTAGAACCACATTAAGACCAAAAGTAATGGAATAGAACGGAAAATATTGACATAGCTTTGTGCAATAAAATTTAGCAGTTTATTGGAAGACAAGCGCATTAACGCAAGAATAGTACCAATAGCAATACCACCAATTGTTGCGATTACAACAACTTTTAGGGTAATAGATAAACCATGCCATAAAGCTGGTGCTGAAAGTTGAAGGTCAGTTAAAAATGCAGTGAGCCATTCCATTATTTATCTCCTGCAATTAGACCTGGTACACGCAAGCGCTTTTCAAGCATTAACATTCCGCGCAGAAGGCAAACATTAATTACAACGAAAATGATGGTGATAAAGGTATAAATTTCGATGGTATTTTGCGTGTATTCACTGATGGTTTTCATTTGAGAAATAATTTCAGATACACCAACCAAAGAAGCAACTGAAGTGTTTTTTACGCAGTTGGTAAGTTCAGAACTTAGTGGTGGCAAAATAGTACGAAATGATTGTGGGAGAATAACATAGCGGTACAACTGAAATGTACTGAAACCCATGGCATAACCAGCATTGATTTGACCCTGAGGTAAAGCTTCAATACCTGTACGCACTTGTTCGCATACACGAGCAGCCGTAAACAAACCTAAGCCAATACTGGCAGAAATAAGTGCAGTTGTATTTGCACCTAGGTCACTAACCCACCAAGAGTGAATTGGACCTGGTAAAAAATTTGGAACAACATAGAACCAAATAAATAATTGTATTAATAAGGGTACGTTACGAAAAATCGTGACATATGCCGTTCCGATATTTCGTGCAGTTTTATTGGGTAAAGTACGCATGATACCTAAAATGCTACCAAGCACCATAGCAATTGACCATGCAACAACAGCAATCACGAATAACCAACCAAGCCCTGTTAAAACCCAATCGAGATATGTTGTGTTGCCAATGCCAGTGGACTGAAATAAAACTCCCCAGTTCCAGCTATAATTCATAATGACTCCGAAAATAGTCAGGCAAAAATTCCTTTTTGCCTGAGGTCTTTATTTATTGTTTTAAAATTTATTCATCTCGGTCATGAGGATTGCTGATTAATGCTTTTAATTGATCAGACATTGCGAAGTTTAAGTTGATATTTTTTGGTGGCACAGCTGATTGGAACCATTTTTTGTACATGTCGTTAATTTCACCAGACTTGTACGTTTCAGTGATTGCACCATCAACAACTTTCTTGAAGCCTGTATCACCTTTACGAAGCATACAGCCGTAAATTTCTTGAATTGGTGCTGTACCTACAATTTCCCATTTTTCAGGATTAATTGCTTTAGATTTTTCACCAGCAAGTAAGATGTCATCCATCATAAATGCAGCAGCACGACCGCTTTGAAGCATTAAGAATGATTCAGCATGGTCTTTAGCAGAAATGATTTCGCCAATGCCTAACTCTTTTTCATGTTGACGGATATAACGTTCAGATGTTGTACCAGCCGTTGTAACTAACTTTTTGCCTTTAAGATCTGCGAAATCTTTAACACCTGAATCTGTTGCAGTAAGTAAACGTGAACCTACTTGGAAGAAACCTACAGAGAAATCAACTTGTTGTTGGCGTTCTTTATTGTTTGTAGTAGAACCACATTCTAAGTCAACAGTACCATTTGAAACCAAAGGAATACGGTTTTGGCTAGTTACAAGGTTGTAGCGTACTTTTAGATCAGGAAGATTCAGTTCTTTTTTAACTGCATCTACAACTTTTAATTGTAGGTCGTGTGCATAACCAACAGGTTGTGTTGGATTGTCTGCGATATATGAGAATGGAATAGATGAGTCACGGTAGCCAAGAACAATAGTTCCTGATTTTTTAATTTTTTCTAATGTACCTGATGTAGCAGAAGCATCTGATGCAGCTGATTCTGTTGCCGCTGGAGCTTTGTCGTTGCTACATGCGCTTAAACCAAGCATGAGTGCACTTGTACAAAGAACAGATAGTGTGGTGTGTTTGAACTTCATGTATAAACTCCGTTTCTATAATTATTGCTGTTTTGGTTTTAGAGTATTAAATACACTTTTTGTATAAAAGATGTATTTAATATTGCAAATAAGTAACCCGTATTTATCTTATGCGAGTTATAGCTCTTTGCTCAAGGAAAATAATTTCAAGGATTTTTCTGGGCTAAATAGTGATCAAGTTGTCATTTTGTTTGGTAATAACCCTTAATTTATATGCCTTCCGTGACAATTATTTTTCAAAGATTGTTATTAAAATATACATAAATTTGTGTATAAATACACCATTACAGTAGTGTGGTTACATTTTGTAACTATTATCTTTTTAACGATGACGCTGATTTGGTGAAGCAAAAAACAATATTTTTATCTGAAATTAGATAGATAGCTTTTTACTTAATGCTGTTGTTATCGTTTTTTAATATTAATAAAAGATTAAAAAGTATTGGAAATAGATGCTTTATTTAATATTTTTTACCAAGTTTGAGCTCTAAATTTTAAGTTTACTACCATTGATATCCTATTGAAGCAGCACCACCAGAATTTCGATTGCTGTCAAAAGACGCTCCTATTTTCCAAATTACTTTGTCATTTTCCGTTACAGAGCTAAAACCGAAAGCAGCCGCTGAGTGACCTTTATAGGTGCCCATACCGCCACTAATCATATTTTTTCCTGGCGTACTTGGTTGAGGGAGGTTACCAATAGCCATTGCACCAGCAATGCCTGCATATGCGCCTTCTTTTAGTTGATCTATATCTTGATTAATTTGTTTGATTTCTGAGTCATATCCAGCCATTTGTCTTTGATATATTGATTCAATTGCATTATATGCTGCATAAAGTTGAGAGCCGTTTATAGCATCGGTTGATGTTGCAGAAATTTGACCTGCTGCAACATTTTGTATAACACGCTCGTTGTTAGAGTTTCCAACAGAGACTGCATTGGTTGGATTTGAACCTGCATAGTTATAGGTAGTACCAGCTAAAGTTACAGGTGTGGATGAAGATACAGCTCGTGTTTTGGAATTGTTACCAAGTGCGACATCGCCATTATTCAGAGCTTTACTGTCTTTACCAAGTTCAATATATTCTGAAGTTATTTGTGCAATTTGATTTCCATTTATTGTGTCTTGAATAGTGCTACTAGATACAGAATGTTGTGAAGAAATTGTTAGGCCATTGGTTGTCGGTTTAATACATGTTGCTGTTGTTAAGCTAGGTGATGGTTGATCCGTAATACAAATAGAACCTTCTGATAGATTAGGGCCTCCTAAACTACTTAGTGGTCCTGTTTGAATTGCGGCATTAATTTCAAAATTTATAAATGCACAAAATGATAATACGATGATTCTTGTTATTTTAGATGCAATCATACTTCACCTTTCTTTTGTTTTTATGTGATTTAATTTTATTTATTAATACAATAAAAAAGATATCATATGCAATAATAATTGTTAAAAATAATTAATTGATTTGGAAGTAAATATTAATAAAAACCACTTTAATTATGCTCAACCCTAATGGTTGTAGGTATTTTCAATAAACTGGATTAAATCTGTACTGATCACTTGAATATTCTGACTATGTTTAAGTAGTTGATCTTGATGTATCAGCAATTTTGAATCATTCGGAAGTAATAGGTGTTGTTGCAGAATTTCTTCTGAATGGAAAAGTTCAAATGCGAGTTGATTGAGTTTTGCATCATAAATTTGGCTATGTACAAATATATGGAGTTCTTTTGCAAATACAGGAATGAGTTCTAAATATTCCGTTTCTAATGTATGCAAAATATTCTTTGTATTTACAGAATTTATTTGAAAATGCTGATTAAAATCTTGGCTATAGCGTTGCATACGATACAAACTTGGTAAGAGCGTTACGAAGTACTTTTGTTTTTGTTGCTCTTGTTGTGTTTTAGCTTGTTTTTGATCTAATCGATTTAAATACAATGGAATACTAATGGCGACAAAAATGGCAATGACTGAACCCACGCTGCCAATTCTTGATTAAAAATTAAATCTGCTTGTGTTGCCATTTGACTCATCCTTTAGTTAAAACATTGTTTTCCCTTAAGTAGCATAGCTAAACCGATTGTGGTTATCCGTAGCGATTTGTATGAGTACTTAGCTGTGGATTTTGTTAAAAAGCATTAAACTGAAGTGTATTTTTGAATATTTGCCGATTATGTCTTTTGAGCTTAAAACCACATTTCCAACTGTTCTTGAAGTTTCTCCACAGCATAAAAAGCTGAATGGTTTGATTGATGAAATTGAGCAGCAAAAGTTATTGCTTGAAGCTTGGAAACAGGCACAGCATGAGATTCGTGCATATAGTCAAAAAGCGCTAATGCCAGCATATCGAAATTTATATGCAACATTGTTTGACCAAATGCAGACGCTTTGGAATAGCCTAAGTATTTATGATTTAAATAAGACTGATAGTGCAAAAGTGGAAGAGAAAATTCAAGCCCTTGCTCGTTTGCTTCAAGGCTCACATCTATTAAATCAAATACAAATTGATGAAGTCGAAAAGATGCATGCTTATTATCAGCAGGCGAGCGAATATAACAATAAGAAGAAAGTGAAAAACAAAGAAGAGCGGTTTTTTGATGAGCCTGAAAATATCGAATTTCAAACTGATAATGATTTTGAAGATTGGAACAGCGATGAATATGCTCAAGCACGTGAGCAAGCCAAATTAAAACGTCAACAAGATAAACAAACTAAAGCTGAAAAGTTAGTGAATCAGTCGCTTAAAACTGTGTATTTAAAAATAGCCTCGATTATTCACCCTGACCGTGAACAGGATGAAGCGAAGAAAGCGGAAAAAACAGAGCTTTTGCAACGTGCCAATGAAGCTTATGAGCAGGAAGATTTATTCTTTTTACTGAAGCTTCAGCTAGAAGTAGAACAAAGTAGAAATGGTTCAAATAAAGGTTTAAGTACGGAGCAAGTAAAGTTCTACCAACAGGCGTTAGAAGCGCAAAGCCAAGCTTTAAAAAGCCAAATTCAGGAATTGATTGATTCATTGGTTTGGTCAAATAAAGCCAAAATTGCAGTGCAGAAGTCGAAAGGGCAACTGAATATTGAGCAACTCTATAAGCAGATTGATGCGGATGTATCTGCGGTAAAGCAACAGTTAAAAGCTGAAAAGCAACGGCTCAGTTTTATGGGTAAAGAGAGTGGGTTGGAGATGTTATTGGAGCATGGGGTGCTTTAAGGGTTTTCTCCCTCTCCCTATGGGAGAGGGTCGGGGTGAGGGTAATTTGTTAGATTTACTTCTCTAGTTTCACCTCTCCCTAGCCCTCACTTGCGCTTCGTTTTAAAGCAGTACTTTAAAACTTGCTCAGGAGAGGGAACCTCTTTGTGTATCGTATAATGACAATAAATTTTAAGAGGGCAAATAAAAATGAAAATAGACCCTGCATTATTAGAATTCGCTAAATCCATGCGGCACACGGCTACCGATGCTGAACACCTGATGTGGCAAATTCTACGTGCCAAGCGTTTTATGAATCTTAAATTTCGTCGTCAGCATGTGATTGCACCTTATATTGTGGATTTTTACTGTCATGAAATTGGTTTGGTGATTGAGTTGGATGGTGGTCAGCATGGAATGAATGATGCGATTGAATATGATGCTGAACGAACCAAGTTTTTAGAGGCTTTTGATTTAACTGTTGTGCGATATTGGAATCATGATGTGTTGGGGTGGACGGATGTAGTGTTGGAGGATTTGTGGCAGAAATGTATTGAACTAAAAAACACCTCTCCCTAACCCTCTCCTAAAAGGAGAGGGAATTTCCATTGAGTATCAAGCAACAGTGAAATTCATAAAGGTTGCTCCATCTCCCTATGGGAGAGGGTTGGGGTGAGGGAATTAGATACAGATGGACATAGCTCGAATTCTAACAGCAGGACCTTGAATCTTTAATTTAAGAACTTGATTTAATTTTTGCATAATAATTTCTTTTACAAATAAAAATTGAACAGCTTTTTGATGTTCTTGCCAAGCTATAAAACCTTGTTCAAGAATGCGAAGTAATGGAGAAATTAAACTACGTTGAATTAAATCAATTTCACCATCAGAGCTAACTATTTTTGTTATTTTTCCATAAATGTGAAAGTATCCATCAGTAAGTTGAGCTTTGATTCTTTTTGGGTCTTGATTGTTAATGTCTAAATCAACAATACCGATACATTTCCCTTGATCATCTAGAATCATCATTTCAAGTAAATTAGATTCTAAATAATTTTTTTCTAGTTCATTGATAACACCAGTTAAAATTTGAATACCATTTTTTGCATTTATGGCTTGATTATTTGGTTTATTACCTTTTTGAGGAAGTGTTTTATTACTAAAGATTTCGTTACCAAATAGATTGAAAATGGTTTCAAAGTGAGGTGTTAAAGACTTAATTATTTGTATAATTTCGAAAAAGTCTACAGGTTGTAAAACACCCTCAATTTTCTTGTAAGGTGTATCGCTTGCTATCTTAGTAAGGTCTTTAATTTCATGAACATATTCATTTAAATATAATTCCTTTAGAACTTTCATATGAATAGCACCGAGGGTTAAATACTTTGTTGAACTCTTAGAATAATTATTATGGCTTTGATTATCTAAGTTGCCCTCAAAATTTCCTTCAGCTTTCGCTAACCATTCAAGAATGCCATTTGTACCGATATTAGCAGTACCTTTTAGGCTCTTATTATTTTGATCAGAATTAGTCTGAGATATATTGGTTGAGGTTTCGACTCCATCAAATAAATATCCAGCACAGTTGAGAAGCATTTTTTCATTAAGATATATTGGCTCTAATAAGTCTTTCATATTTATAAAAATAAAGGGCTGAATAATCAGCCCTTTATACTATGAATTTAAGTGAGTTATCAACTTATTAAAGCGCTGCAATCTGCTCCATATTCGCCTTGATCTTCGCTAACTGATCAGCAAATTCAGCAAGTTTCACTTTTTCACCTTCAACCACAGCAGCAGGTGCTTTCGCCACAAAACCTTCATTACCTAGTTTAGTTGCAATTTGATCATGCTGTTTTTGAACTTTATCAAAGTCTTTCTGCAAACGACCAAGCTCCGCTTTCGGGTCAATTAAACCCTTCATTGGAACAAATACAGACGCATGACCCACAACACTTGAAGAAGACAAAGGTGGTTGTTCGTTATCTGCTAAGAACGTAATGTTTTCAACTTTAGCCAATGCTTTAAACAAAGGCTCAATACGTGAAATTTGAGCTTTTTCAGCATCAGTAATGTTCTGCATTAATACAGGAAGTAAACGTGCATTACCTAAGCCCATTTCACCACGAATATTACGAACCGCACCAATTAAACCTTGAAGCCATTGCATATCTGCTTCAGCTTGATCATTAATAAGCGCGTTATCTGCAACAGGGTAAGCCGCGGTCATAATCGTTTCGCCACCAAGACCAATCATTGGTGCAAGCGTTTGCCAAATTTCTTCAGTCAAGTACGGCATAATTGGGTGAGCTAAACGTAAAGACTCTTCCATTACAGCCAATAACACACGACGAACTTCAGCTTTACGCTCTTCAGAAACATTTTCATCATTTAGAACAGGTTTAGTTAGTTCTACATACCAGTCACAGTATTCATTCCAAATGAATTCATAAATGGCTTGAGCAGCTAAATCTAAACGATACGTTGCAAATGCTTGTTGAACCGCAGCAGTCGCTTTTTGTAAACGACTCACGATCCATTGTTCAGGCAATTCCCAAAGATCAGGACGAGCCGTTTGACCAACAGTTTGACCTTCAACATTCATAAGAACGAAGCGAGTACCGTTCCAAATTTTGTTACAGAAGTTACGGTAGCCTTCAACACGTTTCATATCAAACTTAATGTCACGACCTGTGTTTGCAAGCGCGCAGAAAGTAAAACGAACTGCATCTGTACCGTAAGATTGAATGCCTTCAGGGAATTCTTTACGAGTCGATTTTTCAATCTTCGCCGCTTGTTTCGGGTTCATTAAACCTGTAGTACGTTTTTGTACCAAAGTTTCTAAATCAACACCGTCAATTAAGTCTAATGGGTCAAGTACGTTACCCTTAGATTTAGACATTTTCTGACCTTCGCCATCACGTACCAAACCATGTACATACACAGTTTTAAACGGAACTTGTGGCGTACCATCTTCATTTTTCATGAAGTGCATGGTCATCATAATCATGCGGGCAACCCAGAAGAAGATGATGTCGAAACCAGTAACCAATACATCCGTAGAATGGAAAGTATTCAGGAAGTAGTTTTGTGCATCTTTTTCAGCGTCACCAGTCCAATCTAAAGTCGAGAATGTCCATAGACCAGATGAGAACCAAGTGTCTAATACGTCTTCGTCTTGTTTTAACGCAACGTCATCGGCAATGTTGTTTTCTGCACGAACTTCTGCTTCGTTACGACCTACATAAATGTTGCCATCTACGTCGTACCATGCAGGAATACGGTGACCCCACCACAATTGACGTGAAATACACCAATCTTGAATATTGTTCATCCAAGCCATGTACATGTTGCTGTATTGTTCAGGAACAAATTTGATGTCGCCATCTTTTACAGCTTTAATTGCAGGCTCAGCAAGCGGTGCAATTTTCACATACCATTGATCTGTCAATAATGGCTCAACGATTACGCCTGAACGGTCACCGCGAGGTGGCTTAAGCGTGTACGGTTGAATTTGATCTAACCAACCTTCAGATTCAGCTTGTTCAACCAATTGCTTACGAGCAGCAAAACGCTCTAAACCAATGTAGTCCGCAGGTGCAGGAATGGTTTTAGAAATTTGTTCGCCTGCTTTTGCGATGTATTCAAATTCAGCAAGAACTTCAGCATTTTTATTGAAGATGTTGATGATTGGTAATTCGCAACGTTTACCTACTTCATAGTCATTGAAGTCATGAGCAGGGGTGATTTTTACACAGCCTGTACCAAATTCTTTTTCAACATACTCATCTTTAACAATTGCAACAGCACGACCTGTAATCGGTAGAATAATGTTCTTACCAACAAGATGTGCATAACGTTCGTCGTCTGGTGCAACCGCAACAGCTGTATCACCTAACAATGTTTCAGGACGAGTTGTTGCAACAACGATGTAATCTTTACCATCGTGTGTACGAAGTGATTTGTCTTCAAAGAAATATTTGAAGTGCCATAAAGAACCTTGTTCTTCTTTATCTGACTCAACTTCTAAATCTGAAAGGGCAGTTTGTAATTTAGGATCCCAGTTTACAAGGCGTTTGCCGCGGTAAATTAAACCTTCTTTATGTAAACGTACGAAAACTTCTTTTACTGCATTCGATAAACCATCATCCATCGTGAAGCGTTCACGTGACCAGTCTACAGAAGAACCTAAACGACGAATTTGACGGGTAATGTTACCGCCAGATTGTTCTTTCCATTCCCAAACTTTTTCAATGAACTTTTCACGACCTAAGTCATGACGGCTAATGCCTTGAGCACCCAATTGGCGTTCAACAACCATTTGGGTCGCAATACCCGCATGGTCTGTACCCGGTTGCCATAAGGTGTTTTTGCCTGACATACGGTTATAACGGGTCAATGCATCCATAATGGCATTGTTAAAACCGTGACCCATGTGCAAGCTACCAGTGACGTTTGGTGGCGGAATCATGATAGAGAATGAATCGCCTTTTTGAGAAGGCTTAAAGTAGCCGTTTTCTTCCCAAGTCGTGTACCATTTTTTCTCGATCTCGGTAGGATCGTAGGTCGTAGCAATATTTTGCGCTGAATCAGTCATAGTTCAAACAGTTCAAAAGTGGATAAAAAATTAGCTCCATTGTAGCAAAAAAAATGACATTGTAGGCAGCTTCGCAAACGCAAAATTTATGCAATTGGAACAATTTAAAAATCGTTCTATGATGGTGTGAATGCAATGATGCGATTGTTTTATTTAAAACAAAAATATGAATGGATGATGTTGATGCAAAATTTAGTTTATCTAGGAATAGAAACCGAAACTTTTAGAAAATTTCAAAAGATTCATCAACAACTTAATGAAGGTCATACAGAATCTATTTCAAAGGAATTAGGTGAAGTTTTGGCGACCATTTCTTGTGGCGTGGTTGAGCAGGTTTTTGGTGAAATTGAGCGTTTAAGGTCGACCACAGAAATTGAAACTGAAAATACCTTGCAACAAATTAATGAGAGTTTGCAAAAATATATGCCTTGGTCTGTGTCATTATTTAATAATGATCGATTAAAACCAATCGTGAATTATCTCGACCAACACATCTATAAGCATGAACATCAAAGCTTTTTAACCTATAAAGTTGACCCAAATTTATTGGCAGAGGCGGAAAATTGTTTATTGCAAATCAAACAGGGCAATCGTGCATATATTCAGCCTGCATTTAAGGCTTTTACACAAATTGTCGATCAAGGGATTCATCAACTTATTATTGAACCAAAGAAAATGTTGAAGTTTAACTTTGTCGTAGATAAGACCTTAACGGGTGTGATTCACTTAACAACGCAGTTGGGTTATAAGCGTATTGAGAAATTAGCAACACAATTCGATTTAGCTCATTCAGAAAAAACCTTAGTACATTTTTTTAGTTTTTTAGATGAACCAAAACACGAGTGACGAGTGAATGTTGCTTAAAATAATGAGTATGGATGTAGTGCAATGACAAAATTAAATGATTTAGACAATAAAGTGGTGTGGATTACAGGGGCATCTTCAGGTTTAGGGAAAGCTTTAGCACTTGAGTGTGCAAATAAAGGCGCGCATATAGTTTTAACCGCACGACGTTTTGAAGAACTTGAAAATGTTCGTTTAGCTTTACCAAATGCTGAACGCCATTTATCTGTTGCTGCAGATATTAGTAATGAAAAGCAGGTGAACTCTGCTTACGAAACCGTTTTAAAAGAAAAAGGTAAAATTGATTGGCTGATTAATAACGCAGGTTTAAGTCAGCGTGCATTAATTAGCGAAACGACCATGCAAACTGAACGTGCCATTATGGAGTTAGATTACTTTTCTCAAGTGTATTTAACCAAAACAGTATTACCTACATTTCTTGCACAAAAATCAGGTCGCATTAGCTTTGTATCGAGTGTAGCAGGCTTGTTAGGAACGCAATATCGAGCATCTTATTCTGCTGCAAAAGCAGCTATTCACATGTGGGCAAATAGTTTACGTGCGGAAGTTGCAGATGAAGGTGTAGATGTTTCTGTTATTTTTCCGGGTTTTGTAAAAACCAATGTGTCGATTAATGCCTTAAATGGTGAGGGGAAAGCTCAAGGTTTTGATAATGAAGTCACGGCTAATGGCTTAGAAGCAGATGAGTTTGCCAAAATTGCAGTTAAAGCATTGTTGAATGGTCAGGAATATATTGTGATTGGTGGTCAAAAAGAAGTTCTAGGCACTTGGATTTCACGCTTATCGCCAAGCACTTTATACAAAATGATTCGTAAAACGAAAGTGAAGTAATATTTTTTAAATGAGGAATACTTCTAAAGCATGATGAGAAGTCGATTTTGAGCATGATAAAAATGAAAAAATTTAATTTTTTAGCAATATTTTTACAATTGTTTATTTCATCTTTCGTTTATGCATTTGATTGTAAAAATGAACAAAATATTGACCATGTGCTTAACCAAGTTGATTTAGAGTTTAATCTAAGTCATTTAATAAGTTGTAAGGTTAATCCTCAAAATGAAAATCAATTGTTAATAGCCTATGCAGTTCAGCAATATGATGAGGAAAGAGAAATAGGAGATTATCAACTTTATATTTTAGGTGTGAATCATAAAAATAGAAAAGTTGATTACTTTTATGCCATTGAAGATAGATTACCTTCAGATGCAGTTGAACTTTCTAGTATTACTTGGGATTTTGCTTCTTATTTTGTGAAGCCTAGTTATCGTGTTGTTGGATTGAGATTAAACTATTCTCTGAGATCTCAAGTTCATCCATATCATTCGACTGTCTTAAATTTATATGATTTAGATAATAAAAAACATATTCTAGATAATCTGATTGTGAATGAATATAGTGTGGATACTGATACGCGTTGTAATGCAGATATTGAAGAAAGAAATTCAGTCTTAGTTATGCGACCAACGACAACACATGGATATTTTGATATTCATGTTCGTAGTCGGCTAGAGCATTATGAAATGAGAGGGGATGAAAAAAATTGTTTTGAAATAAATAGAAAGACTTCAAAGCAAAATTTCTTACTCAAATTTAAAGGAGCAAGATATGTTATTCCAAAGTCTTATGAAAAAGATTATCAATATTAGATGTATTTCATTTTATTGGGATTTATTAAAAATTGCCGTTCCATAAGCAATGACTTCAACTATACCGCCTTGTTCTTTTAATGATGTGTTTGTGATACGAAAGCCTAAGATTTCCTCAGAATTTAAAAGCAATGCTTTTTGTTTTAAACGAACGATAGCCTCTTTCCTTGCAAGCTCAGTGATATTTAAATCATGGAGTGATTCTAAACCGAATATGCCTTTTGTCTGAGCTAATACGCTATTGAAATAGTTTTGGGATATGACCACACTTGCATGTATGAATTCAGAGGCTTGATTCGATGTTTGGAATTTACTTGTTGTTATAGATATATGAGATAGTTTTTTTTCAATTTCGATTAATTTAGTCAGCTGTTTAGTTGAATATTTTTTCCCAAAGAGCCAACCCAAGCCCAATTTGACTAAAAACTTAACAATTAACTCTCTATCTAGGTCGATTATATCAATAAGTTTCATAAATTATTCTTTAACTGGTTCAACAATAACAGCAGTCCCATAAACAAAAAGCTCAGATGCCTCATCAGCGATATTGGAGCTTGAAAATCGTATTCCAACGATTGCATTTGCGCCTAGTTTTTCTGCTTTTAAGATCAAGCGTTGTATTGCTTCTGTACGGGTTTCTTCCAATAAATGGGTATATGAATTGATTTCACCACCAAAAATATTTTTTATTGAAGCGAATGTATCTGTAATAATATCTTTTCCTCGAACTGTACTACCAGAAACTAGATTTAAATATTGAATTATTTTATGACCTGGAACGGTTTCTAAATTACTTAATAGCATTAAAATTATTTCTTAAAGTTGTTGTATTTGAAGATAGGAAAATTTGATTAAAAAAGCAATAAAAAAGCAATAAAAAAGCCCACCGAAGTGAGCTTTTATAACAGAACTAAAAATTACTTTTTATCTACTTTGTTGTATTTAACTTCTGAAGAAGAGGGTTGTTTTACCACTTCATCAGTTGTTTGAGTTTTTACACCGCCACCAAGCGTTTTATACAATTCAACTTGGTTGTTAAGGTTTGCTTGCTCTAGTAACAATAAACCTTGTTCAGCAGAATAAGATGTACGTTGTGCATCTAATACACTTAAATAGCTATCGATACCTGCACGGAAGCGAGCATTCGAAAGTTTATACGTTGTATTTGTTGCATCGACTAAGCGACGTTGAGCCGCTAAACGATCATCAATATTTTGACGAACGGCAAGTGCATCATTCACTTCACGGAAAGCAGATTGAATAGATTTTTCATAATCAGATAACGCGATTTGTTGATCTGTTTCTGAAATTTTAATATTCGCTTTACGTGTTCCCCAATCGAAAATTGGAAGATCTAGGCTAGGACCAATAGACCAAGCAAAATTACCAGATCTAAATAAATTATTAAGATCTGTTGATGCATAGCCAGCAGTGCCAGTCAAACTAATAGTAGGGAACAAACGCGCTTTTGCAGCACCAATATTGGCACCTGCAGCAGAAAGTTTATATTCAGCAGCACGAACGTCGGGACGATTATTTAACAAGTCACTTGGTAAGCCTGAACCAATTGAAGTTGTATTGGTAATACGTGTTACACGTTGAGTTGGTAGCAAGCTAGCAGGAACAGGTTCACCTACAAGTAGGTTTAATAAGTTCTTTGCTTGAGCAACTTGAGTTTTATAATTTGCAACATCGTTACGTGCAGTTTCAACTGAAATTTGTGCCTGACGAACAGGAATTTCACTGTCGATACCTACATCAAAACGTTTTTTGTTGAGGTTGTAAGACTCTAATTGTGCTTTTAACGTTTGGTCAGCAAGCTTTAAGTTTGCACTTGAATAAGAATGGTTTAACCATGCTTGAGCAACTTGACTAATTAAAGCAATTTGCGTTGCATCACGTGCACTTGCTGTCGCTAAATAAGTGTCTAAAGCATTGTCTTTTAAGCTACGAACACGACCCCAAAAGTCGAGTTCATAAGCAGTAACGCCTAAACCAACATTAAAAGATGAATACGGATTATTCGGATCTCTTGTTGGAGTTACTTGACGTAAAACACTGCCGCTTGCACCAATTGTTGGAAGCTGATTATTTTCTGTAATTTGATACTGTTGTTGAGCGCGTTGAATGTTCAAAGCAGCAGTACGTAAATCACGGTTATTTTCCAATGCCATATCTAACACTTGTAATAAGCGTTGATCTGCAAAGAAATTTTTATAACCTTGTTCAGCAACAGAAGTACCAGAAGCATTGGTATAGCTACTTGGAATGCTTGCTGAAACTACGGGCTCTGGGCCACGCATGCTTTGACATGCAGTCAAAGCAAGCGCAAGTGCAGATACCGCAATGCTACGACCTGAAATAGACCATACTTTTTGCATCACGATGATTGCTCCTGATTATTTTGTTGTTTTGGTTTGTACTTAAAGATACTTCGCACCCAAATAAAGAATACAGGGATAAAGAAAATACCAAGAAGTGTTGAACTGATTACGCC
The DNA here is from genome assembly GCF_009372215.1 of Acinetobacter portensis. Classification (GTDB taxonomy): domain Bacteria; phylum Pseudomonadota; class Gammaproteobacteria; order Pseudomonadales; family Moraxellaceae; genus Acinetobacter; species Acinetobacter portensis. Next base: position 23,894 of record NZ_LWRV01000071.1, on the reverse strand, counting down.
ACCCAATACACCATAACCTACAGAGTGTTGGCTACCAGCACCAGCACCTGAAGCAAGTGCAAGAGGAAGTACACCAAAACCAAAAGCTAAGGTTGTCATAATGATTGGACGTAAACGCATTTTTGCTGCATGCAGAGTCGCATCGAAAAGTTCTTCACCTTTTTCTTGAAGTTCTTTTGCAAACTCAACAATCAAAATCGCATTTTTCGCAGAAAGACCAATAACTGCAATTAAGGCAACTTTAAAGTAAATATTATTCGAAAGGTTTGGATCTTTCGTTAATAGCATGCCAAGGAACGTCAGTACAACCGCACCAATAATACCAAGTGGAATAACCATAATCACAGAGAATGGAATAGACCAGCTTTCGTATAATGCAGCTAAGCAAAGGAATACGATAAGAATAGAAAGTGCCATAAGGAAAGGAGTCTGAGAGCCAGAATCACGTTCTTCTAAAGACAAACCAGTCCATTCATAGTCGAAGCCTTGTAAGCCCATAGATGGCAATTTAGCAGCGATCTCTTCCATTGCAAGCATTGCATCACCAGAACTGACACCAGGAGCAGGTGTACCTTGAATGTTCATCGATGAAATACCGTTGTAACGTTCAAGACGAGGTGAACCATATGTCCATTCGCCAGTAGCGAATGCTGAGAATGGAACCATCGTACCTTGATTATTACGAACGTACCATTTGTTCAGGTCTTCAGGCATCATGCGTGAATCTGCTTCGCCTTGAACATAAACCTTCTTAACACGACCACGATCGACGAAGTCATTAATGTAAGATCCGCTCCAAGCCATGCCCATAGTCGCATTGATTTCAGCAATACTAATTCCCATAGCACCCGCTTGCGCTTGATCTACAACAATTTTGTACTGTGGTGTATCTTCTTGACCATTTGGACGTACGCCCATTAAGCGTTTATCTTGTGCAGCCATACCTAAAATAGCATTTCGTGCAGCAAGTAAAGCATCGTGACCTTTACCACTTGAATCTTTAAGCTGGAAGTTAAAGCCGGCACTTACACCTAATTCAGGCATTGCAGGAAGCTGTAATGGCATGATGTAAGATGCATCTTTTACAATCATGTTGAGTGCCATACCACGTTGGATGATTGCACCCACTTGTGATTCTGGAGACGTACGTTCACTCCAATCTTTCAATTTAATGAAAGCAAGGCCCGCATTTTGACCAACACCTGTGAATGAGAAGCCCGCTACACTAAATACAGATTCGACATAATCTTTTTCATTGTTCATGAAATAGTTTGTCATTGCTGTAACGGTCTTATCTGTACGATCTAATGAAGCATTTGGTGGTAATTGAACTAAAGTCATTACAACGCCTTGGTCTTCATCTGGAAGGAATGAAGAAGGTAGTTTCGTGAACAATAGTCCCATGACTGCAATAACAGCAACATAGATCACGCCAGAGAATACTTTAGCGTGCGTTAAGCGGTTTACACCACCTTGATATTTAGTTGCAATTTTGTCGAAACATGTATTAAAGCCACGGAAGAAACGAGCAAAGATACCGTTGCTTTCAGCTTTGCTTGAATCATGTTCTTTCAACATGGTTGCACAAAGTGCAGGGGTAAATGTTAAAGCAACGATTAATGAAAGAATCATTGCTGTTACAAGTGTTACCGAGAATTGACGATAAATTACACCTGTTGTACCACTCATAAATGCCATAGGTACAAATACAGCAGTCAATACAGAGGTAATACCAATTAACGCGCTTGAAATTTGTTTCATTGATCGTTCTGTTGCAGTAACAGGGTCAAGATGATCTTCAACCATCAAACGTTCAACGTTTTCGACCACAACAATCGCATCATCCACCAATAGACCAATGGCAAGAACCATTGCGAACATGGTGAGCGTATTAATTGAGAAACCGAAAAGATTAATAACAGCAAATGTACCCAAGACAACAACTGGAACAGCCATTGTTGGAATAATGGTTGCACGCCAGTTTTGTAAGAATAAGAACATCACAAGGAATACAAGGATGACTGCTTCAATTAACGTGTGTACAACACTTTCAATAGAAAGTTGAATAAATGGTGTTGTATCAAATGCAAGTTGGTCTTTCATACCATCTGGGTAATTATGACGTAACTCTTTTAAACGAGCTTCAACAGCTTTTGCTGTATCAAGCGCATTTGCACCTGTTGCAAGTTTAATTGCAACACCACCGGCAGGTTTACCGTTAAATTTAGAATCAAATTGATAGTTATCTGCACCTAATTCAACACGAGCAACATCACTTAAGCGAACTTGAGCGCCATTTGCTGTGTTTTTAAGAAAGATTTTCTTAAATTCTTCAGGTGTTTGTAACAAGCTTTGAGCATTTACAGTTGCGTTAAGTACTTGACCTTCAACAGCTGGCGCACCACCTAATTGACCAACTGCAACTTGAGCATTTTGAGTACGTAAAGCAGTGGCAATGTCACTTGGTGTCACTTGCAAGCTTGCCATTTTGGATGGATCCATCCAAATACGCATTGCATATGAACCACCAAATACTTGTACTTCACCCACACCAGCAACACGACTAAGCGGTTCTGAAATGTTTGCGTTTACATAATCTTTAATGTCGTCTGCAGAAAGGCTGTCATTCGTAGAATAGAATGCTAAAACTTGTAAAAAGCTTGCGCCAGATTTCGTTACTTTTACACCTTGACGTTGAACATCTTCAGGTAAAAGTGCAGTTGCAGATTGTAATTTGTTTTGAACTTGAACTTGTGCAATATCAGGATCGACACCTTGTTCAAAGTTAATTGCGATAGACGCTTGACCATTACCTGCACTATTTGAAGAAATATAGCGTAAGCCATCAAGACCATTCATTTGTTGTTCAATGATCTGGGTTACGGTATTTTCAACAGTTTCAGCAGATGCACCAGGATATGTCGCAGAGATTGTGACAGTTGGTGGGGCAATCGTCGGATACTGTGCAATTGGCATTTTTGTTAGCGTAAGAATACCTGCCAACATAATGACCAATGCAATCACCCAAGCAAAAATTGGGCGATGGATAAAGAATTGAGCCATTCAGTCTACCCCTTATTTATTTGAAGTAGCTTTTTGTTCAGTTTCAGCCTTTGCCGCAGGTTGAGCACCTTGTGGTGCAGCAGCTTGTGGCTGATATGGTTTAGCAACAACAGCTTGTTCAGGTTTTACTTTCGCAATACCATCTACAATAACTTTGTCGCCAGCTTTTAAGCCTTCAGTAACAATCCAGTCTTTACCTTGTGTACCTGCAGTTGTTACAGGACGAGCTTCAACTTGTCCTTTTGCATTTACAAGCATTGCAATCGCTTGACCTGTTGGTGTACGAGTAAGCGCTGCTTGTGGAACAAGATAAGCATTTGGAATGACACCTTGTACAATTTGCGCATTGGCAAACATACCAGGAAGTAATAAATGATTTGGGTTCGGGAATACAGCACGTAAAGTTACAGTACCTGTATCTGGATTCACGCTTGCATCAGAGAATGCTAAACGACCTTCAACGCCATAATCACTGCCATCTTCAAGCTTTAACTTCACTTTTGTGTTGTTGCTGCTGTCTAGGCTACCTTTACTTAATTGTTGACGTAAACGAAGTAGTTCCGCACTTGATTGATTAATATCAACATAGATTGGATCTAGACGTTGTACAGCCACTAAAGGTTCAGCTTGATTTGCTGTAACCAATGCACCAGCAGTAACTGTTGAACGGTTTGTTTGACCAGAAATTGGTGAGCGAACTGTTGAATAACCTAAGTTAATTTCAGCATTTTTCACTTCAGCACGAGATGCAGCTACATCGGCTTCCGCTAATTTCACTTGAGCGACAATATCATCATATTCTTGTTTAGAAATTGCGTTTGAGCCAACAAGTTGACGGTAACGACCTTCTTTAACACGTAACATATTTAAGTTTGCTTGTTGACGTGTTAAAGCAGCACGAGCACTGTCAGCGTTAGCACGGTTTGTACGTGCGTCAATTTCATAAAGCGCCTGACCTTCACGTACATAGCTGCCTTCAGCAAATAAACGCTTAAGTACAACACCGCTTGTTTGTGGACGTACTTCTGAAATTTCAAATGCAGTTGTACGACCTGAAAGTTCTACAGACTGTTCTACGCTTTGAGGTTGTGCAATGATGACACCAACTTCAGTCGGTGGCATTTTTTGGGCTGCAGCAGCTTGCTGAGCATCCTTTGGATCTTTGCTACAACCAACAAGTGCAATACTTGTTGCTAATGCGCAAGCAGTCAGGGCAGGTGCCCAAAGCTTTGCAGACATCATTCTTCCACCTCTAGTAGATTTTCTATCTAAATTATAAATTTTCTTACACTACAATATTTGATGAAAATCAGATAAAGCAGCGATGTCCAAATTAAACCTATGCCCCAACCGGATAATACGTCCGAAGGGAAGTGCACACCTAGGTATACTCTAGATACGCCCATAATCATCATCCATAATAAAGCAAATGAAATAAATACTTTATATTTAGGATGTTGCAAATTGGTGTATATCAATAAGCAACCTAAAGTAGCAGCATATACGCTATGCGCACTTGGATACGAAGTACCAAAGCTTTCTACTAAATGTAATTGTTCGGGTGGTCGTGGTTTTGAAACTAAATATTTTAGTGTCCAAGCAATCACGATGCTCCCGAAAATTGCAGAAAAGAAGAAAATAATTTCAATGTATTTTTTAAACCATGCCATGTATATAGCACATAATGTGGTTATAAATAATACAAAAATTGTGCTTCCAATAGTTGATAAGCCGATTGAAATTTCACTCAATAGATCTGTTCTATAAGTACTTAAGCCTTTCAAAATGTAAGTTTCAAAATGATTGAGACTAGGTGTATTTATAACTAAGATACTGATAAATAAAAAATAACAACCGCAGATAGTCAACTTTTTGGGCATGTTGAAATCCTTGCTATTTCAACCGATTAAAGCGAGATTATTGAATGAAACAAAGTGTACCCGTCAGTACACTTTATTTCAAGCGCATATAATTTACGCTAATTTTATTTTCACTTTTTTATGATCTGTAAAAATAATTAATATTTAATGATGGTTTTTTTGGTGATCAGTAACATCATTAATTTCTAAATTTTGTTTGGGTGGCCAAAAGAAATCACTTGGACGAGTTAAAAAATGGGTTAATACAAGTTTCGCCAAGGGTTTCCATTGTTCAAATCGAACACGACGGGCACGTAAGGCAACAATAATTGTGAGTGTAAAACTCACAAATAAGTTGGTTAAACCAATTAGTAGTACACCTAAAAAGGACACAATAATTAAGCCAATTTCTGGCGTACCATTAATGAGCATTAAGCCTTGAATAAAGTTTGCAGAAGCAAAGGCAATATGGCGGATATCTAAAGGTAAGCCTAAAATATAACCAATGGTTCCCATGCTACCCAGCATAATACCAAACAAGAAGTTACCTGCTAAAGCACCTAAGTTACGCTCTATATAGTTGGCAAATTTATCTAAACGTTCCTTTTTAATGTATTTCTTTAGCTTAGGATGAGCTTGAATACGAGGTCCGACTTTACGATATACCGCCATATTGTCGAAGTAACCCGCCAATAAACCCGAAAAGAATAAGCAAATACCAGCAATGGCAGCATGTGGAACAGCTAAAGATGTAAACGGATTTAAATCATGCAAGGTTTTAGTTGCTTTATAATGATTCATTAATGGTTCATGTAAAGCGAAATCCCAAAACATAACAATAATTGCTGCAACAGGAATGGCAATAGAAATATTACCTAAAATTGCAACAAATTGAGTACGAATAATATTAATAATCAATGCTGCAAGTTCAGCAATTTGAGCTGTTTTAGAGCCTTTTTGATGCTGAACTGTAGAGGCAAGTGCTGCCGCCGTCATAGCAGGTTGTTTTGTTGCAACGGTAAAATGCAAAACATGAATGAGCATAAAACCTAGTGAATAGTTCATGCTATATGAAAAAGCTTGCATTAATGGTGCTAAAGCGGCACGCGCCATAAGGACTTTTAATGTTGCCATAATGGCAATAATGACACCTGCTCCAGCAGCAGACTTATACATACCGAAAAAACCTGCTTTATCGGTACTTACATAATGTTCACCTGTTTTACTCGCATTTTCAGTCACTTGTAGTGCAATAAGTTCACTGTTTGTGACCAATAATGATCGAACGCTTCGCTCACTATAAATGGCGGTCGTAATATCGTTAAGCAGCCAGCCTAAAGAGTTGTAACGTACATCATCTTTTTCAACTATAAAGTTAATAAGAATTTCAATTCGTTCTAGGCATTGTTCAAGTAATGAAAGTAAATAAGTTAAGCTGATACTGACCCCAATTCGTTTGGTTGATCTACGAATTTTTGCGGTAACATCTTTACATTGTTCAAGCATAACAAGTGCTTGAGCTGCATCGGGTGGGGTAATAGCCGTTAATTGATCGTCGTTTAAATCTAGAAGTTTGTATTGTTGAATAAACTCATTAATTTCACGGTTTTGAACAAGAAATGGCGACTCGTATTCGGTTAATTCTGGGTGTGCATTAATAAATTCAGGATATAAGCCAATACCGCTAACCCGATAAGATAAAACAGTAATCGATTTGATAATTTCACTTCGAATTAAACGTTTTTCTTCTTGGTTGCTATGCCCTTGATTGAGTAACCTAAAGAGTTGTTGCCATTGTTTGTCTTGAATACTGTCTAACCAATATTGATCTGAATATTGATGAAAAACATTTCGAACCAGTTCTTGAAGTTGGCTTTCATCATTAATCAGTGGAAGAAAGTGCGAACCTAAACGTTGAAAAATTTGGTTCCAAAAACCTTCTAAAGACAAAATACCTGTATCTGCATATAAACTTGTTTGCTTATATTGGCTTATCAGTTTTAAAACAAAGCTTTGTAAAGTAGATGCTGCATCTGGGGTAATTAAAATTGCTTGTATAAAGGCATTAAATTTTATTTGAACTTCGTCTTGATTACGTGTGTCATTAGGACGAATACGATTTACTAACTCAATCAGTAAGGTATCATCAAGAACAGCTTGATTTTGATCAAGCTGTTCTTGCATTTTTAGGAATAAGTCATTGAGTTTTAGATGCATAAGCAAGTGTTAAATCTTTTATTAAGTAAAATTTATGATTTGGCTATGCTTTATTGAATACGGTTTAAAGCCAATTTAGCCAAGTTTTCAAGTGCCTGACGATATTCCGTGTCAGGTAATGCAGCTAAAGCTCCAAGTGCGGCTTGAGTTTCTTCGGTTGCACGTTTACGGCAATAATCTAATGCGCCAGATGAATGAACAATTGAAATTACACGCTCTAAGTTTTCTGTTCCGCCTGTAGCGATACTTTTGCGAACAATTTCACGGTCTTCACCTGAAGTGTTTTGTAATGCTGAGATTAATGGCAAAGTTGGTTTACCTTCCATTAAATCATCACCAATATTTTTACCTAATGTTTCAGCATCAGATGTGTAATCTAAAATATCATCAATAATTTGGAATGCATTACCAAAGTGACCAGCGTATTTACGAAGTGGTTCGCGGAACTCATCTTTCCCACTTAAAATTGCAGCACCTTCAGTTGCAAGCTCAAATAATCGTGAAGTTTTGCCGTGGATAATACTTAAATATGTTTCTTCGGTTGTATCTGGTTGGTGTTGAGATTGTAATTGTAGTACTTCACCTTCAGCAATTTCACATGTACCCGTAGAAAAGTCTTTTAATAAAGTCATATTGTTTAAATCGACTAAAAGATCGAATGAGCGTGAAATAAGAAAGTCACCAACCAATACGGCTGTTTGATTGTTCCATGTTGCATTTGCAGTGGGGCGACCACGACGTAATCCAGATTCATCTACAACATCATCATGAACCAAAGTTGCGGTATGTAACATTTCAATAATAGCCGCAAGTTTTGTTGCCTGATCTAAGTTTGTTTCACCGCATGCTTTTGCTGCAAGTAAGCACATAATTGGGCGCATACGCTTACCACCAGCTTCCACAACATGTTTGCTTACAGCCATCACTAAAGCAACTTTAGAAGTAATCCCTTCATTAATAAATGTGTCCATCGCGGCAAAATCAGAAGCAACAGGAGCGAGAATATCTTGCTTAAAATCGATGGTCATGTGAAGAGAAACCTCATTTTTGAATTGAATCTTAGTTTAACAAATATCTGGTCGTATATAGGTGTAATTACCTATGTAAGCCTGCCAAATCATACTATTTTTTATCTACAACGTGAGAATAGTAACAGTAGTTGTTAGTGTAATTAAATATACAATTGAAAAAGACAACTTTTTGTTTATTTTACGATTCAGGAATAGATGTTTCTATAGTACTTTACTTTGTATAAAATACAGACAAAGCTAGAAAATCCATAGTGTTTATAAAATAATCAACAAACTCTACTATTATTTGTGGCAAATTGCTTGTTGTTTGATTGAATATCTATTAAAATCTTTGCCCTTGTATAACCCCCAGTGGCGGTCGTATTAAGATCGGTATATTCCTTTATCGGCACGACGACACGGGTACGTTGGAGTACAATATGTACGCAGTAATTCAAAGCGGTGGTAAACAGCACCGTGTAGTTGAGGGTGAAACCCTTAAAGTAGAATTGTTGAAAGCTGAAACTGGCTCAACTATTACGTTTGATGACGTATTGATGCTAGTTAACGGTGAAAGCATTCAAATCGGTGCTCCAGTTGTTGCTGGTGCTACTGTAACTGCTGAAGTAGTTAGCCATGGTCGTCACGACAAAATTCGTATTGTTAAAATGCGTCGTCGTAAACACTATCGTAAACAACAAGGTCACCGTCAATGGTTCACTGAGTTGAAAATTACAGCTATTTCAGGCTAATTACGAGGAGTAAATAGACATGGCAACTAAAAAAGCCGGTGGTTCGACTAAAAACGGTCGTGACTCGAATCCTAAAATGTTAGGTGTTAAAATGTACGGCGGTCAATCTGTGACTGCTGGTAACATTATCGTTCGTCAACGTGGTACAGAATTCCACGCTGGTCAAAACGTAGGTATGGGCCGTGACCATACTTTGTTTGCGACTGCTGATGGCGTAATCAAATTCGAAGTGAAAGGCCAATTCGGTCGTCGCTACGTATCTGTTGAAGCGTAAGCTTTGGTAGAAAAAGACCCGCTTTATTGCGGGTTTTTTTATGCTTAGAGATTGTGCAAATTAAAAATAATCTTCATCATGATGGATGAATTTCGACTTTTAATACTAATAACAATACAAAACTTCTTATTTACTCTAAATTTAGCAACATATTTTGGTTTAAGATAAAAGGATGAAAATGAATTGCGTTGAGCAAATATAAAAGGTGAATATATGAATATGCTTCGTAAAACGATCTGTGCTGTAGCAATTGGGGCTGCAACATTAGCACCTGTGGTAAGTACAACTGTTTTTGCGGCAACACCAGTTGCAGCTTCGGAGCAACAAGCAACTGCAAGTTTGGTCAAACAATTGGGTAGCTTAAAAAGTATTTCAGCAAATTTTGAGCAAAAAACAACAGTTGAAAATGCAAAAGCTGTAAAGAATAAAGGTCTTTCATCTCAACATATGAATCAGACTTTTAAAGGTGTAATGAAAGTTGCGACACCAGGTAAATTTTATTGGGAAATTACATCACCTGTAAAACAAACCATTGTAACTTCGGGTAAAACGGTATGGATTTATGATCCAGATTTACAGCAAGCTGTACGCCAAAGTCTAGATGAGCAAGTTGCGAATACGCCTGCATTATTGCTGTCTGGAAACACAAGTCAGATTATGAAGACCTATCGTGTAACTCAGCCGAATAAAGCAAAAACTTATTACACTCTATATCCAAAACAAAAAGATGGTGCTTTTCAAAGTTTAACCATTAGTTTTGGTGCGAATAGCGCGCCGACTTTAATGATTTTACAAGACTCATTAGGTCAAACGACCTATGTCCGTTTTAATAATGTAAAAGTAAATGCAGGTGTTTCTTCATCTGTCTTTGATTTTACGCCACCTAAAGGCACGGATATTATTGATCAATAATTGATTGTGAAAGTGAAAAAGCAACTGAAAAGTTGCTTTTTTTTATGTATTAGATGGGAAAATAGATCATTAATATAAACAATACTATTTCTGTCTATCAACCATGGCGTGTTGTTTGTATAGTATGAATGTTAAGACATAAAATAATAGCTAGGGGGGAGAAATGCAGAGTTCGCAATTTAAAGTCATTGGGCTTGTAACCGCGATGATGCTTGTTGGAGGTATTTCAGGGTGTAAGCCTGTGAATGAGCCTGTAGTCGATGAAAAAGCACCTAAAACTGAATCTGTAGCGACTGCTATTCCAACAATTCTTTCAAAAGTGGTTACTGTAGAACTACCAAATGCAGAAGCATGTAGTGTGGAAGGTTGTACTCAATATAGCGTACAAACGGTAGAAACCAATATTGATTGGATTAATGATTATTTCCTTGACCGAATTCATAAAGCAGATCCTGTTGCTTTTACTGAGAAGCCAACTGAAAAGATTGTGTTTAATGACAATGCTAATGTGGGTTTGAGTCAGAGTACAACAACGGTTCGCTATATTAGTCAATTTGGTTATATTGCGACATTTGCTATTGATAGTTATAGTTATAATGCAGGTGCAGCACATGGTATGTATCATACAGAATATGTAAATTTTGATTTAAAAAATAAAAAGCGTTTAGCACTTGAAGATATTGTGATGAAAGATGCACAACCTAAAATTTTAAATGCACTTTATGATGCAAATTCAATTTGGTTGGAGAATCATGTGATTGAGCGTGCGAAATTTCAACTGAGTGATAATTTTTATTATGGTGTAAATGGTTTGGTGTTTGTTTACCCATTATATGAGTTAGCAAGCTATGCAGAAGGAATGAGTGAGCTGACTTTGCCTTATCGATCTGCAAAAGCATTATTTAAGCCTGAATTTATGCCAAGTTTGCCAAAGTACGCAAATCAGTAAGTTTTCAATAAGATCTGTATTTTATTGTTCTAATAAGGTGCATGTGTAAGCTGTTTTACTATATTTTTTGCTGTTTAGAGCTTACACTATAGCCAGTTTTTTTCTTTCCAAAAGATTGGCTATGATCGACCCGAAATTACTCAGAAATAATATTGAGGCTGTAAATTTAGCCTTAGCTAAACGTGGTGTCCAACTGAATGTTGAAGAGTGGGCATCTTTAGAATCTCGCCGTAAAGAAATTCAATCGAAGACAGAATCATTACAAGCAGAACGTAATGCGGGCGCAAAACAAGTCGGTCAGATTAAAAAATCCGGTGGTGATGCATCTGAAATCATGGCTCGCATGTCTGCCATTGGTGATGAAATTAAAGCTGCTGAAGTTGCTTTAAACGAATTGCAAGCTGAAATCGAAGCCAAGTCTTTATCTATTCCTAATATGCCGCACGAATCTGTTCCTGAAGGTAAAGATGAAAATGATAATGTTGAAATCTTGAAATGGGGCACACCTCGTCAATTTGATTTTGAAGTGAAAGATCATACTGACCTTGGCGAAATGATGGGTGGTTTAGAGTTTGAAACAGCAACGAAGCTTACAGGCTCTCGTTTTAGTGTTTTAAAAGGACCTTTGGCTCGTTTACAACGTGCTTTAACTCAGTTCATGTTAGATACGCACACACTTAAAAATGGTTATACAGAAGCGTATGTTCCATATTTAGTGAATGCAGATTCTTTACGTGGCACAGGTCAATTGCCTAAATTTGAAGAAGATTTATTCAAACTTCAAGGCGAAAAAGAATTCTATTTAATTCCAACAGCTGAAGTGCCTGTAACAAACTTCGTGCGTGATGAAATTATCGATGCAGATCGTTTACCATTAAAATACGCAGCGCATACACCATGTTTCCGTAGTGAAGCAGGTTCTTATGGTCGTGATACGCGTGGTTTAATCCGTCAGCACCAATTCGACAAAGTTGAAATGGTTCAAATGGTTAAGCCTGAAACTTCTCTGGATGCATTGGAAGAATTAACAGGTCATGCTGAAGGTATTTTGCAAGCATTAGGTCTTCCATACCGTAAAGTTGTGCTTTGTGCTGGTGACATGGGATTTGGTGCAATTAAAACTTACGATTTAGAAGTTTGGGTTCCAAGCCAAAATACTTACCGTGAAATTTCATCTTGCTCATGTATGGGTGATTTCCAAGCGCGTCGTATGAAAGCACGTTACCGTGTAGACCAAAAGAAAACTGAATTTATTCATACATTGAATGGTTCAGGTTTGGCTGTTGGTCGTACATTACTTGCGGTAATGGAAAACTATCAACGTGCCGATGGTTCTATTGAAATTCCTGAAGTATTACGTCCATATATGGGCGGTACTGCATACATCGACTAAATTGTCTTTGTAAGTTCGATAAAGTGCACAAAATATTGTGCACTTTTGTTTTAAACAATCAGATGAAGTTTTGAGGTATTCGGTGGATATTTTTCCAATCTCTTTAAAGTTGCAGCAGCAACCTTGTCTGATTGTTGGTGGTGGACGAATTGCTTATCGAAAAGCAGTATTGCTTGCGAAAGCTGGTGCAAAAATTCATGTGATTGCACCTGAAATTGAACAAAGTTTGTTAGACATCGTTCAACAAAGCCAAGGGCAATTTGTTCAAGCACATTTCAGTTTAGATATTTCTTTGCGTGACTACAGACTTGTGATTGCTGCAACAAACAATAAGGCTGTCAATCAAGCTGTGTTTGAAGCATGTGAAGTTGAAAAAGTTCTAGTCAATAGTGTGGATGATCCACCACATTGTCGCTTTATGGTGCCTGCAATTGTAGATCGATCACCTTTGGTGATTTCTATTGCGACCAATGGAACATCTCCTGTTTTATCTCGTCAAATTCGAACTCAATTAGAAAGTACAATTCCGCATGGAATGGGAAAACTTGCTGAGTTTTCAGGAAAGTGGCGTGCAGCTGTAAAAGCAAAAATTGAAAATCCTGATGAGCGCCGTATCTTTTGGGAGGACTTGTATGCAAGTCCATTAAAAGAACAAGTATTTAATGACAATATTGCGGAAGCGGATCGCTTAATAGAGCAAGCATTAATTGAATGGCAAAAACCGAAAGGTGAAGTCTATTTAGTCGGTGCAGGGCCGGGGGATCCTGAGCTTTTAACGCTTAAAGCTTTGCGTTTAATGCAACAAGCAGATGTTGTTATTTATGATCGATTGGTTTCTGAACCGATTATGGATTTATGCCGTCGTGATGCGGAAAAAATTTATGTCGGGAAAGCGCGATCAAATCATGCAGTACCGCAAGAAGGAATTAACGCTTTATTGGTTAAGTATGCAAGTGAAGGTAAACGTGTTTGCCGCTTAAAAGGTGGTGATCCGTTTATTTTTGGTCGTGGCGGAGAGGAAATTCAAGAACTATTTGATGCAGGCGTTGCATTTCAAGTTGTACCTGGGATAACAGCAGCATCGGGTTGTTCTGCTTATGCAGGCATTCCATTAACGCATCGTGATTATGCGCAAAGTGTTCGTTTCTTAACGGGGCATTTGAAAGAAGGTTCGCCTGAATTGCCTTGGAATGAACTTGTTTATGAAAACCAAACGCTCGTTTTATACATGGGCTTGGTTGGATTGGAAAAAATTTGTGAAAGATTGATCTCTCATGGTCAAAGATCGAATATGCCTGTTGCATTGATTTCAAAAGGAACAACGCCAGAGCAAAAAGTGGTGGTTGGAACGTTGGCAGATATTGCATCTAAAGTTTCAGAACATCAAATACAAGCGCCCACACTCACTATTATTGGTGAAGTGGTAAGCTTGCGTGAACAATTACAGTGGCAAGGTTAAGCCTTGTTACATTGAAAGAGAAGAGAAAGCCTGTGATTCATGTAGTGTTATACGAGCCTGAAATTCCAAGTAATACGGGGAATATCATTCGTTTATGTGCGAATACAGGTGCACAATTACATTTGGTTAAACCGCTAGGTTTTGAGCTAGATGATAAAAAATTGAAACGTGCGGGTTTGGATTATCACGAATATGCACGTATGCAAATTTGGGAAAATTTTGATGAATGTCTTGTGAACTTAAAGTCACAGGGTATTGAGTTAGATGCGATTTATCCTTTAACCACAAAGGGTTCTGAAACACCGCATACATCAAATCTAAACCGTCCTATCGCCTTGTTAATGGGACCTGAAACACGTGGTTTACCTGAAAATGTCCGTATGATGTTCCCACAAGAACATTGGATTCGGTTACCAATGGCAGAGAACTCACGTAGTTTAAACTTGTCGAATGCAACGGCTGTTATATTATATGAAGCTTGGCGTCAGCAAGAATTTAAAGCATTAATCTAAATTAAATGACATTATTAAAGCCACCTTTGGGTGGCTTTTTTCATGCGAAACGTTAATATTTATGTAAAGCTTCTTTAACAAAACTATGGAAATCATTAAATTATGTGTATAAGGACGATGTTGTAAAAGTAGAGGGTGATTAAAGTTGATTATATTCTTAAAAAAAATGAATGTTCCAATGTTTTGTTTAGCATTGATGATGGGCACAGTGGCACATGCAGAGGAACTTGATGCTGATATTCAGCCATTTACTAAAGCTGAAATGCAACAAGGTATGCAAGCCATGAAGCAAGGTTTACATGATCGCATTGAAGCATGGGGTGCGAACTTAAAGCCTGAAGATTTTGAGCGAAGTTGGACAGGAAGACAGCTTAATAAGCAAAAGCGCCAAGAGGTTTGCGGTATTTTCCAAGATGTTATTGATCATACTTTTAAGCTTGCAGTAGATAATAAAGCTCGCCTTCCAGAAGTCGATCAAAACATAATAGAAGATCGTAATCTTTTTATTCAAAGTTTTGGCTATAAAGATAATATTGTGGATACCAAAATGGGCTTTAACTGTCGTTTACGTTAAGTAAAAGCTGAATTTAAGTAAATAAAAAAGGCGCATGAAGCGCCTTTTTTATTTTTAGAATAATTTGAAACAGATTATTCAAATTCGTTATGTTGAGGAGCAGGATGTTTGAAACCTTTAGTTTTATAACCAAGGTACATAATCCCGAACATCGCCCACCATAAGCCGTATTTCAGTGCGGTCTCTTCAATTTCTAGCCACATCGCGAAAATACTGATGAAACCTAAAAGAGGAATAATAACGAAACTGAAGATATCTTTAGCAGTCTTTGTGCGCCCATCACGTAATGCATAACGTGAAATTACAGATAAATTCACGAATGTAAACGCAGTTAAAGCACCGAAACTAATCATTGAAATAACAATGTCTAGATCCATAAAGCCAGCAGTTAATGCAACAGCACCAACAATCATAATATTGTATGAAGGCGTAAAGCTTTTTGGGCTAATATGACCAAAAATCTTTTTATTAATTACACCATCACGGCCCATTACATACATCAAACGTGATACGCCTGCGTGTGCAGAAATACCTGATGCCATAACAGTTACAATTGCAAATGCCAGAACATAAGCTTGGAATAATGATCCACCCACCAATAATAAAATTTCTGGTTGAGTTTCAGCAATATTTTTGAAATATGTACTTGGGTCATTTTGGAAGTAAAGCTGCATAAAGTATGTGCTGATAATAAAAATGACACCTGCAATGAGTGCAGTTAAGAAAATCGCTTTAGGCAAAGTTTTCTCAGTGTCTTTTGTTTCTTCAGCAAGTGAACTTAATGAGTCAAAACCTGTGAAGGAGAAGCACAGTAATGTTGCACCTGTAATCAGCGGGCCAACAGCCGTGAGCTGATTCCAAAATGGGTCTAAACTCCAAAGTTGGTAACGTGTTTCGGCTGTAATTGGGCCGTCAGCATTGAAACCAGCTTGTAGTTTTGTGAATATAAGATAAGTAAATGCAGCAATAACAATAAGCTGAATCAAGACGATCAAGCTATTAAAGTTTGCTACAAATTTAGCACCACGAAGGTTAATACCTGTCATGAATGCTGTTAATACAATTACCCATACCCAATGATTTACATCTGGGAATAATGCTTCAAGGTAAATTACCGCAAGGATAATATTGACCATTGGAGAGAGCAGGTAATCTAACCAAGAAGACCAACCCACCATGAAGCCTACGTTCGGGTGAATTGATTTTTGTGCATAGGTATATGCTGAACCTGATGATGGGTAACGGCGAATCATATGACCGTAACTAATCGAGGTAAATAGAATAGCAATCAAGGCAACAACATATGAAGTCGGCACGTGGTAGTGACTTTCTTCAGATACTAAACCAAACGTATCAAACAATGTCATTGGTTGGATATATGCCAAACCAATAATGATGATGTGCCAAAGACCAAGGGTCTTTTGTAGTTTAGCTGTCGATTGAGTCCCAGAGATATTTGTCAACGGCGTTATCCTCTTAATCGTTGATCAAGGATCAGTCATGTTTATAAGGATCGTTTGAGACGAACGATCCCCCCTACATTTGAAACAAAGTGCGCCAATCTACTCTAAATTGATGGCGTTTACTAGTAACTTTCTGATTTTTTTTAGCAATTTTTCTGCCAAGTTCTTTCAGAAAAATTAATAATTTGATAACACAGTGAAAAGCCTGATGTTTAAAAAAGCATCAGGCTTATTTTTCGCTATATTGTCTTATTTTTACTAAATTACCAAGCCTTTTTTAGAATAGATTTAAGCTCTTCTAAATTTGCTTCTTTAGGGTTGTAAATGATTGAACCATCATTTAATGCTTTTTCGGCCACTTCATCTAATTGTGCTTCAGAAACTTTAGCTGTTTCACGTAAATTACGCGGTAATTTTGTTAAAGCATAAAGTCTGTCGCGAATTGCTGAAATACTTGAAATGGTTTTTTCTGCACGTAAATGTGCTGGTGTTTGCGCATAAACATCTGCACCAGAAAGAGGCAGGAGTAGATCTGCAATTTTATCGCCATTTACATCTTTATTGTATTCCAGCACATAAGGCAAGAATAAGTTCATACATAAGCCATGAGGTAAATGTGCAACAGCACCTAAAGCATGCCCAAGTGAATGTACGAGACCTACCATTGAGTTTGAGAATGCAATGCCTGCCATTGTTGAAGCTTGCGCAAGCTCAAGTCGTCCTTCAGCATCAGAAGGATTATCTAAAACATTAAATAAATTTTTGCTGATTTTTTTAATTGCAGCAGTCGCATACGCATCAGAAATAGGGTTGGCTGCCATGCAAGTATAGGCTTCAATTGCATGTGTCATCGCATCCATCGCTGTCATAGCTGTTAAATGAGGTGGTAGCGTTTGCGTCATACGAGGGTCTAAAATGGCTGCATGTGGCATTAAATAGTATGATGCAAATGCAAGTTTCACATTTTTTTCAGGGTCAGATACAACTGCCACCATGGTCACTTCTGAACCTGTTCCAGATGTTGTCGGTACAACAAAAAAAGGTTTGAGCGGTTTTGGTAGATTGTGTGCGCCTGAATATTTTAGTAAATCATCACCACCTTCAGAAACCAAAATATTGGTTGCCTTAGATGTATCAATTACTGAGCCGCCACCGACAGCAATAATAGAATCGCAATTATTTTCGCGATAAAACTGTGCAGCTTTACGCACTGTTTCGAGGCTTGAATCTGGTGGTACATCATCAAAAATATAACCAATTTCTGTACTTGTAGATTCAAAAGCTGCTTCAATGGGTGAGAGTAGCTTGTTACTGCGAACGCCTTTATCGGTAATAATCATTGGGCGTTTTGAGCCTAATGTTGAAAGCTCAAAAGGGATGTGCTCAAGTGCAGCATGACCAGCAATGACTTTTACAGGGCAGAAAAATTCATAGTAGGATTTGGTCATGATTAAGCACTCCGTTTAAAATATGATTGTGCAACTTTTAAGTAAATATTGGCAGCTCCCACCAATTTGTCTTTTAAAGTTAAATTTGTTGGATATTCTTTAACTGCGAGTTCAGCAAGTAATTTAGGTAAAATCAGAGATTCCATTTTATTTAAGCAGCGAACTAATCGAATGGCATAAGATAAATCGCCATCTGCAATCATTCGGTCATTGGCAAAAGCTTGTGCTGTACTTTCTTGAAATGAAAATACAAGATAAGCATGACTTAAGTGCTTAAACGTGATTGTTAAATCTGGCTTGGTTTCACTTGATGATAGTAATACAAGTTGATGATTTTCAGTGACTTTAGCAATAAATGCAGGACCATTTGGAAATACATTCATTGAAAGTACAAAGTTTGCAGGAAATTTTGCAACTTCTTGTTTAACTTCTGCATCAACTTGACTTGCCATGACCAAGCCACGTCCAATCACATCCATCATGAGTTTAACGTAGGCTTGTTGAAAAGCGGGCTTTACGGATTTTGTTGAAATCACACTTGCATCCCATCTAACAATAATTATTTATTTAGAGTAAATACTCTAATTTATTTTAATCTGTAATGCAAAGCTATTCAATCAATATTGAATGACTTTCACGTCATTAAAGTAACCGCTGTTTTGGAAAGTTTCAATTACATCTGTACTTAACTTTGTGAATTTTGGGTAATCTTGCATTAAATCCATCATGCGAACCATTTCGAGTCCTGCGTAACCACAAGGGTTGATGGTGTGAAAACCCATTAAATCACAATCAATGTTCATTGCTAAACCGTGATAACTGCGACCTTTACGAATTTTAAAGCCTAAAGAACCAATTTTTCGCTCATTCACATAAACGCCAGGTGCATCGGGTTTGGCATATGCTGTTATGCCATATTTTTTAGCTAGATCAATCATTAGGTTTTCAGCATAAGACACTAATGTTCGAACATTCCAACCCAAACGATTTAAGTCAAACATAAAGTAAATCACCATTTGACCAGGGCCATGCCAAGTTACTTGTCCGCCACGGTCTGTTTGCACAACGGGAATGTTTGATGGAATTAAAATATGTTCAGGTTTACCTGCTTGACCTTGAGTAAGAACATCATGATGTTGCAAAATCCACAATTCATCAGGGGTAGATTCATCACGGTTTTCCGTTAAGCTTTTCATTTCATGAAAACGCGCTTCGTAATTGGTTAAATCATTGTATTGACGAATCACAAGATTTGGCTTTGAAACAGCATTCAATGTTGATGCGTCCTTAAATATTTTAAATACATTTTATTATAGTAAATTCAAAAGATCAGCGGGAGTTGTTCGTTATCTAATATGTATAAAAAAACACGCTCGAAAGCGTGTTTTAAAATTATAGTGCGGTTTTAATGAGCGGGCATGCAGCTAAATCTGCATAAAGCTTATGTACTTGTTCTAACTCTTCAAAGCGTAATTGTGCAGTCAAAGAATGATATTTTCCTGTACGTGATGGTTGAGTATCAAGATTTTTACCATCGAAGTCAGGGAAGTGTTTCACCAAAATATCGACAACAGCAACACGCAATTCATCACCTGCCAAACCAATGAGTTTGATAGGGTAGTCCATTGGGAAAACCCAAAGATGTTCTTGAAGTTCACGAGATGGTGTACGGTCTAACATTGTAGTCCCCCTTTATATCAAACGCCTGCAAGAGTGCAGGCGTTGTGTTGATCTCTTAAATACTTAATGGAGACGAGCAATTAATTTTCAAGTCTCCATTATGTAATCAAGAATTAGTCATTTTCTAAGAATGAACGAAGATGTTCAGAACGAGAAGGATGACGTAATTTACGTAAAGCTTTTGCTTCAATTTGACGAATACGCTCACGTGTTACATCAAACTGTTTACCTACTTCTTCCAAAGTATGATCTGTTGGCATATCGATACCAAAACGCATTTTTAAGACTTTTGCTTCACGTTCAGTTAAGTTTTCTAAAACTTCACGTGTTGCTTCTTTAAGGCCTTCAGAAGTGGCAGCATCAATTGGAGATGTGATGTTGCCATCTTCAATGAAGTCACCAAGATGCGAATCTTCATCATCACCAATTGGCGTTTCCATTGAAATAGGTTCTTTTGCAATTTTAAGTACTTTACGAACTTTAACTTCGTCCATTTCTAAACGTTCGCCTAATTCCTCAGGAGTAGGTTCACGACCCATTTCTTGAAGTAGTTGACGAGATACACGGTTGATCTTGTTGATGGTTTCGATCATGTGTACTGGAATACGAATGGTACGTGCTTGGTCGGCAATAGAGCGTGTAATTGCTTGACGAATCCACCAAGTTGCATAAGTCGAGAATTTGTAACCACGACGGTATTCAAACTTGTCTACGGCTTTCATTAAGCCGATGTTACCTTCTTGAATTAAATCGAGGAATTGAAGACCGCGGTTGGTATATTTTTTCGCAATCGAAATTACCAGACGTAAGTTTGCTTCAACCATCTCTTTCTTAGCACGACGAGCTTTCGCTTCACCAACAGTCATACGCTTAGAAATTTCTTTAATCTCTTTAACTGTTAGATTTAAGTCTTTTTCAAGATCAGCAATTTTTTGTTGGAACGCCAATACATCAGGACGAACTTTTTCTAAATAACCACGTAATTCAACAGGTGTTTTTTCAATTTGTTCATCTAACCAAGCAAAGTTTGATTCTTGACCTGGGAAAGATGTACGGAATTGGTTGCGATCCATACGACCACGACGAACTGCATAACGCATAGTTTCACGTTCAGATACGCGAATTTGCTCATGTGTGCCACGAATCATCTCTGAAATGATTTCAAATAAACGAGGTGTAAATTTGAACATCATAAACACGCTAGCAAGCGCTTCAAGGGCAGCAGCACCTTCAGTGCTATTACGACCATGTTTAGCAATTACAGCTTGTGTTGTTTGCCAAGCATTTGCTAATTCTGTGAAACGTGCTTTTGCAATTTCAGGATCTGGGCCAGATTCACCTTCAGATTCATCATCGCTATCAGATTCTTCTTCTTCCTCTTCATCATCTAGCTTAACGTTTTTCGCTGATTTAGTTGCTGAATCATCTTCTACTTCAATTTCAGCTTCTTCTATAACTTCAGGAATTTCTTCGTCGCTTTCAGGGTCTAAGTAACCAGAAAGAATATCTGCAAGGCGACGTTCGCCTGTTTCGTAATCTTTATATTCTTGAAGTACAACTTCTACAGCGTTTGGCCAGTAAGCAATTGAATGAAGAACATCTCGAATGCCTTCTTCAATACGTTTAGCAATACTGATTTCGCCTTCACGTGTCAAAAGTTCTACTGTACCCATTTCGCGCATATACATGCGAACAGGGTCAGTTGTGCGACCAGGCTCATTTTCTACAGAGGCTAGTACGGCTGCGGCTTCTTCTTCAGCAACTTCATCTGTTGCTTCATTGTTGCCTTCGAACATCGTATCATCAGATTCAGGCGCACGCTCATGCACAGGAATACCAACGTCTTGAAGCATTTGAATAATGTCTTCAATCTGTTCGCTCTCTGTGATTGAGTCGGGTAGATGATCGTTAACCTCGGCATAAGTTAAGTAACCTTGCTCTTTGCCTCGGCTAATCAGAGCCGCTACTTGAGAAGTAGGGGAAGTCATATCGCTCATCTTTGCTTACTCTTCATTGAATCTGTGGCAGGGAAAAACCGTGCATGATAGCACAATTTGCTTTAAATAGGTTCTGAATTGATCAATCAAACCAAAATTTATTAATGTGTCTGAATTAACAATTGTAAATAGATATGGGGCTAGACTGAATTTATTCAAGTCTTCACTCCTTTTACCGCTAAAATATTTTTTTAATTTTACCATAACAATAATATCAAACTAACTTGTTAATAAATACACAAATTTGAGGAATAATTACAAGTAGAAAATAGTAATAAAAATACAAAAAAACAAAAAAAACTTGACAAGATTTGTAAAGGACGATAAATAGCGCCTAGACCCATTCACTTTTTTATTCAGAGGTAGTTTAAGTGTCTTCAACAGATTTTGAACTAGATGATAGCTTCAGTGGAGATGATGACGTTAATTTTGATGAAGCATCGAGTAAAATTAGTGCGAAAGAGTCATTGGAAAAACGTCGTTTGATTGATGAGCTACTTGCACAACGTCGCTTAGAGCGCGAATTAAAAGATTTTGATTATGACTTCGACGATGATGACGATTTAGATGACTAAAATCTACAGTAAAGTAAATGTAAAATGTTATGCTATTAAGTCTTGAATATCTAAGTTTGGATTTGAAATGAGTGCTTTAGATTTAGACCAGTTGAGTGAATATCTAGATGGTGACCAAAACGAACATGGTCTAGACTTCGCAGCAACTCATGGTTTTTTATGTGCAGTTGCAGTTGGTCCCCAATTTAGTAAGTGGTTGGATGAACTTTTTGATAATAATCAGAAAAAAGTACCAGCTGAAATTATTGCACAAGTAAAAGCTTGGTTGGAATCACTTCGTCAAAATTTGGCGAACGAGGAAGGGATTACTTTTCCGTTTGAAATTGAAGAAGCAGATACTGAGTCTAGTCTTGGTGACTGGAGTGTAGGATTTGTTGATGCAATGTTTTTGAATGAGGATGCATGGTTTACACCTGAGTTTGAAGATCAATTGATTGACTTAACATTGCCAATGATGGTTTTCAGTGGTGTAGATGAAGAAGATCCACAAATGGAATCTTTCCGTCGCAATGGTCAATTGATGGATGAAATTGCGGAAGAAATTCCAGACAATTTGAATGAATTGTATCTTATGTATCACACGCCAAGTTAATTTATTGACGTTAAAAAAAGCACCTATCAAGGTGCTTTTTTTAAGCATTAGAGATTTATTTTTTTATAACTAAACCTTGCATACCAACCATAAGCAATATAAAAAATAGCACCGTGTATGGCAACCAGACATAGCATTACGACTGCTGAAAGCACTAAGCCTGCGTTGTCTGCAGATTTAATAATTTGTTCAGCATTTGGATTCATTAATATTAAAAAGAAAATAAAAATGCTTCCAATAATAAGCGCTACTGCACTTGAGCCCCAAATAAGTTGTATTTTTTCTTCGGGGAAAGGAAGGCGTTGTTGTTTTTTTACAAAATGTCCCGCACTTATAAATGCTGATGCGATAAGTGCAGGAAGAAGGGTAATTCCACCTAACTTTAGACCAAAAATCAATACTGTGATTACAAGCACCAAAGCAATACTATATACGGCAGCAAAGTGTTTTAAATAGCGTGACATAAATTCCCCGAATAAAAATAAAGCCGATCAATTTTTTCAAAAGCAAGATTCATGCTGATAGTGACGATATCATATTTAGACAAGAATATTACTGATGATCTCAATGATGAAATATCTTCCATCTTAAATATTTGATGAATAGAGTTTTTATATATCAATAGGAAAATTTATAAATCGTATGTCGCTTAAATTTTTAATAAATCTAATGAGGTGTTATTGGTTATATAGATCGTGATTTGTGAAAATTTACGATTATTACCTTTGTGAATAAGAGCTTATTTTATGCAGTTGAGTACTCTGCTGAAGGTATAATTATTTCATAATAAATGGATGAAAATTCATTTTTTTAGGAGTGTGGAAACGGCTATTCAAAGATAGCTAAGTTATTTTATGAAAGAAATAATGCATTTGGTTCATTGCATAATCTAATGAAGGGCTTAATTTTACGGGAATCTTTTTTACATAAGCTATTCAATTTTGATGATGGTATTGATGTAAATTTTTCGTAAAAGATATGCAAATCCAATGGGTAAAATAGTGAAAAAAATATAATTTAAAAAGTATATATCTACATGGTAAGCAACAAATAAAGAGAACACTCCACCAATTAAAGCACCTAAAAACACAATAAAAGCATGTGATTTTTGTTCAAGAATATTTTTTAGTTCAATATATTTTTCTTCTAGGGCGTGTCATCAATT
>NZ_LWRV01000070.1 GCF_009372215.1 Acinetobacter portensis | reverse complement strand
TGAACCGTACCGGGTTTGTCGGAGACCAAGCTTTCTGAGAGAATGTCCCGATGAAAAAAGTAAAATATACCCCTGAAATCAGAGAAAGAGCGGTTCAATTATTGATTGAATCTGAAAAAGATTATCCTTCTACTTGGGCTGCAATCACAGCAATTGCGCCTAAGATTGGTTGTACTCCTGAAACACTTCGTGCCTGGCATCAAAAGCATTTAGATCAGCAAAATCCTATTAAAGTACAACAGATATCTGATCAAGAAAAAATGAAGCAAATGGAACGTGAAATTAAAGAATTAAAGCGTGCCAATGAAATTCTACGTAAAGCAGCCGCTTTTTTCGCCCAGGCGGAGCTCGACCGCCCACACAAATAATGGTGGATTTTATCCATAATAATAAAGAGCTGTACGGAGTCGAGGCGATTTGTAGAATTTTACCGATCGCACCTTCAACCTATTACCGGACTCTAGATCTCTGCGAAAATCCAGAACATCGAGCAAAGCGAGATTTACATGACTTGCATCATGCTGAGGAGATTAAACGAATTTGGAAAGAAAGTTCAGGTCGATACGGTGTGCGTAAGGTCTGGCAACAACTGAAACGTGAAGGCTATGTGATTGCACGTTGTACAGTTGCTCGATTGATGCAGAAGCTAGGTATACAAGGTGTTTGGCGCGGTAAGAATAAACAAACTACCCGTAGCCGGGATGACCAAAAACGGGCAGATGATTTAGTGAAACGTAATTTTAGTGCTGATCATCCAAACCAACTATGGGTCGGTGACTTTACGTATATTCAAACTCATTCAGGCTGGGTCTATACCGCCTTTATTATTGATGTGTTTTCACGAGCAATTGTTGGATGGAAAGTATCTACACGGATGAATACAGATATGGTGCTCGATGCATTGGAGCAAGCATTGCATGATCGAGGCATGCCAAAGAATGTGATTCACCATAGTGACAGAGGGGTTCAATATCTTTCCATTCGCTATACCAATCGTTTAGAAGCAGCAAATTTACGAGCATCAGTCGGTACGACCGGTGATTCATACGATAATGCTTTGGCTGAAACAGTGAATGGCTTATACAAAACAGAGGTGATTAAATATTTAAAAGCAGATTGGCAAGGTTTAGCGGATGTACAACTTGCGACATTAAATTGGGTAGATTGGTTCAATAAAGAGCGTGTACATAGTGCACTAGGTTATGTGCCACCTTTTGATTTTGAAGCAATGTACTATGATAAGATTAACCCGTTAGGTCAGGTGGCCTAACTTAAATAAAAAACTCTCCGACAAACCCGGTACGGTTCAAACAGCCACAGCAATACCAGCTAAACCTGCAGCAATACCCCCACCAATAACAGCCATATTGCTGAAAATCGATGCATCTTTATATAAATAATCTGTGAAATTTTCTATTGGCGAATAATTTACTTCAGTGAATAAACCTTCTGCATTTAATCCATCTAGATTTAATTCAAAATACTGACCTTCAGCATTTTTAACGACCATTTGATTTGCATTAGAGCCTGAATAATAATCTTTAACAGTGACTTGCTCACCAGATTCCAAGTTAATGGTTAAATCTTCACCTGTCTTTGCAATGCTTTTAATTTGTTCTTGTTCAACATTTAACTCCACAACAACTGGATTTGTTGTAGCACCATTTTCAACAACTTTCCCTGTTGTTTTATCAAAAATTTTATATATAGACATATCCCCACCCAAAACCAAGTAATTTACTAAACTTTATTTATCAAATATTTTTTAATAATTCAACAACAAAAAATAGCTTGAAATTAACACTTAATAGTTAAGAATTACTTAAATATAACCTATATCATTGTTTTTTATATTTTTTTAAAAAATGATTTAATACAAAATAAACCGAAAATTTTAAATTATCAATAACTTAACAAAAACAACAATACTTACAAATAAATCACAAAAAAAACAATAATAGATTTTAAAATCACCATATTAATTAAATAAAAGATATATTATTCACGAAAATATTATCACTTTAGAGAATTACTTATAAAAAAAAGAGGATTTAAAAATCCTCTTTTTTCCAAACTAAAATATATAGCTATTATTTTTTCTGTACAAGGATCGAACCAACTGAATAACCTGCACCAAATGAACATAGAACACCATATTCACCATTGTTCACTTCATTCGCAGTACGATGCAATGCAATAATTACACCTGCAGATGAAGTATTTGCAAATTCGTCCAAAATAATTGGCACAAGTGCAGGGTCTGCTTCAGCTACTTGCTTACCAACAACAAGTTTAAGAATTAATTCATTCATACTTGCATTGGCTTGATGTAACCAAAAACGCTTCACATCTGTTGGATCAATTTCATTTTTCACTAATTGCTTAGTAATCATTTTTGCAACAAGTGGACAAACTTCTTTGAAAACTTTACGACCATCTTGACGGAAACGCTTATCGTCAGTATCTGTTGTTTCACTTGGGTTTAAGAAACCAAAGTTATTACGAATATTGTTTGAGAATTGCGTGAATAAATTAATATCTAGAACTTCAAAACCAGATTTAGTTTCTGTTTCTTCAATAATCGATGCTGTCGCAACATCACCAAAAATAAAGTGACAATCACGTGAACGGAAATCTGTATGACCCGATGTAATTTCTACATTTACAAGTAATACACGACGCGCACCCGCTTTAATTGCATCATAAGCCTGCTTAATACCAAATGTTGCAGCAGAACATGCAACATTCATATCATAAGCATAACCTTGAATACCAAGTGCAGTTTGAATTTCAATAGCTACAGCAGGATAAGCACGTTGTAAGTTAGAACAAGATAAAACAACCACATCGATGTCTTCAGCAGTAACGCCCGCATTTTCCATCGCTTGTTTCGCAGCTGTTACACCCCACTCAGCTTGAAGTGATAATTCATCATCTGAACGTTCACGTAATGTTGGACGTAGACGATTGATATCTAGAATCCCTGTTTTTTCTGAAACATAACGACGTTTTACGCCAGATGCTTTTTCAATAAATTCTGCGCTTGAACCACGTAGCGCTTCTAGCTCGCCTGCTGCAATTTTTTCAGCGTTATCTTGGTTATAACGTTCCACATAAGCATTTAAACTATCAACCAATTCTTCGTTGGTGATAATATCTTCTGGGTGATATAGGCCAGTACCTGTAATGCGGATGCCCATGTAAAACTCCTTCTCGAAATTACTTATATATTAACTTATTCCAAGCTTATCCCATACTTTTTGTATGCGTGCTGGTGAAATTGGCATTTTTGTCTTCATTGGTTGCGCAAATAATGAAATTCTAAGCTCTTCAACCATAAAATAGACTTCTTTAAGACGTGCATCATTTTTATATTTAAAGAGTTTTTCCATCCAAGGATCAACATCAACAATGGCTGCATTATCTCGTGTTAAATTATTCGGTAAGCGATCAAGTCGCTGTACCAATGCTTTTAAATAGCGTGGAAATTCTTGCCAAACATCGGGTGATTTCTCATATACAAAGTTTGACAACATCATCAAATCGAGCTGATCTTCAACATCATCAATATTCTTTCCAAAGATTGAGTCATCCAAAACCAACAACTTACGACGAATATCCTGCCATTGAATATAAATATCACTCATCAAACTTAAAGCCGTTTGACCATGCGTTAAGAAATTTTTCTTCACATCTAAAACGAGCTTTTGAAATTCTTCAGCATTTACAGGAAGCGTATTCACTGACATTTGTAACGTTGCATACACTAACATTTGCTCTAACTTGGCTTTATCACCCAATGGCGAATATGCCAAAGCAAGTGGTTTAGATATTTGTTTTTTCAATTGTCGGGTTAAATCCCCCAACTGCATATGCACCAAATGAATAATACCGTCACGATGTTTTTTAATGGCTTCTACCTGATCATTAAAAGTTTGAATGACCACACCAGATTCATCTTTTTGCTCTAAATTTACAAAAGCTTTGTTTGGGACCAATGCTTGATATTGCTTAACAATTACGCCTGTTACCTTTTGCGATGCTTCAAATACAAAACTTTCAGGAAAGCTTTTAAATTCACCTTTTAATTGTTTTACAGGGCTATGTGTTTCTGTACGACAACGTGCTTTTAATTCTGCTAAATCACGTCCATGTTCAATCACACGCCCTTTTTCATCTATTACTTTAATAAATGGTAATAAATATTCATCTACACGTTCAAAGGAAAAATCTTTTTCAGAGATTTGATCGCCACGTAATTGATAAGCCAAGAAATTAAAGATATGTTCACGTAAATTGACTGCATCTACACGTGACATTAGTTTGCGCGCTGTATCGGGAATTGGCACCAAATGACGTCGTTTGTCTTTAGGCAATGCTTTTAATAAGGCTTCTATTAAATCTTGACGCCAACCTGGAATTCCCCAAGACCAAATATTTTCATCTACCTGAGGAAGTGCTTGCACAGGAATTTTAACCGTCGCACCATCTTGATCATGACTTGGGTCAAAACGATAACTAGCAGCTAAACGCAACTCACCATTACGTAAAAAATCAGGAAATTGTTGCGTTGTTGGACGATCATTCATCCAAAGCGCATCATCTTCTACAAATAAATAGCGTGGATTTTTCGGCTCAACTGTCGCACGCCAGTCTTCAAACGAACGACGGCTTGCCACTTCAGGCGGTACTTTAGATGCATAAAATTGATAAATGGTTTCTTCATCGACCACCAAATCTCGACGACGCAACTTATCTTCAACACGCTCCACTTCTTCTAATTTGAGTAAATTGTGTTTTAAAAATGGTGGTGTAATGCCCAAATTACCTGTGGTTAAACCATCTCGAAGGAAGATTTCATGCGCAGCAGGTTGATCGACTTTTTCATAATTGATTGGGCGTTTAGGCTCAATAATTAAGCCGAATAATGAAATTTGATCGTAAGCATTTACTACACCTGCTTTTTTAGACCAATGCGGTTCGAAATAGTGATGTTTCAACAAATCGCCCGCGGCAAGTAAAATCCATTCGGGTTCAATTTTTGCAAGTGTTCGAATATACACTTGAGAGGTTTCCACCATCTCAAATGCCATCACCCAAGGCGTATTAGTCTTATGCAAACTCGATGCAGGGAAAATTCGGGTCTTTTGTTGGCGTACAGCCATAAAGACATTTCGCTCATCGGTTTTATTGGCGATAAACGATAATAATCCTGTTAAAAGTGCACGATGAAGATTCTCGTAATTGGCTTTCTTTTCATTGAAAGACAGTTTTAAACCTTTGGCTAAATCGACCAACTGTTCGTGGGTTTTTTTCCATTCACGTAAACGAAGCCAACTTAAAAAATGATTTCGTGCAAATGTACGACGTTTATTTTCGCTCATTTCACGATTAGAAATTAATGTTTCCCAAAGCTTAATGTAGAACAAAAAGTCTGAATCTTCTTCACGGAATAAAGCATGCTTTTGATCGGCTTGCATTTGCTTATCTGCAGGACGTTCCCGCGGATCTTGCACAGCCAAAGCAGCAACAATAATTAAAACCTCATTGAGCACACCAAAATGTGCCCCACCCAAAATCATTCGTGCAAGACGTGGGTCAATGGGCATTTTCGCCATTTGTTGACCAATTTTGGTAAGGGAATCTTCCTTACTTTGAGTAAGTTTCCCTTTTTCAATAAGTGAGGCGTTCTTCGCCGCAAGAGAGGGATTAGTTTCAGCAGAATCTCCCCCTTGCGCAGTAGCGCTGCTCACTCTTTGTAAAAGAGAAGGATTTTTCTTCTCCACCATCGCCCCAAGCTCAATTAAAAGCTTACGACCATCATTTACTAAACGATGATCAGGTGGTTCAATAAAATCAAAATCATCGAATGTGCCTAAACCCAAACTTTGCATTTGTAAAATTACAGATGCCAAATTAGTGCGTTTAATTTCAGGTTCAGTAAATTCAGGACGACCCTGAAAATCATCTTCAGAATAAAGACGAATACATACACCTGGTGCAATACGACCACAACGCCCTTTACGCTGATTCGCAGATGCTTGCGACACAGCTTCAATAGGCAAACGTTGTACACGAGAACGGTAGTTATAACGTGAAATACGCGCAAAACCACTGTCAATGACATAGCGAATATTGGGCACAGTTAATGCAGTTTCCGCAACGTTGGTGGCAATAATAATGCGTCGACCACCACCCGTTGGATTGAAGATTTTTTGTTGTTCACCTAAAGCCAAACGTGCATATAAAGGTAAAATTTCTGTATGCCGTGGTCCAAACTTCTGTAAAGTTTCTTGAAGCTCACGAATTTCTTGTTCTGTACTCGCAAAAATTAAAGTATCTGCGTATTCAGGATGTCCTTTATCTTGAGCATCTTTGAAACATTCTTCTACTGCGGCAACAACTGCACGTGGCAAGTTTTCTTCAAAATCATCAAATTCATCATCATCACTTCCTACAATGCTCATTTCTGAAATTGGACGATAACGAACTTCTACAGGAAAACTACGACCTTCCACTTCAAAAATTGGCGCACTATTAAAGTAATTTGAGAAGCGATTTACATCTAATGTTGCTGAAGTAATGATGACTTTTAGATCTTTACGACGCGGTAAAAGCTGTTTTAAATAACCCATAATAAAATCGATATTCAGCGAACGTTCATGCGCTTCATCGATAATAATCGTATCGTATTTCGTTAAAAATCGATCATGAGATAATTCTGCAAGCAAAATACCATCTGTCATTAAACGGACAATAGAGTCCTGCGAACCTTGCTCATTAAAACGAACTTTAAAGGAAATCGATTCCCCTAATTTTTCGCCTACTTCTTCTGCAATACGCTGAGATACGCTACGTGCGGCTAAACGTCGTGGTTGAGTATGACCAATTAAACCTGTTAAACCGCGCCCCGCAAGCATGGCAATTTGTGGTAATTGAGTGGTTTTACCCGAACCTGTTTCACCTGCAACAATAATCACCTGATGCCTTTGAATGGCTTCAATAAGTTTGTCGGCAGATTGAGTTACTGGTAAATCTTGATTGAGTTTAATATTTGGAATACGTGCAATTCGTTCACGTACTTTTGCATTTGATTTTTCTAGTAATTCTTGATGTTGTTTTTCATTGGCGTCTTTACCTTTACGCAATCGATTTAAACGGTGAAGATCTTTCGCCATCACCATATTTTCAACATTTAAATCTTTCGCAACCAAGTGAACGCCCTACAGCTAAATTAAAAGAGAATATTCTACCTGTTTTCAAATAGATTCCCAATCATTGCAGCGCAATGTTTTTACGATAATTAAGCAATCTATTTTTTAGATACAACATATTCTCAAATAACGGCTTTTATCAATTCCATATTAAGCCACTTTTAAAGCCTTATTATTGAATGCATTCAGCTCATTTTTCATAAATTCTTAGTTATATAATTTCAAAATGGTATGTTGTCTTTTACAAAAATTTATCTTTTAAATCAGGCAATGTATTTAATCATGCGACAAACACAGACATGAGGATCATTAAAACAATATTTTTCATGTTTTATTTTCTAAATAAATAGAATAAATATTAAACAATATCAAGTATTACCAAAATAAAACCAAATGATATTTATTTAATTATTTTAACTATCACCCTTGATTTTTTAATGGGAAGACTCCATGTTTAAGAAAGCACTTGAAAGACAATTCTTGTCATCTAACCATCATCTATCTTTTGTTAAATGATAAGAATTGTTTGTGTGCTGAAAAGCTAAATTTACTTAAATTCGGTTTTTCCGATTTTAGTTATGTAAAAATACTATTTCAGCAAAACCAATAATTTCTATAATCTAATAGAAAACCAAGACTCACCTCAATCATGGAGACAATGATGAGCTTAATTAATACTGAAGTTAAACCGTTTAAAACAACTGCATTCCAAAATGGTCAATTCATTGAAGTAACTGAAGCTGATCTTAAAGGCAAATGGTCAGTAGTATTTTTCTACCCAGCTGACTTCACTTTCGTTTGCCCAACTGAACTTGGTGACCTTGCTGACAACTACGCTGAATTCAAAAAATTAGGCGTTGAAATCTACTCAGTTTCTACTGACACTCATTTCACTCACAAAGCTTGGCACGATTCTTCTGAAGAAATCAAAAAAATCGAATACGTAATGGTTGGTGATGCTAACTGGACTCTTGCTAAAAACTTTGACGTATTAATCGAAGCTGATGGCCTTGCAGATCGTGGTACTTTCGTTATCGATCCTGAAGGTAAAATCCAAATCGTTGAAATCAACGCTGGCGGTATTGGTCGTGATGCTTCTGAACTTCTTCGTAAAGTTAAAGCAGCTCAGTACGTTCACGCTCACCCAGGTGAAGTTTGTCCTGCTAAATGGAAAGAAGGCGATGCAACTCTTGCTCCTTCAATCGACTTAGTTGGTAAAATCTAATTTCAAATTAGATTGAACTGATTCAAAAAAACCACGCTTTTTAGCGTGGTTTTTTTATTCTTATATTCAACATTCTTATCTACAAGCATCTACAAATAATGAATATAAATCTTAGATTTATACGTTGTTTCATTTCTCATTTGTGATATACATAAATAACCTAGTTAGCAAAATAAAAGAAATTCTTACATGACCTAAAACATGATAATAACGAGGTTGCTTATGGAAAAAACAATTGTCGTCACCTTTTATAAATACAATGCAACATCAAGATATTTAAAGATTTTTTACGATGATGGAAGCGCAGACTTATTTCACCCTGTTCCTGAATTTATCTACAACAATTTAGTACGATGTAGCGATAAAACATCTTTTGTTCATAAGTACTTAGAATACGACCTCAACTTTAAACGTGTTTCTATGCAATAAAAAATAAAGCCATCAAGCAGTTTTGATGGCTTTTTCTCAATCCTCACCATCTTTACTCATTAATTGCGTGTAGCTAAAAATAGTCCCGCACCAACAGCTAAAGTCGTTGTGTTAAAGTTTAGATTTTCACGAACTAAATTTAAAAAACCTTCCACTTCCGATGCATGAGAAAGCACATTATCCACCACTAAAAGCCCACCTTTTGCCTTTAAGATGTGCTGTAAAGCATTCCAATAATCACAATATGCATCACGTTCTGCATCCAATAAAATAAAGTCGAATTGCTCTGTAGTTTTGCTCAAATAGTCCTGAGCATCTGTAACAAGAAACTCAATAACATGATCAAGTGAAAAATCTATTGCATTTTTCCGTGCAAGTTCAGATCGTGTAGCATCAATCTCTAATGTTGTGATTTTTGCTGAAGTTGATTCTGCCGCATGCGCCAGCCATAAAGTGGAATAGCCTGTAGATGTGCCAATTTCTAGAATGCGCTTAGATTGTTGTGTCCGAATTAAAACATTTAACAATTCTGCAGATTCAGGTTCAATATTTCGATAACGACTTAAACGATCCGAATATGCTTGATCATGTGCTTGAAACTGTTGATACAACACATCTATTTTTGCTAAGAAATCCAAGCTCATTTACATTCCTTTTCACTTAATGTTCTTTTAATTATTCCGTTTCTTGAATTAACTTAAAGCGTTCAATTTCACGATCATCTGCTGTTGTAATGGTTTCAGTAAACATAGTTAATGGACGCACCCACATTGAATAATCCCCATACAAACATTGATAAACCACAACTTGCTCTCGTGTTTCACTATGCGTTGCTACATTAAAAACTTGATATAAATTGCCTTTATAATGTTGATAAATCCCTTTTTTCAAACTCATATTCATTACTCATTTTTTCAATACTCACTATCATAATCAGATTCATTTTATTTTCATCAAAATATTCTTAATTATGAGTTTAATTTTTAAATTACGTGAAAACTACTTGAAAACCATCATTTCAACACCATATTTGTATTTAGAGACTCACACATATATTGTTGATTAATTGTACTATTTAATCAATTAATCCAAAAAACCGATTATTAGCATAAAAACAAACTGTTTCACCTATTTAATGGTTTGTTCTATGATTCTCTCATCAAATAAACATTTACTCCTTTGGAGACGTTAGCAATGTTAGATCAAAATACTTCAGCTCAATTAAAAACACTTCTTGAACGCCTAGAAAGCCCTATCGAAATTGTCGCTACTTTAAATGGCTCTGATAAATCAGACAAAATTAAAGAATTGGTTTCAGAAATCGCTGCGCTTTCTGATCAAGTGACTGCTCGTTTTGACGGTACGAATGCTCGTGCGCCAAGTTTTGGTATTGCAAAAGTAGGTGAACAACCACGTGTAAACTTTGCAGGTTTACCGATGGGCCATGAGTTCACATCTTTGATCTTGGCATTGTTACAAGTTTCAGGTTATGCACCAAAAGTATCTGACGATGTTTTAGCTTCTATCAAAGCTTTAAATCTAACAGCTGACTTTGATGTATTTGTCTCTTTAAGCTGCCATAACTGCCCTGATGTTGTTCAAGCGCTTAACTTAATCGCGATCAACAACCCAGGTACAACAGCAACCATGATTGATGGTGCATTCTTTCAAGATGAAGTTGAAGAACGCAAAATCATGGCTGTTCCAATGTTATTCCAAAACGGTGAACACATTGGTCAAGGTCGTATGACTTTAGAAGAGATCATTGCAAAATTAGATACAAACTCTGCTGCAAAAGATGCTGAAAAATTAAATGCCAAAGAAGCATTTGATGTATTGGTGATTGGTGGTGGCCCTGCAGGTAACACATCTGCAATCTATGCTGCTCGTAAAGGCATTCGTACTGGTATCGTGGCTGAACGTATGGGCGGTCAAGTGATGGATACGATGGACATCGAAAACTTCACGTCAGTTCAAAAAACACAAGGTCCTAAGTTTGCTGCTGAAATGGAAGCACACGTTCGTGAATATGGTGTAGACATCATGAACCTACAACGTGTATCTGACATTAAAGGTGCAGATCAAACAGCCAATGGTTTAGTTGAAGTCACTTTAGAAAACGGTGCCAAACTTGAATCTAAAACTGTGATTCTTTCGACAGGTGCACGTTGGAGAGAAATGAACGTTCCGGGTGAACAAGAGTACCGTACACGTGGTGTAGCTTACTGCCCACACTGTGATGGTCCATTGTTCAAAGGTAAACGTGTTGCTGTGATTGGTGGTGGTAACTCAGGTGTAGAAGCAGCCATTGACCTTGCAGGTATTGTTGAACATGTAACACTTGTTGAGTTTGATACAAAACTTCGTGCTGACCAAGTGCTTCAAGATAAATTAAACAGCTTGCCAAACACCACTGTAATCAAAAATGCGTTATCTACAGAAGTGGTTGGTGATGGTTCACAAGTGACTGCACTTAAATATAAAGACCGTGCAACAGATGAAATTAAAACGGTTGAACTTGCTGGTATCTTTGTACAAATTGGTTTGTTACCAAACACAGATTTCTTAAAAGAAACAGCTGTTGAACTTTCAAACCGTGGTGAGATTGTAATTAACGAACGCAACGAAACCAATGTACAAGGTGTGTTTGCTGCAGGTGACTGTACAACAGTTCCGTACAAACAAATCATCATTGCAACAGGTGAAGGCGCGAAAGCATCGTTATCTGCTTTTGATTACATTATTCGTAGTGGTCTTTAAGTTTTGAAATAAACGAAAAATCACAAGAAAGGCTTAGTATCGAAAGATGCTAAGCCTTTTTTTTATTAGAAGTTTTTAAAAAAAATTTACATTTAATAAACAATAATAGATATTCTTATATTAGAAAAATAGATTATATTTTCAACTAACCCAAACTATGGGTATAACAAAAGGAAAATCAGAATGAATAAACTATTTATTGCTTTAGGTCTTGTTGCTACTGTTGCGCTAGTGGGATGTAACAAAGAAAAAGCGCCTGAGACAGGTGCAACTACAGGTGAACACTTAGAAAATGCTGCTTCTCAAGCTGCTCAAGACATTGCGACAGCAACTGATCATGCTGCTTCTGAAACAAAATCTGCAACTGACACAGCTACTGCTAAAATTAATGCAGCTGCCGATGAAGCTGCTGCTAAAACAGCTGCTGCTGCTGATGATGCTAAAGCCGCTGTAAAAGATGCAACTGCACATGTTGCAGGTGCCGTTGAAAAAGGCGCTGCTGACGTTAAAGAAAAAGTTCAGCAATAATTCCAAATATAAAAAAGAAGCCTCAAATTTGAGGCTTCTTTTTTATTTCGCAGATAAGAATTTTTATTTACTTGATTGATCCACCAAATATTGGTTATGGTTCATTCAGCATTCAATATAAGAGAGCTTCACATGTATTCACATCATCATGAAAATCACCTGATCCAACGTGCAGGTTGGTTACGCGCTTCAGTTTTGGGTGCAAATGATGGAATCATCTCCGTTACAAGCTTAATTATAGGAATGGCTGCAAGTGGTGCTTCTACTCAAACATTACTAATTACATGTATTGCAGGTTTAATTTCAGGTGCTATCTCTATGGCGGCAGGTGAATATATTTCGGTAAAATCTCAAGTTGATATTGAAGAAGCCGACTTACATACTGAGCGTAAAGAGCTTGAAAAAAATCCTGAATTAGAATTGAAAGAGCTTACACATATTTATGTTTTACGTGGCTTAGAACCTAATTTAGCCCATGAAGTCGCCATTCAACTCACAGCTCATAATGCATTAGAAGCACATGCCCGTGATGAAATTGGAATTCATGAGAATACATCTGCCAACCCATTACAAGCTGCAGGGTCTTCTGCCCTTGCCTTTTCTTTAGGCGCACTATTTCCAATGTTTGCAATATTACTTAGTCCTGAAGGCCTAGTTGATAAAACGGTGATGATTGTTGGGATTATCTCATTGGCAATTTTAGGTGCAATTTCAAGTTATTTTGCAGGAACATCCATTCTTCGAGGCTGTTTACGCGTGACCTTATGGGGCGTTCTCGCTATGGGATTCGCAAGCTTAGTCGGTTCATTTTTTGATGTAAGTACATTTTAATGACCTAAAAATCAATTTCTTTATAAATATAACTGATTTATAAAATCAGTTATATTCAGCATTAATTCAAGCTTTAGTCCCTTTTTATAATATTTTAAAACTTTAAATGTTTTAAAATAATCCTACTTTTTTAGTCTTATCTATTTCTCCCATGTCTATTATTGCAGCGCCTGCAAATCGATCTAATGTATCGGTTTGGGTGGCATTTATTTTGTTAATTATTGGTACTCTTGGTGCATATCAGGTTGTTGGTCTTAATCAAGCATTATTGTTCTTGATTGGTGGCGCACTTGGCATGACTTTGTATCATGCATCTTTTGGCTTTACATCAAGCTGGCGTGTATTTATTAAAGAACGTCGTGGGCGTGGTTTACGCGCACAAATGATTATGCTTGCCCTTGCAGTTTTACTGTTCTTCCCTGCTTTAGGTACAGGTGAATTATTTGGTAATCCTGTTAAAGGTAATGTTAGCCCCGTTTCGATGTCTGTCATGATTGGTGCCTTTATCTTTGGTATTGGCATGCAATTAGGCGGTGGCTGTGCTTCAGGTACGCTTTATACTGTGGGTGGTGGTAGTGCTCGTATGATCGTGACGCTTTTCTTCTTCTGCCTTGGTTCTTTAATTGCGACTTCACACATTGGTTGGTGGTTTGCACTTCCTCATTTAGAGCCTATTTCACTTGTAAGTAGTTTGGGCGTTGCACCTGCTTTAGTACTTAACTTTGTATTATTTGCGGTAATTGCTGCAATCACTATATTTGCAGAGAAAAAGCGTCATGGTTCACTTGAAGTTGAACCTAAAAGTTCACATCAAGGTTGGAAACGTTTTATTCGTGGACCGTGGCCACTCATTTGGGGTGGAATCATTCTTACCCTTCTTAACTTTGCAACGCTTGCGCTTGCAGGTCGTCCTTGGGGTGTGACTTCTGCACTTGCTGTTTGGGCTGCAAAATCTGCAAGTTTTGTTGGTGTAGATGTAGCATCTTGGGCATATTGGCAACAACCTGCAAATGCGAAAGCACTTGCTGAATCTTTATGGTTCGACATTACTTCAATGATGAACTTCGGGATTATGATTGGTGCTTTATTTGCAGCA
Organism: Acinetobacter portensis; assembly: GCF_009372215.1. Classification (GTDB taxonomy): domain Bacteria; phylum Pseudomonadota; class Gammaproteobacteria; order Pseudomonadales; family Moraxellaceae; genus Acinetobacter; species Acinetobacter portensis. Next base: position 10,485 of record NZ_LWRV01000070.1, on the reverse strand, counting down.
AGCCTTGCAGGTAAATTTGCACCTAACTTTAATATTCCAAAACGCTCTTTAATTGCTGCTGTTGTAGGTGGTTTATTATTAGGTTATGGCGCACGTTTAGCGTATGGCTGTAACATTGGTGCTTATTTTAGTGGTATTGCATCTGGTAGCTTACATGGTTGGTTGTGGCTTGTTTTTGCATTTATAGGTAACGGTGTTGGTGTAAAACTTCGCCCTATTTTCTTCCCTAATGAAAAACCAAAACCTGAACAACTAACAGGTTGCTAATAGAAAAATGAATACGAAAAAGCCCATCATGAGATGGGCTTTTTTTATCACTGAAATTTCAATATTGATTGAAATCTAAATTGAGTTTTGATGGTTTTTCCAAGATATACCCTTCTTTTTCATATAAATATAAACACCAATTTGCAGTGCTATAAAATACATCAAATTTCTAAGAAGATTTACCCATAATTCCTTGTTTCCAAAGAGAAGTTCAACAGATAATAAAAAAATTACCAATGACAAATGTAAATACAAAGTATGTTTGAAATTTTGACTTTGTGCCGCATATGCATTGTAATAACCTATTAGAATCAAACCGATAAACATAACACCAATTGCAGCAGCAATTCCCCAATAGACAAAGTCCTCAGGTGTATAGTCCAAAATTGCCATAAATACAGCCGTTATAACTGCTAAAGCAAAAAATGAAAGAATTATATTTTTAATATAATATTTGATTAGCATACTTATTCTCTTGATCAAACATCCAAACCCTTATACTCAGTTTACCCCCAAATACTCCCGAGAAATACAATTAAAAATTTATATGTATTATCCATAATTGTTTTAATTCCCCATCCATCCTCAACTTTTATTGCTATATCAAATTAACTGAATCAACTTCCATCTCAAAATAAATGCATCATTTACTACTAATTTCTTAAACACAATGAATGTAAATTATGAGCAAAAAAAAAGCCCCGAAGGGCTTTTTTAAATCTTTAAATTACGCTTTCTTTTTCAAAGTCGCATCTAAAACTTCTTTATCTAAAGCTTTGTCCCAACGCGCAACAACAATAGTTGCACACGCATTACCAACTAAGTTCGTTAATGCACGGCATTCAGACATGAAACGGTCAATACCCAGAATCAATGCCATACCTGCAACAGGAACCGCAGGAACTACAGACAACGTTGCAGCTAAAGTAATAAAGCCTGCACCCGTTACACCTGCCGCACCTTTAGAACTAATCATAGCAACGAGTAATAATGTTACTTGTTCGCCAATAGAAAGATCGATATTACAAGCTTGTGCAATGAACAATGCAGCCATTGTCATATAGATGTTTGTACCATCTAAGTTAAATGAATAACCTGTTGGAATAACCAAACCTACAACTGACTTTTCACAGCCTGCTTTTTCCATCTTGTCCATTAAAGTCGGTAAAGCCGCTTCAGAAGAAGATGTACCCAATACAAGCCATAATTCATCTTTAATATAACGAATTAAATCAATAATTGAGAAGCCATTGTATTTCGCTACAGCACCCAAAATCACAAGAATAAATAACAATGATGTGATATAGAACGTTGCGATTAATAACATTAAGTTACCAATACTTGAAATACCGTATGCACCAATTGTAAATGCCATCGCACCGAAAGCACCTACAGGAGCAAACTTCATTAACATACCAACAAGCTTAAATACAGGTGTTGTTAAATGATTCAAGAATTCTGTAACGGGTTTCCCTTTTTCACCAACACTCGCAACAGCCAAACCAAACAACACTGCAACAAATAATACTTGTAAGATTTCACCACCAACCAATGGACTTACCAAAGTCTTTGGAATGATGTTCATGAAGAAATCTACAATAGATGCATCATGAGCTTGCTCGACATAAGTCGCAACTTTATCACCTGCAAGATGTGTAGGATCGATATTCAAACCTTTACCAGGTTGAATAATATTTGCAACGATCATCCCCACAACAAGCGCTAAGCTAGAGAACGTAATAAAGTAAAGCATCGCTTTACCTGTTACTCGACCTACTGAACCCATATTCGTCATACCGGCAATACCAGTACATACTGTTAAGAAAATTACTGGCGCAATAATCATCTTCACAAGCTTAATGAATGCATCACCAAGTGGTTTTAAACTTTCACCAAGTTCAGGAGCGAAGTGACCTAATGCAATACCCGCAAGAATTGCAAAAATGACTTGTAGATATAAAATTTGATAGAACTTTTGCTTTTTAGGCGGCTGAGCATGCTCATCTGCGTGAATATCCATGGGAGACCCTTTAACAAAATCCAAAACATTTAAAAAGCTATATGTTTACAGTAACTATAAACAATAACTACAAAAAATAACTGCGAGGATTTTAATGAAAAGCAAGTGCCAATGATAGTAATCGCTCTAAACCTTTAGTCTAATATTTATAAATAAAATACACATCAATTTCATATAGTTAACTATTATTTGTTTGAATTTGAATCAAAAAATATACAAAAATAATGCATCAAAATCCGTTCAAAGCTCAATAATTAAACAATACAATTCATATAAAATAGATATTAATTAATTAAATACAATTACTTAATTATATGGATGATTGATTAATGACGAATTAATGATTAATTAATCGATTTTAACCAGGCTCCGTCGTTTTATATCTATTTTCAGATACCACTATTTTTCTTATTTATACTTAATACACATCAATACCTATCATTTGATGATAGGCATTGGAAAAACTCGTAATTACAATGCCTCTTTTAAATTACAACCGTAACCCATGACCTGTTGTACTTGGCGATACGTTGTATATCTATTCAAGATAAAATCATAAAAAAGATCGGCCGATGAAAAGTCTTGTTGAAGATTTTCTTGTGCAGCATTTGGCAATTTTAGTTCTTTAACTAAATTTAAGTTGTAATGACCCAGTCGATACATCTCTGTAAAGTAGCCATTCATTAAATCACAATAAGCAACTTTGGTCGGCTTTAACGATGTACTTGCAACCAAATGCATATTTAATGTTTTCAAATTATCTACATCAAGCGGAAGTTGGTGTGCAAAAGCAATACTTTCATCTTTTTTGAATTGTTTAAAATCTAAAGATAATTTTTTATTTAATTGCTCAAAACGTGTCTGCAAAGTTGCGACATCCGCAACTTTATATTTGCTTTCATCTATTACAGGTTTGACCTCTTCTGTTTTCGAACAACCTATAAAAGCAACACTTGCAATTAAAGTCGCGCAAAGCAACGGCTTCATTTTGATCTCACATTTAATATTCAACAATGCATATCATTATGCATGAAATAATCTCATTAACCGCGAGTTTTAAAGTGTCTTTTCATTCATATAACGCCAATAGCGTTTTGGTACATACTGAATATGAAGCTTCATGTTCTTACGTGCCTGAATATTTACACTATTAAAGTAATCTTTCCACAATTGATCATAAAGCACCTCATCATCATCTAGTTCAATACTAAAACTTTGACTGTGCCCTATTTGAAGTTGCGTATCTATTTCATGTGCATTCATTTCAATTTGATGCACAGTATCTAAATCATAATAAATACCGAATTTACGTTGCTCATCATAAATGAGCCATTTTTGATCTTGATAACGTGATTTAAAATGCTTTTCTATGAGTGGTAATACATTAAAATCGGGTTTGACCAAACTTAAAAATAACCCATCTTTACACTTTTTAAAGCGAACAAAAGCTTCCATTCGATGCTTTTCACGCCCCACTTGCTTTGCCCATTGTGAAATACCCAAAACATTTGGATGACCAAAATTTCGATCTACAGGCTTTTGTGACCGAAACACATAAATCGCAAAATTCAAGCAATGCTGAAAAGCCTCTTCTTGTTCAGATAAAAAACTGTAATAAAAGTGTCTTAGGCTATTTGCAGAAGTTTTTTGCTTGAGCCCTTGCCAGACACGTTGTGCATGTTCTTCATTTGAAGCCACCACGACAAAATCATCAAATAAGCCATTTTGACTGTGCTCGTTTGCTGTAATGTTGATGTCAAATTCTGTGAACTGAAAACTACGAAACACACAACTCAACAATCCTGTGAATGTTCCATCAAAATAATAAGTCGCCATTAGAAACCAAATCCTAATTGAGGTGAAAGCTGTTGGGTATATTTAGACTGTCCCGATTGTAAAATTTGTCTACGGATTTGCGCAGCTTGCTGTTCTTTTTGGAACTTTTTACTATCTGTACAGCGAATAAAATGTTGCGCACGATTATATGAAACACCCATTTGCTTTAGTTGATCGATATGAATTTGCCCAAAACGACGTGCTTGTACAATTTTTTTGGCAGATTTCACCCCAATTCCAGGAACACGTAAAATCATTTTGTAATCTGCGCGGTTAATGTCTACAGGAAAAGCCTCAGGATGACGCAACGCCCAACTCAGTTTTGGGTCTATATCTAAATCTAAATTAGGATGTTCATCATCTACAAGTTCATTGGCATCAAAACCATAAAAACGCATCAACCAATCACTTTGGTATAAACGGTTTTCACGTAATAATGGTGGTGCAGAACCAACTGCAGGCAAAGCTTTTTCTTCTTCATTAATTGGAATATAACCAGAAAAATAAACCCTTTTTAACTTAAATGTTTTGTAATGATGATCTGCCATTAAAATAATATCTTTGTCAGATTCGTTATGCGCTCCCACCACCATTTGTGTGGTTTGCCCCGCAGGTACAAATTTTGGTGTCGAGCGAATAACCTGTCGTTCTTCTTTTAACTGAATGAGACGATCTCGCACAATGCCTAAATCTTTTTGCACTTCTGCATGTGATTTTTCAGGTGCAAATTTCTGTAAACCTGCTTCCGTTGGCATCTCTAAATTAATACTCATACGATCTACATACAAACCTGCTTCAGTAATAATTTCCTGAGATGCACCAGGAATGGTTTTTAGATGGATATATCCATTAAAATTTTCTTCTAATCGTAATTTTTTGACCACCTGAAGCATTCGCTCCATGGTGTAATCCGCAGATTTAAAAATCCCTGAACTTAAAAATAGCCCTTCAATATAATTACGGCGATAAAAGTTCATGGTTAAATCGACCACTTCTTGCACTGTAAATGCTGCCCTTTTCACATCATTTGAACGACGTGAAACGCAATATGAGCAATCGAAAATACAGACATTAGAAAACAAAATTTTTAACAAAGACACACAGCGACCATCTTCTGTATAGCTATGGCAAATACCCGAACCAGTATTACCTAAGCCCTTATCTTTATTTTTGCGGTTACTACCACTCGATGAACATGAAACATCATATTTGGCAGCATCAGCTAAAATTTGCAGTTTTTCACGAATACGATCAGACATGGGAGATGTAATTTAAGATAAAAACTGATTATAAAATTTATATGAAAAATACGATGACCAATCATCATAATTACGACAGAGCTTGACGCTTAAAATGTAAAAAATCCATTCAGTTTTATTCTATTTATAAAGAAAATACTGAGTATTATTTGCCAAATATTAAAGGCTTAGGCAAAGTGTAATAAGCAATATGGAGTATGCAAATGAGTTTATTAAACACCTTAGGAATTAAACACCCTATTTTACTTGCCCCTATGGCAGGTGTATCAACACCTGAACTTGCGGCTGAAGTATCAAATCAAGGTGGCTTTGGTTCACTCGGCTTAGGTGCAAGTTCAGTTGATGTAGCTCATAAACAAATTTTGCGCACTCAAGAATTAACAGATCAGCCATTTCAAGTGAATTTCTTTTGTCATGAAAGCTCTGCTTTAAACAGTGAAGTTTCACAAAAGTGGATTGAACTTTTTGCCGATAAATTAAATGAATTTGGTGCGGATGTACCCACCACACTCAACTGTATTTATCCTAGCTTTAAAGATAATGATGATTTTCTAAATCTAGTTTTAGAAACCAAACCTAAAGCCGTTAGTTTTCATTTTGGTATTCCTCATGCTCATCAAATTCAGGCTTTAAAAAATGCAGAAATTATCACACTCGTTTCTGCAACAAATTTAGCCGAAGCTAAAGCCATTGAAGCAGCAGGTATCGATATCATTATTGCTCAAGGTATTGAAGCAGGCGGACATAGAGGAATTTTCAACGAAACTTTTGATGCAGCAATTACAACATCCGACCTTGTTCAACTCATCAAAAAAAATTGCACACCTCCTGTAATTGCAGCAGGTGGAATTATGAATGGTCATCAAGCTAAACAGTTTTTAGAATTAGGTGCAGATGCCGTACAACTTGGAACTGCTTTTGTACAATGCAAAACTTCTAGTGCAAATGATACTTATCGTAAGGCTTTATTTGATCAACCCCTTACCCAAATTACAGCCAGTATTTCTGGTCGTCCTGCACGAGGAATTATCAACCACTGGCATAAAGAAATCGATACACCAAACCGCCCTGCCGTTCCTGCATATCCATATACTTACGATTTAGGTAAACAACTTCATGCGGCTGCATCAAAAAATAATGATTATGGCTATGGCGCATTTTGGGCAGGTGCAAATGTTTCTGAGATTCGCGAATTAGAAGCAACAGACTTAATAAACCAACTTATTTTAGAAATGCAGTTTTAAACGATGAATTTTACAAGCATGACATTTCAAACTTCACCACAGTATTTTAATGTGAATTTTAACGGTTTTAATTTATCTGCATCATCTTTAGAACCCACCACTAAACGTCAAAGTTTAATGATTCACGGAGGTGCTCGTTCTCAAGAAGTATTTCTTCATTTAAGGAATTTACTCGCATATCACGATATTGGTTCAATTGCTTTTGACTGTATTGGTCATGGTCAATCGACTGGGAAATTAGCGGATTCTTCATTAAAAAGTCGTACCCAACAAGCATTGCATTTATTACAACATCAAGAAACAAAAATTGATGTATGTATTGGTGTGAGTATGGGCGCTTATAATGCAATTCAATTAAGCAAAAATCTTCAGCTAGATGCGTTAATATTATTTGTTCCCGGTGTTTATACGCCAGAAGCATATAACATTAATTTTGGTGAACAATTTAGTGAAATTATTCGGACTAAAAATAGTTGGTTAGATTCTGATGCTTGGGAAATTCTTCGTGATTTTAAAGGTAAACTGCTCATAATTTCTGCCGAAAATGATGAAGTCGTTCCAAATCAAATTCCTGAGAAACTTTTTGCATCAGCCTCACAATGTGCGTGGAAACATCATTTTATTGTTCCTAAAGCACAACATAAAGGCATTATGGATTACATCTTTAACTCAAATGAATTAAAAGATGAGTTTTATCTTCAACTAAAAAAATGCTTATCAATTTAAGATAAGCATTTGAAAAAACTTTAAAACACCAAAATAATCATGTAAATATTAAAGCTCTTTCATAAAACCCTCTCCTATAAGGAGAGGCAACGTCAGTTGTGAATTTATGGGTACCTAAAAAGTGATTTGGAAATAACTCTAATTAAAGTGACTGAATTCGTATAGGAAATAGGTCATAAAATTTACACAATAAAATTAAGTAAAGTATCGAATATTTCTTGGCATAGAATCTAGAGTATTAAAAACCCGCATTTAGCGGGTTTTGTTTTTTCATTTCGTTTCTAATAAATTGACATGTTCAACTTGAACATCACTCATGATTTCACCATGAATTAGTAAATTATTAAAGTAATCTTCTACTACTTTATATTGTTCAACAGTCGATTCAACTTTGTACATACTTTGGCGAAATTCATTACTTGAACGCAAACCTTTTGTGTACCACGCAATATGTTTACGTGAAATACGGCATCCTGAATATTCACCATAAAATTCATAAAGCTCTGATAAATGTCCTAACAACACCTCTTTTACTTCTTGAATACTTGGTGCAGCTAAGTGTTCGCCTGTTTTTAAATAATGTGCAATTTCACGAAAAATCCAAGGTCGACCTTGTGCAGCACGACCAATCATCACCGCATCTGCGCCTGTATAATCAAGTACATATTTGGCTTTTTCAGGACTGTCGATATCACCATTGGCAATCACAGGAATACTAAGCATGTCTTTAACATCTTTAATTAAAGAATAACGTGCAGTATTTAAATACATATCTTCACGGGTACGACCATGCAAAGCGAGTGCAGCAATGCCTGCTTCTTCTGCACGTTTTGCAACTCGCATAATATTTTCATGACCGTTTAAATAACCCAAACGTGTTTTCAAAGTCACAGGCACATCAACTGCAGCAACAACAGTATCTAAAATGCGAGCAACTAAATCTTCATCTTGTAAAAGTGCAGAGCCTGCAAGCTTATTACAAACTTTTTTTGCAGGACATCCCATATTAATATCAACAATTTGCGCGCCATTTGCCACTTGATAACGTGCAGCTTCAGCTAAATCTGCTGGTTCAGAGCCTGCAATTTGCGCTGATATTGGAGCAAGCTCACCATCAAAGTTGGCACGATATAAGCTTTTCTTACTCATACGCAAAGTTTTATCAGACGTCATCATTTCACTAACAGCATGCCCCGCACCAAAATACTTGCACAGTGTTCGAAACGGGCGATCAGTTACTCCTGCCATCGGAGCGACAATCAAATTATTTGACAGTTGATAAGGACCAATATACATATATATTCTTAACTTTTACGACTTGCATAGTATACTGCATCTACCCATTGGGCTCATCATCTCTAATCGAGTTTTCATCAATATGAAAGAAAAAGTTGTTTTTTCAATGCTTAAACCTTTGTCAGTTTTAGCTTTAGCTATTGGATTAACCGCATGTGGTGATAGCTCTTGGTGGGCGAAAGATGAGCCAACATTAAAGCAAGAACAGCTCAAGCGTTTGTTACCAAACCGAGTAAGTGACCGTGAATCTTGGTCTAAAGATATCTACGATATTTCTGAACAATTTGGTATTCCGCAAACCAAAGAAAATATGTGCTCCATTATTGCTGTGGTCGATCAAGAATCAAATTTCCACGCAGATCCTGAAGTTGCAGGCTTAGGTGCTAAAGCGGTTAAAGAAGTTCAAGAACGCTTAGAAGAAAAATTTACAGATAAATTGGGCGATACCATTGGCACACCAATCGCGGCTTACTTCCAAGATGTCTTAAAAAATCAACCAAGTCCTGAAGATAACTATTTAAGTCAAATGCGTCGTGTAAAAACAGAACGTCAACTCGATGAACTGTATCGTGAAATTTTTGATTATATGTCGAAGCATTATCATGTGAGTGCTTTAACAGGTGCGGCAAAACTTGTTGGACAAGATATTGGCGAGAAAATGAATCCAATTACCACATTGGGTTCTATGCAAGTACATATTGGTTATGCCAAAGAACATAAACGCCAAAGTGGCAGCATTGCCGATTTACGCACAGACTTATATAGCCAATATGGTGGTTTATATTACGGTATTCATCGTTTAATGATGTACTCTGCTAAATACGATAAACCTATTTATCGCTTTGCCGACTATAACTCTGGTCGCTATTCAAGTCGTAATGCTGCATTCCAAAGCATGCTGAATGACTTAACCACAGCAGAACTCGATTTAGATGGTGACTTACTCCTTTATAATAAAGATGGTAATGCTAAATCGACTCAAAGCCAATCTGAACGTGAATTGATTAATGTATTTGCCAAAAATAATGTTTTGGTGACTCCGCGCCAAATTCGCTTAGACTTGAAAAAAGAAAAAGATAAAGACTTCGAAGATACAGCAACCTATAGAGCTATTTCTAAGCTCTATAAAGAAGCAACAAATAAAGAACCAATCTATGCAATGATGCCTGAAGTGGTCATTACAGGACCAAAACTAAGCCGTGATTACAACACAAATTGGTTCGCTTCACGCGTAAACGGACGCTTTGAAACATGTATGAGAAAAGCAAAAAATATAAAAATCTAGCATTATTCGACTTTGATGGAACCCTGTATAAAAAAGATAGTTTCACAGGGTTCATTTTCTATGCGCTATCTAAGAGACATATCATAAAACAAGGATTTAAAATTTTACCTTGGATTCAGGCTTATTATTTAAAGGCCTATCCTGCACATGCAATGCGTCCAAAACTCTTTCATGCCATGTTTAAAAATAGTCATGTCGATGAAATTGACGCGATCGCGCAAGAATATGTACATCATATTCACAAAAACTATAATGCTGAATTATTAGCAAGATTACACGATCATCAAGCTTTAGGGGCTTTGTTGCACAAAGATTTGAAATGCAAAGCGCCCCTAATTGAGCCAAATTTAAGGCGTAACTTGGGTAAGTGGTCGACCTAATTCCGTAAATCTGTTAAGGACTGCTACACGTGCATGGATCTCATTCACTTGGCTATCAAAACTCCTTGCACTGAGTTTATCTCCTAATAATTTGATGCAATGCATCTTAGTTTCAACCAAACTTCGCCGATGATAGCCTGACCATTTTTTCCATAGTGTCCTGCCTAAACGT
>NZ_LWRV01000069.1 GCF_009372215.1 Acinetobacter portensis | reverse complement strand
TGCTAATTCAGCACATATCAACGTGCTTATGACAATGCATTACACAGTAAACAAAATGGTTAATTGCATTGTTTGAATCAATAAAGCCAAGTGTAAATCACTTGGCTTGTTTTTTTAAAATATAAATTTTATAAAAAAGGATGAGCAGTATTATAGCAATTGTACATATAGTGACGATGGTGAGGTGCGTATGAAATATAGAACCCCATAATTGGTGAATTAAGTGGGTGATTTGTACACCAATAAAGATAATGACCATTGCCCAAATGAATGATGCAAAAATATTTATGACAAAATAATGCAAATAATTATATTTTTTGATTCCGAAACTAATAGGAATTACAGTTCTTAATCCCCACGCAAAGCGCATGCATAAAATTGTTATTGTTGGGTGTTTTTCAATAAATGAACTTGCTTGATTAAATTTATTGGCTAATTTAGGGTGTTTAGCTATGAAATTGTGGCCGAATTTTGAGCCAACGTGATAATAGAATTGATCTCCGATAAAAGCACCTATGGTTGCTGTAAGCACAAGCCACCAAATATTTAAAATATTCTGATGTGCTGCAAAAGAACCTAACAAAAGTACAGTTTCACCCTCGAAAAAGCTGCCTATAAATACAGCTAAGTATCCATAATTTTGTAATAAACTGGTCCAGTCTAATTCCATACTGAATACTCGATATATGCGGATTGTGAAAGGGTGATTATTGATTTCAATATACTGTGATGGGGGAAGTAGGAAGATGAGGTTTGATTATTAATAAAAATATAGTTCTGAAATTACAATAAAAAAAAGAGGGTAAGCGATGTTACTAAATTTTAGATATAAAAAAACCAGCGCTAGGCTGGAAATTTTATTACACCATCTTCTAAGTTGAAGAATGGTGCCCGAGGCCAGACTCGAACTGGCACGCCTTGTGGGCGGGGGATTTTAAATCCCCTGTGTCTACCGATTTCACCACTCGGGCATTTTAACAAGATGGAGGCGGAGGTCGGAATCGAACCGGCGTACACGGAGTTGCAGTCCGCTGCATGACCACTCTGCCACCCCGCCATGTCTTGTTGATGCGTATATTAGCAAGCTCTGAAAAAAAAACAATAGCATAGTGGTGCTGTATGTGCAGAAAAACATCATATTGACAAAAATAATTAAAATAATGTTGTAGAATGTGCAAAATTGATTCATATCAACACTTGGGAGAAGTGCCGTGGCATTAGTTTTAGATGGTCGTGCATTGGCGAAAAAAATTGAAGCTGACTTGTTAACTCGCGTAGAAGCGTTAAAAGCAAAGTCAGGTCGTACTCCAATTTTAGCGACTATTTTAGTGGGTGACGATGGAGCATCTGCAACTTATGTACGTATGAAAGGGAATGCTTGCCGTCGTGTCGGTATGGATTCATTAAAAGTTGAATTGTCTTCAGAGACAACAACAGAGCAGTTACTTGCAGAAATTGAAAAATTGAATGCAAATCCAGATGTTCACGGTATTTTGTTACAACACCCTGTACCTGCACAAATTGATGAGCGTGCATGTTTTGATGCAATATCACTTGCTAAAGATGTAGATGGCGTAACTTGCCTTGGCTACGGTCGTATGGCAATGGGTGAGGCAGCTTATGGTTCTGCAACACCTGCGGGCATCATGACAATCTTAAAAGAAAACAACATTGAAATTGCAGGTAAGCATGCGGTTGTTGTTGGTCGTTCTGCAATTTTGGGTAAACCAATGGCTGCAATGTTGCTAGAAGCAAATGCGACAGTAACGATTTGCCATTCACGTACTCAAGATTTAGCAAGCTTTGTTAAGCAAGCTGACATTATTGTAGGTGCTGTGGGTAAAGCTGAATTAATCCAAAAAGATTGGATTAAGCAAGGTGCAGTTGTTGTTGATGCTGGTTTCCATCCACGTGATGGCGGTGGTGTTGGTGATATTCAATTGGTTGGTATCGAAGATGTTGCTTCTGCTTATACGCCTGTTCCAGGTGGTGTAGGCCCTATGACAATCACAACTTTGATTCGTCAAACTGTGGAAGCTGCTGAAAAAGCGTTGGGTTAATTCCCACCGTGCTCCTTCTCCCTTTGGGAGAAGGCTAGGATGAGGGAAACCTCTCCCTAACCCTCTCCTAAAAGGAGAGGGGAATTCGTTGTGAAAATAATGGATGCTCCTTCTCCCTCTGGGAGAAGGTTGGGATGAGGGGGATACATCAAGCATAAGAGTTCTCTGAAACAGATAAAGAATAAAAATCCCATGAGCTGTACCCTCCGATTTTCTAAAGCACCCGAACATTTAATTAAAGCCTTGCATGAGGTTATTCCGCATTGTGATCTTCTTGCACAACAACTTCCTGAAACGCCAATTTCTCTTTGGTTGATTCCACCTGTTTTTCCTACCGATAAATTAGATGATGAAGTCATTCGTCGAATTTGGAATGACACGCCGTATTGGATTTTTTGTTGGGCATCTGGTTTGGCGATGGCACAGTGGCTTTTGGCGGAACCACATCATGTGAAAGATAAAGTGGTTTTAGATTTTGGTGCAGGTTCAGGCGTAGTTGCGATTGCTGCGAAAATGGCAGGAGCAAAGCGCGTTATTTGTTGTGATATAGATAAAATAAGTTTAGATGCTTGTCGTGCCAATGCAGAATTAAATGGCGTTGAATTAGAGTATTTAGACGACTTATATAAAGCAGAACAGATTGATATTTTGCTAGCAGCGGATGTACTTTATGATCAATGTAATCGCTTCTTTTTGGATGAATTTTTAAAGTTTGCACCTGAAGTATGGGTTGCTGATAGTCGTGTGAAAAATTTTAGTCATCCTCAATATATCAAGCTTGATGAGCGTAGTGCGACAACTTGGCCTGATTTAGATGAATCACCAGAATTTAGAAATGTCAGTTTTTATAAAACGCTAGAAATAAAAAAGGGCATCTAAATTGCCCTTTTTAATGCTTAAAATATTAAGAACAGCTGTAGCGAACAACACGCAGTGTAGCTGGGCGAGCTTCAAGCGCTTGGCGAGTTGCATAGTCTTGGTCGCTATATAAACTTTGAGTATTAGATAAACCAACGCTTGTACGGCTTTGTCCAATTTGACGACCAAACTCAACATTTTGTTGCGGATTGGCAATTTCATTCACGCTTAGAATGCTCAGCTTGTATGTTTTAGATGCACCTAAAACTTTTTGGCAAGCACGTTGTAGTTTTGTTTCATCTAGTTGTTGATTTTGGCGACCAGCAAGTGTGTACGCCATTGTTGCTGAATCTGCTGTTTGAGATTCAATTTGATAGCCTACATTGCCGTTATATTGACGAGGCGTGCTTTGGCAAGCAGAAAGACCTAAAGCAAGTAAACCTAATCCTAAAAGTTTATAAGTGTTATCCATCTTTAAAGTTCCACATGTTTTTATATTGTTTGAGTATGCCATAAGGTTGTTGATTTCACGATGATAGTTTTACAAAGTTTTCATTTTATTTATTTTGTGATTTATCTTTAAAAAAACCAAAAAATAAACCCTCAATTGAGGGTTTATTTTAGGGAAAATGCCTGATTCTTTAATTATCAGTAATTAAGCTATTTTTCTTGGTATCTTTCATGAAAATATAGGTAATTAAAGAAATACCAATCATGAAAGTAATGTAGTAGAAGAAGTAATTTTCATGTCCTGCATTTTTAAAGCTTAAAGCCACTAATTCTGCTGTACCACCAAATAAAGTGTTTGCAATTGCATATGGAAGTGCAACGCCAAGCGCACGAATATGTGCAGGGAAAAGTTCTGCTTTGACTACAGCATTAATTGCTGTGTAACCAGTAACAATGACCATTCCGCTCATACATAAAATAAAGGCTGTTGTTGGGTTTGTGGTAGATCCTAAGCCATTAAAAATTGGAATAGTGAATAAAACACCCAATACACCAAAGGCAATCATAATGGGTTTGCGACCAACTTTATCTGACAATGCACCAACTGCAGGTTGAATTAACATGAAAATAAAGATTGCAGCAGTGGTAATCTCAGTTGCAGTAGTTTTTTCAAAACCAGATGTATTTACAAGATACTTTTGAAGATAAGTTGTAAATGTGTTGAAGGCTAAAGTACCACCCGCTGTGAGCATAATTACGGTGAATGCTTGTTTTGGATATTTGGTGAATAAAGCCAAAGCACTCGATTTTTCGCCACCATTTTTCGCTTGTTCTTGTGCTTTTTTAGATGATTCAGTTTCAACAAGTCCACGACGAATCCAGAATACGACAATTGCAAGTAAAGCACCAATGGCGAAAGGAATACGCCAGCCCCATTCAGTTAGTTGACCTTCAGAAAGTGTGCGTTGTAGTACGATTAATACACATAGAGCAAGTAATTGACCTGAAATAAGTGTTACATATTGGAAGCTAGAAAAGAAACCACGATGATTTTTCCCAGCCATTTCTGTTAAGTACGTTGCGCTTGAGCCATACTCACCACCAACACTCAAGCCTTGAATTAAACGTGCCAATAGTAAAATTGCAGGTGCAAGCATACCTACAGAATCATAAGTTGGTGCACAAGCAATCATGAGTGAGCCAAGGCACATTAATGAAACTGAAACAGTTAAGCCTGCTTTACGTCCTTTTCTGTCTGCATAAATACCCATAACCCAAGCGCCAATAGGGCGCATTAGGAAACCAAGTGCAAAAACTGCTGCGGCTTGAAGAAGTTTGACGGTGCTATCACCATCTGGGAAAAATTGATTTGCAAAATAGAGGGTGAATGCTGCATAAACATACCAGTCGTACCATTCGACAAGGTTACCTGCGGATCCACCTAAGATAGATTTGACACGTGTTTTTCGATCAAGTGGCACTTCTGCAACCTGAGATGATGAGTTTGACACAGCATTCTCCAAGGAGTGTGGGCAAAATGCATCCTTTTAAATTCTGAGTGATAAAACTTAAAAAAATATATTTTGTCGAATTGAGGGAGATAACATTAGATGAAGTATTTATACGCTTTTTGTCTTAATTCTTCATTCGACTTTAGTCTGAAATTATAGGAAAATTTAAGATGTAAATTGAATTAAAGCCTAATTACTAAGATGTAAAATGAATAAAACCCTCAATTTGAGGGTTTTATGTACAAAAATATTAAGACTTTTTAGGAATTAATTATCTGTAATCATAGAATGTTTTTTAGTATCTTTCATGAAAATATAGGTAATTAAAGAAAGACCAATCATGAAAGTAATGTAGTAGAAGAAGTAGTGTTCATAACCTGCATTTTTAAAGCTAAGCGCAACTAACTCTGCTGTACCACCAAATAAGGTGTTGGCAATGGCATATGGTAAAGCAACACCTAATGCACGAATATGAGCAGGGAATAGCTCTGCTTTTACCACGGCATTAATGGCTGTATAACCAGACACAATAATCATACCGCTCATACACAGCATAAATGCAGTCATTGCATTGTTGGTTGCACCAATATGATTGAAAATTGGAATGGTGAAAATTACACCTAAAACACCAAAGGCAATCATAATGGGTTTACGACCAATTTTATCTGATAAAGCGCCAATAGCAGGCTGAATCAGCATGAAGATAAAAATAGCAGCAGTTGTAATTTCGGTTGCTGTTGTTTTTTCGAAGCCTGAGGTATTTACTAAATATTTTTGAAGATAGGTTGTAAATGTATTGAAGGCTAATGTACCGCCAGCGGTGAGCATAATAACGGTAAATGCAGCTTTGGGGTGTTTTGTGAAAAGTTCGACAAATCCAGATTTAGGACCACCTTCTTTCGCCATTTTTTGAGCTTGTTTTGAAGATTCACTTTCAACCAGTCCACGACGAATCCAGAATACAACAATGGCTAAAATTGCGCCAATAAAGAATGGAACACGCCATCCCCATTCACCTAAGGCATCTTCGCTTAAAGTGCGTTGTAAGATAATTAAAGTACAAAGTGCTAAAAGTTGACCTGAAATAAGTGTTACATATTGGAAGCTTGAGAAGAAACCACGATGATTTTTACCTGCCATTTCACTTAAGTAAGTTGCGCTTGAACCATATTCGCCACCAACACTTAAACCTTGTAGTAAACGTGCAAATAAAAGCATTGCGGGCGCGAGCATCCCAATAGTTTCGTAAGTTGGCGTACAAGCAATAATTAAAGAGCCCACACACATTAAGGAAACAGATAAAGATAAGCCTGCTTTACGACCATGACGGTCTGCGTAAACCCCCATAATCCATGCGCCAATGGGGCGCATCAGGAAACCAAGGGCAAAAACAGCGGCAGCCTGTAGAAGTTTTACTGTGCTGTCACCTTCAGGGAAAAATTTAGGTGCAAAATATAAGGTAAATGCGGCGTATACATACCAGTCATACCACTCAACTAAGTTACCTGCTGAACCACCAATAATAGATTTAACGCGTGTTTTGCGATCGATGGTTGGTTGTTCTATTTGAGCTTCATTGCTCATCGTTTTCTCCATAATTTTTGGAGTATCAAATTTTTAATAAGGATGATGATGTTTGCATGGTCCATATAAAAATTATTGATTTATCCATATACATTGTCAGTATTTTAAGTTAAATATTTTGATGTAATATTCAACTTAAAATATAATTTAAATAATTGGCTGTAAATATATCCTATTTTTTTATCCATAGTTATTGCTTAAATTTGATGCTTTTTATAGTGCTTGAGTGAGTTTATATATAAAAAAATAGTGCAATATTTTTTAAATCAATATTTTACATATTGAAAGTGTGAATATTAACGAGAAAAATATAATAAATAATGCATTTTTGTAGTGCGCCATTTGTCGGATTTTTTAAAGCTTATTTCATGAGTATTAAAAAAGGCCGCTTACGCGACCTTTTGGGAAAAATCAAATTAAATCAATTTACCATTAAGTTGTTGGCAGTCGATTGGTGAATTGAATTTTACAGCCGTACCTGTGATGACAGGACGAACAATTCTCCATGGCCAAAAACCAAAGCGTTGGCTACCATTATAGTTAATTACAGCATCTGCTTTATAGCGCGTTGCAATTGTTGAAATTGTCGGATATAGATCGACTACAGAGCCGTAAGTGCCTTTACCCGCCTTAATGCGTTTAATGACTTTGTAGTCGGTATTTGATGGATTGCCCTCAATAAGACAGATCATTTTTGCTTGATCATTTGGTGTTGCAACTTCAACATTATTAGTTGTTACGTTATTCGTTTGAACTGGTGTAACTGTTGTAGATAGTTCTGCATGTGAAGTTGTTGTAATAAAAAGACCAGCTAGGCTAGCAATAATGATCTTGTTCATATTCATGTAGGTATTTTCCCCTTTCTAAAATAGTAAAAAATAAAGCGCACATTTTAGTGTAAAAAAAGGCCGCTTACGCGACCTTTATACTTAAGTATTAATTAAGCAGATTTCTTAACAGCTTCTAAAAGTTCATTTTGACGAGCTTTTAATGCAGCTGGAAGGCGTTCACCTAACTTGTCAAACAATTCAGTATGACTTTCAAGCTCTTTGATCCATTGATCTTTGTCTTGAGAAGTTACAAGGTCAAATTGTTCTTTAGTGAAGTCTGAACCAGTCCAGTTCAATTGTTCGTAAGTTGGAACACGACCAATTGGAGTTTCAACAGCAGTAGCACGACCTTCACAACGGTCAATGATCCACTCAAGAACACGCATGTTTTGACCAAAACCAGGCCACACGAAGTTGCCTTCTGCATCACGACGGAACCAGTTTACGTTGTAAATACCTGGAAGTTTGTTGCCAGCAGCTTCAGCTTTAGCAGCAACTTGCTCGCCCATTTCTAACCAATGAGCGAAGTAGTCAGCCATGTTGTAACCAGCAAATGGAAGCATCGCAAATGGGTCGCGACGAACAACACCTTGTTGACCAACAGCAGCAGCAGTCGTTTCAGAACCCATTGTTGCAGCTTTATAAACGCCATCAACCCAATTAGTTGCTTCAGCAATTAGAGGTACTGTGTCTGCACGACGACCACCAAAGATGAATGCAGAAATTGGAACACCAGCTGGATTTTCCCAGTCAGCATCAATTGAAGGGCATTGACCTGCAGCAACTGTGAAGCGAGCATTTGGATGCGCAGCTTTTTCTTCGCCAGTATGCGGTTGACCTTTCCAGTTAGTCAGGTTAGCAGGCGCTTCTTTAGTCAGACCTTCCCACCAAATTTCGCCATTATCTGTAACAGCAACGTTTGTGTAGATTACGTCTTTATGTAAAGTAGACATGCAGTTCGGGTTAGTCTTGGTATTTGTACCAGGAGCAACACCGAAGAAACCAGCTTCAGGGTTAATTGCATATAAACGACCATCTTCACCTGGTTTGATCCAAGCAATATCGTCACCTACAGTTTCAATTTTCCAACCTTCGTAGCCTGCTGGTGGAATCAACATTGCGAAGTTTGTTTTACCGCAAGCAGAAGGGAATGCAGCTGCGATGTAGTGTTTTTCACCTTTTGGATTAGTCACGCCAAGGATGAGCATGTGTTCAGCTAACCAACCTTGTTGACGCCCCATGTAAGATGCAATACGTAATGCTAGGCATTTTTTACCAAGTAATGCGTTACCACCGTAACCAGAACCGTAAGACCAGATTTCACGAGTTTCTGGATAATGAACAATCCATTTATCAGGGTTGCAAGGCCATGCAACGTCTTTTTGACCTTCTTCAAGCGGAGCACCTACAGTGTGTACGCAAGGAACGTATTCACCGTCAGTACCAAGAACGTCATAAACCGCTTTACCCATACGTGCCATTTTAGACATGCTTACAGCAACGTAAGGTGAATCTGTTAATTCGATACCGATATGAGCAATATGAGAACCTAGAGGACCCATAGAGAAAGGAACAACGTACAAAGTACGACCTTTCATTGAGCCATCAAACAAGCCATTAAGACGAGTACGCATTTCAGCTGGAGCTTCCCAGTTGTTTGTTGCGCCAGCATCTTCTTGTTTTTCAGAACAAATATATGTACGACCTTCAACACGAGCAACGTCAGAAGGATCAGAATTAGCAAGGTAAGAACCAGGATGTTTCTCTTGGCTAAGCGCTTGCATAGTGCCGTTAGCGATCATCAAGTCGATATAACGTTGATTTTCTTCTTCGCTGCCGTCACACCATTCAATTTTCGCTGGTTTCGTTAATTTTGCAATTTCTTCCACCCAAGCAATAAGCTTAGGGTGACGAACGAATTCTGGTGCGTTCACTTGGGTCATGATGAGGCCTATCTCAAATGTGTACAAGCTGTACAGTATAATTCTGTGCAATGGGATACATTGCAAAGATGAAATATAAAAAGTGGCGCTATTAAAGCATAAAATGATAAAAAAAATAAGACTTAAGCATTAGTTCATATTTTGGCAATAGAACTGTGTTTTTTTGATTAATATTAATTAAAACAATATCTTATGTAATTTTTTTTCAAAATAATTGGTATTTCCAACTACAATGCATGGTATTTATTTTAATTATGGTTAATTAAAACAGTAGCTTACTGTGTTTGTTTTTTGCAATTTCATTATTGATTTAATAAATGGTGGTAATTCCTAATTTGTATAAAACTATAAATTGATTAATATTTAAGTTATTGAAATCAGAATAAATTCTAAAGAGATCGTAAATTTATATTAATCTAGAATAAGAAGCATTGGAAAACATAATTTTAGCTCTAAGGAATCGGAGATATTCTTTGTAAAATTGCACTTTTATCTTTAGATTTTTCTTAACTACAGCATTTTGCACTCATAAAATGACATAAATATTTTATATCTTTTTACGGAGATTTTTTGGCTGAGCGAGAACGTTCATTTATAAATTAAATAATGCGTCATGATGGTTTTCTAATTTAACAGAAGGGTTTATTTAAATTGACTATTTCTAAGTGATTTAAAATCTAGAACTTAAATTATCCTTATTACTCTGAAATAAGGTCTAAGCAATACCTTAAAACTGAGTTTAGAAAAATTAGATAGATTGATGAAATAAGTCAATTATTTACTTTCATTGTATTTATATATAAAAGTATAAATTCTTTAAGTGGGTGGAACTACCCAATTAAAAATAGTCAATCAAATAGATATGAAAACAATAGTAAGAAATGCTTTTAGATCAATTCAGCTTATGAATGGTTGTTTTGAATAAAACTTATACAAAAAAGCGCATTTTTTTTAGTGCTTACCCTTGAAGCGATATTTTCCATCCCCACAACAGAGTCATCAAAATGATTTTCTGATGATGATGTATGGAAATCAAATTGTCATCATCATTTAACTAAATAAAAGACATGAGTCTGATGGAGTTTACTATGAGCAATATTCGTCCTTTACACGATAATGTTGTTATTCGCCGTGTTGAAAAGGAAACTAAAACTGCTGGTGGTCTTATTTTAAGTACTTCAGCAGCAGAGCAACCAGCGCAAGGTGAAATCATCGCAGTGGGTAATGGTAAAGTAACGGACAATGGCGTACGTGCTTTAGATGTTAAAGTTGGCGACACTGTTTTGTTTGGTACTTATGCGGGTACTAAAGTAAAAGTAGATGGTGAAGAACTTCTTATCATGAAAGAATCTGATATTTTAGCGGTACTTGCAGGTTAATCTTTAAAAGTAAATTCAAATCTGTACGACACAGATTGATAAAAAATTTAAAAATATTTGGAGTTAAACATGTCAGCTAAAGACGTAAAATTCGGTGATTCAGCGCGTTCAAAAATGATCGCAGGCGTAAACGTACTTGCAGATGCTGTAAAAGTAACTTTAGGCCCTAAAGGTCGTAACGTTGTAATCGACCGTTCTTTTGGCGCACCGCACATCACTAAAGATGGTGTAACTGTTGCTAAAGAAATCGCGTTAAAAGACAAGTTTGAAAACATGGGCGCTCAATTGGTTCGTGAAGTATCTTCAAAAACCAATGACATTGCAGGTGACGGTACAACAACTGCAACTGTTCTTGCTCAAGCAATTTTAAATGAAGGGATCAAGTCTGTAACTGCAGGTATGAACCCAATGGATTTGAAACGCGGTATCGATCTTGCAGTTCGTGCAGTTGTTGAAAATATCAAAGCAACAGCTAAACCAGCTTCTGATACGAAAGCAATTGAACAAGTAGGTTCAATTTCTGCAAACTCGGATACGACTGTGGGCAAGCTTATTGCTCAAGCAATGGAACGTGTAGGTAAAGAAGGCGTAATTACTGTAGAAGAAGGTTCAAGCTTCGAAGATTCTCTAGATGTTGTAGAGGGTATGCAGTTTGATCGTGGTTATATCAGCCCGTACTTTGCAAATAAACAAGAAACATTAACAGCTGAACTTGAAAATCCGTTCATTCTTCTTGTTGATAAAAAAATCAGCAACATTCGTGAATTGATTTCAGTATTAGAAGCTGTTGCTAAATCGGGTAAACCACTTCTTATCATCGCTGAAGATGTTGATGGTGAAGCATTGGCAACTCTTGTTGTAAACAACATGCGTGGCATTATTAAAGTATGTGCTGTTAAAGCTCCTGGTTTTGGTGATCGTCGTAAAGCAATGTTGCAAGATATTGCGATCTTAACTGGCGCAACTGTAATTTCTGAAGAAGTTGGTATGTCTTTAGAAACTGCTTCACTTCAAGATTTAGGTACAGCACACAAAATTACGGTTTCTAAAGAAAACACTGTAATTGTTGATGGTGCGGGTAATGCTGCTCAAATTGCTGAGCGTGTAACTCAAATTCGTGCGCAAATTGAAGAATCTACTTCAGAATACGACAAAGAAAAACTTCAAGAACGCGTTGCTAAGTTGGCTGGCGGTGTTGCTGTTATCAAAATTGGTGCTGCAACAGAAGTTGAAATGAAAGAGAAGAAAGACCGTGTTGATGATGCGCTTCATGCAACTCGCGCTGCGGTTGAAGAAGGTGTGGTTGCTGGTGGTGGTGTTGCGTTAGTTCGTGCAGCAGCAGCACTTGAAGGCTTAACTGGTGCAAACGATGATCAAAACGTAGGTATCAATATTTTACGTCGCGCAATTGAAGCACCACTTCGTCAAATCGTTTCTAACTCAGGCGATGAGCCTTCAGTTGTAATTAATGCAGTTAAAAACGGTGAAGGTAACTTCGGTTACAATGCTGCGACTTCTGAATATGGCGACATGTTAGAAATGGGTATTCTTGACCCTGCGAAAGTAACGCGTTCAGCTCTTGAACATGCTGCATCTGTTGCAGGCTTAATGCTTACTACTGAATGTATGATTACTGACATTCCAGAAGACAAACCTGCAATGCCTGATATGGGCGGTATGGGTGGTATGGGCGGTATGATGTAATTCATCATAGTTCATGTAAAAAAGGTCGCTAATTTAGCGACCTTTTTTATTTGCTTGAATTTTATGCTGAAGTTTAACAGCAGTAAATTTGACTAATAACGGTTGGAACTATTTATTTACCACTTTAATTGTCCCGCTTAAATTGGTGAACGAACCATCTTTGGCAGCAATATTGGTATATGCAGTACCTGTATTATAGTTTTGTACATGCACTACATTTGAACCTGTCGATGGCTCATGCCAGTACACCATAAATACATTTTTTGCGACTTCAATAGGCATATATTGAACAGTATCTGTTACACCTTTAAAAGGGCCGTCAGTACCAATAAAACTCATCGTTTTATTATCTTTGAAATTTAGATCAAAGACTGCTGTTCCATTACCAAAATTAACTTTTGCTGTACGAGCAATTGGAGGATAGGCAGAATTGGTATGCCATTCTTGTTCACCTTTAAAAACTTTTGCTCCTAATTCTAAAGACTGTTTATCTGCTAAGTTTGGGTATTTTGTGGTCATGAAGTTGATAACATCTTTAGACGAGTGTTTAGTCGTTACAGCCTCTTTATAATTTTGTAAATATCCTTTTACCCAATCTAGTGTTTTTGGTGAGTCGTCGGCAGTATTAAAATGGCTTGGAATGACTTTGTTTGGATTCAAAGCTTTCATATCATCAATTTGTTTAATCCATGCATTTATTTCAGGAACGCTTTGCGTATCTGCTGTCCATAAATGTCCATCTTTACTGACAGAAATACCACCAACTATTGTTTTTAAAGATGGAATCCATAAGAAGCTGTGTGCTGAATCATTTGGATCTAATTTTATAACAATTTCTTGCCCATCGATATTAAGCTTATTTTTTTCTACAGCTTCTGGTACGACAAGTTGAGTTGGTATATCCGTTTTAAGTTGATCTTTCCAAACATTTAGTTTTGCATCTTTGGTTGCTTGTATTAAATAAGCTGTTTGTGCTGTAGAAATAATTTTGGCATTTGGATACGCTTTTTTTACTTCATCAATTCCAAAGTAATAATCAGGATCACTATGAGATATATAAATGTATTTTAAGTTTTTCCCAGATTTTTTTATTAAATCGACCAGTTTTTTTGCATGTTGTTTTTGAAATTGGGCATCAATTAAAATAGCATCTTTATCACCACTAATGAGTGTTGAACTCACATTAAAGATGGCATCTTTACCAGGATTAAATGTTTCAATATTTAAATTTGAGGCAGCTAAAGCAGAAAAGCTACTTACGGATAACATGAAAGCAAAAACTTTATTTTTCATTTTATATTTCCAGTAATATTGTTTATTTAATATTTGATGTAAATTTAAAGAAGATGTAGTTTAAATAAGTAATTTTATGTTCTTTTATTGTGGTTTTCTTTGATTCAATATTCACAAAAAGATGATCAATAAACATAAGATCTTTTACCTGCTGATTGATGTCTGATACATAGTTTTTTCATAATGACTAACTTTAAGCCAATGATGAAAAAATCTAATAATTTGAATAATATTTCAAGCATGTACCTCGTCATTAATAAAACCCCCACAAATAGCGGGGATTTTATTGGAAAGAGATTTAATTATTTTTGCAAAAACGCATTCACAGCTTTACGACCTAAAGCAGGATCATCTGTAAATACGCCATCTACACCTGCTTTAAAGAAAATTTGATATTCAGCCATTGCACCTTGAATACATCGCTCATTTGCATTTTTATTACAATATAATGAGTCAATTAAAAACTTATTTTCAGGACGTAAACTATAAGGATGTATTTTTAAGCCTTGTGCATGAACATCTTGAACAAAATGTGTAAGTTCACCTGCATTATTTACAATATAGTTTTTACTTGGGCCAATACCTTGAGCATAAGTTGCCACATTTTTTAAGCCTTCAGTCGTAGCTAAATCACCATAGGTTTTGTGAATGCCTTGAGCAATGAAGTCCGCAGGAGATTCATCAACATCACTATAAAGTTGTATTAATTGTGCTTGTTTTAAACCTTTGTATTTTGGTAATTGTTCTTTTATATAATGCAAATTAGTAACTTCAAAAGATTGTAAATAAATAGGCGCTAAATCACGTGTAAATTCATGTGTAGATAGCGTTTTGAGTAAGCGATCTTCTAGTGCAAGATTAATTTTTTGAAAATAGGTGGGGTGCTTGGTTTCAATATATAAACCCACTAATTTTCCTGTTTGCTCATAGTGTTTTTGCGCCAAAGCAATAATTTCTTCTAAAGTTGGAATTTTGAATTGATCATTGTACTTTGCATTATTAGGGCGAACATCAGGAATGCGTTCACGAGCTTTGAGTTGTTTTAGTTCACTTAAATTGAAGTCTTCGGTAAACCATCCTGTATGACTTTCACCATCAATTACTTTTGTTGTTTTGCGATCTTTAAATTGTGAAAGTTCACTTACATTTGTTGTGGTTGTAATATCATTTTCATGACGAGCAACCAAATAACCATCTTTGGTTGGAAGCAAATCAGGTTCAATGAAGTCTGCGCCATCATCTATGGCTTTTTGATAAGACGCTAAAGTATGTTCAGGGCGTAAAGCACTTGCACCACGATGACCAATAATAATGATTTTAGGTTCTTGATGTTGTTGCGATGTTGGAATAAGTAGATTTATTTGATCTTGTGGTTTTGGGAGTTGGCTACATGCGGTTAAAGACGCAAGACTTAAAAGAGTGACCAATGTTTTTTGCATGATTTTTAACATCTTCGTATTTAGATGCAAGGCAGTATTGGTTTTTA
The DNA here is from genome assembly GCF_009372215.1 of Acinetobacter portensis. Lineage (GTDB taxonomy): Bacteria > Pseudomonadota > Gammaproteobacteria > Pseudomonadales > Moraxellaceae > Acinetobacter > Acinetobacter portensis. The sequence continues at coordinate 23,498 of NZ_LWRV01000069.1, read as the reverse complement.
GGTTTACAGGTAAGTGACAATTTACAAAAGTCTACGCAAAAGAAAAGGGCGGAAAATTGCCCTTAAATATTTGAAGATATTTACCGTAATAAAATAATTGACCAGCTTGCAAAAATAATAGCTAAAGATACAAATTGAGCAGCACTTCCCATGTCTTTGGCATCTTTAGAAAGTTCATGTTTGTCTAATGAAATTCGGTCTACAACGGCTTCAATTGCAGAATTAAAAAGTTCAACAATAATTGAAAGTAAACATACAATAATCATAATCGCTTGTTCAGCAGGGCTTACATTTAAAAAGAATGTTATTGGTATTAAAATAATATTGATTAAGATAATTTGGCGAAACGCTGCTTCTTTTTGAAAAGCAGATTTAAAACCATCTATAGAGTATTGTGTTGCATTCAAAATACGTTTAACGCCTGTTTTACCTTTGAAAGGAGAATTTTGATTCATCTTGAAATATTTCCGAAGTTTTTAGGCACAATAAAGTATCAGCCTTAAAAAATTATTATTTAATTTAAGCAAAATCGCTTAATCTTATAAAAAATACACATTAACTAAAACTTGATGAATTATGGATATTTATTTTGTTTTGTAAAGTAGAAATAGAATTCATTAAAGTTCTACATAGTTTCTTCATAATTAAAATTATTCGATTTTTTTCTGTAATCTATTCTTGTATTTTAAGCTTTTGTCACAGAAGATCGCAAACGATTTTTTAAATACGAATTTCATCGCTTAAAGATGAAATAACATCTACATCGGAAGTGTGAATAAGACATATGTTGTCTAAATATTTTATTGAGCGCCCAATTTTTGCAGGTGTTTTGGCTATCTTTGTGATGGCTTTAGGCATGTTTTCGATACTTAATTTGCCTATAGAGCGTTATCCTGACATAGCGCCACCAAAAATCTCAATAAATACAAACTATTCAGGTGCAGATGCAGAAACTGTAGAAGAAAGTGTTACCCAAATATTAGAAGAACAGATTAAAGGTTTAGATCATCTTCTATATTTTAGTTCAAACAGTGACTCGACAGGAAAAAGCCGTATTCAAATTAGTTTTGATAACGGAACAGATCCTGATACCGCGCAAGTTCAAGTGCAAAATGCCATTAATGGTGCATTAAATCGTTTACCTGAAGATGTGCAAAGACAAGGGGTGAATGTTGTAAAGTCTTTAGGCGATACGCATAGGGTCATTGGTTTGTATGATGAATCTCGTAAAAGCGACAATATTGCCTTGTCAGATTATTTACAGACACATTTAGAATCTGAAATTGCACGTGTAGAAGGCGTGGGTGAATTAGATGTATTTGGTTCTCAATTTGCGATGAGAATTTGGTTAAATCCAAATAAATTAAAAGATTACAAACTGATCCCAAGTGATATTCAAAAAGCAGTCGAAGCGCAAAATACTCAAGTTGCAGCCGGTGGTTTAGGTGAGTTACCTGTTGCACAAGAACAATATTTAAATGCAAAAGTAACTTCAGGCTCACGCTTAAAAACAGTTGAAGAATTTAACAATATTATTATTAAAGCCACGCAAAATGGCAGCTATGTCTATTTGAAAGATGTGGCACGTGTTGAAATTGGCGCAGAGAATTATCAAGCGTATAACACCATTAATGGTTATCCATCGGCAGGAATGGCAGTTTCATTAGCATCGGGTGCGAATGCCATTGAAACATCGAAACTGATTGATGAAGCTGTTGCGAATATTTCTAAAAAGTTGCCTGAAGGCTATAAATTGGTTTATCCAAGAGATAACACACCTTTTGTTCAAGAATCGATTAAAGAAGTGGTAAAAACACTCTTTGAAGCTATTTTATTGGTTATTGTTGTTATCTTTTTATTTTTGCAAAATTGGCGCGCAACGCTTATACCGACCATTACAGTTCCCGTTGTTGTTTTAGGCACAATGGCTGTGTTATTTGCTGCGGGAATGAGTGTAAATACTTTAACCTTATTTGCTTTGGTTTTGGCAATTGGTCTGTTGGTGGATGATGCTATTGTTGTCGTAGAAAATGTTGAGCGTTTAATGCATGAAAAAGGACTAAGTGCAAAACAAGCTTCTATTGAATCTATGCAGGAAATTAGTGGTGCATTGGTGGGAATTACATTGGTTTTAAGTGCTGTGTTTATTCCAATGGCATTTTTTGGTGGATCTACAGGCGTTATTTATCGTCAATTTTCTATTACGCTTGTAACTGCAATGGCAATTTCATTAGCCGTTGCTTTGGTACTCACACCTGCATTATGTGCACTTATTTTGAAACCTAATCATCAGCCTTATCAATGGGCAAATCGTTTTAATTCATTTTTAGATAAAGTCAAAACCAAATATATTTCTATCTCATTTAAAACTATTGAGAATCGTTTAATTACCCTTGTTATTGCATTTGCTTTGATTATTACATTTGCGTTGTTTTATCGTGTTTTACCTACAAGTTTCTTGCCCAACGAAGACCAAGGCACACTGATGCTTCAAGTGTCATTGCAAGATAATGCGCCAATGTCGAAAACCATTGAAGTGGGTGAAAATGTTAGACGCTACTTTTTAGAATATGAAAAAGCCAATGTAGATTTGGTGATGTTACGTTATGGACGTAGCCGTGGTGGAACAGGGCAAAACTTAGCGCAAGGTTTTGTAAAATTAAAACATTGGGATGAGCGTAGCGGCAAAGAAAACAGTGCAAATGCTGTGAAAGAACGTGCAATGAAATATTTCAAAGCAAATCAAAATGCCAATGTGATGGTTATGATGCCACCTGTTGTAAATGGTCTAGGCGATACCAATGGTGTGAACCTTTGGTTACGTGATATTGAAGGGCAGGGTCGAGCTGTATTAAATGAAAAATTTAAGCAACTAAAAGATGAAGCAAAAGTTTATACAAGCTTTGAAAATTTAGATAAAAAAGCTGTGCCAGATCGTGCAAAACTTGTGGTTCAAATTAATCAAAAAGCAGCGATGGCAGCAGGTTTATCGCTAACGGATATCAACAGTACTTTGTCTGCGGCTTTAGGTGGAAAATACATTAATGACTTTATTGATCGAGGACGTATTAAAAAAGTCATGATGCAAAGCGACGCATTATTTAGATCGAATCCCGACGACTTACAGTTTTGGTCGGTACGAAACAATCAAAATGAAATGGTGCCATTTTCCAGTTTTTCCGAAACACATTGGTCAGGTGGCCCTGAAATTGTGAATCGTTTTAATGGTTATTCCGCACTTGAGCTAGAGGCAGATAAAGCTACCAATGTGAGTTCTGGTCAAGCCATGCAAGATCTGCAAAAACTGGTAGATACTCAGTCAGGTGTAGATTTAGCTTGGAGCGGAATGTCATTTGAAGAAAATAAATCGAGTAATCAGGCACTTTTACTTTATTTGGTATCTATTGGCTTTATTTTCTTATGTTTAGCTGCTTTATATGAAAGTTGGTCTATTCCTGCTGCGGTTATGACCGCTATTCCTTTGGGGATTGGTGGCAATATCTTATTTAGTTATTTCTCAGGTTTTCCAAACGATATTTACTTTCAAATTGCCTTGTTAACAACAATTGGTTTGTCATGTAAAAATGCAATTTTAATTGTCGAATTTGCATCAATGGCACAACAACAAGGAAAATCTGCGATTGATGCAGCATTAAGTGCAGCAGGCTTACGTTTACGTCCAATTTTAATGACTTCAATTGCTTTTGGTGCAGGTGTTTTACCCCTTGTTTTTGCCTTTGGTGCAGGTGCGGCAAGCCGTCAAGAAATTGGCGTGAGTGTTTTGGGGGGCGTGATATTTGGTACTGTATTAGTCCTTATCTTCATTCCATTTATGTATGTCCTTATTCGCAGTATTTTTAAATCGAAGCAAAAAGTATCTAAACTGAAATGATTGCTTTTATTTAGCTGATATTTACTTTAAAAGTAAGTTTTCAAGCCATGCTTGAAGCTGGTATTAATAGAGTGTAAAAGAGATTTATGAAAGAAGTCTAATCACTTGAATTGTATACTTTTTGTTTTATTGGTTGAGTAATGTATAAGTTGTTTGTAGTATTTGCACGCCGTATAAACGGTATATAGAGGATCTCGTTCTTAAATGGACAGGCATAGTTGTCAATTATTTTATTTTTCAAAATGTTATATTCATCTCATACAGGGTGAAGGTTTTCTGTTGGCAATGAACTAAATTGCCATGTTGCCTTTGTTGCTGCGTGAGAAGCAATCAGGGACCAACATGAGCTACAACAACTTTTTGTATCTAATAAATGATGCAGTTAAAAATAATCATATCGAACTTGCACTTGAGTCATTAAAAACTTTTCGCGCCGCAGATGTTGCAGATGTCGTCGCTCAATTACCTATTGAAAATATTCAAAAGCTACTTTTGAACTTGCCTGATCGTTCATATGTCTTTTCACATTTACCTCCCCATATTCAAGTTGAGCTTGCAGAAGTTTTACAGCGCCAAGTTTTAGCAGAAATTATGGGGGAGATGTCTTCAGATAAGCGAGCTGATGTCTTTAAAAGCTTAGATGAAAATCAGCAAAATGCATTGCTTCCTGCTTTAGCTCAAGCAGAACGTGAAGATATTCGTTTATTATCATCTTATGTAGAAGGTACAGCAGGAGCCATTATGAGTTCCGAATATGCAACCTTATTGCCTAATATGGTCGTAGCAGATGCGATTAAGATGTTGCGTACGGAAGCACCCGATACAGAAACGATTTATTTCGCCTACGTTTTAGATGAAGCACGTAAATTGCTGGGTGTGATTTCCCTAAAACAACTTATTTTGGCACAAGAACAACAAAATATTAATGATTTGATGGTCACCGATGTTCTTTTTGCAAAAGTAGATTCAGATCAAGATGAAGTCGCAAAAATCATTGCGCGTTATGATTTGCTTGCACTACCCATTGTCGATGAAAAGGGCATTATGGTGGGGATCGTTACCCATGATGATGCTATGGATGTTGCACGTGAAGAGGCAACGGAAGACTTCTTAAAAGCAGGTGCCGTTAGTGCGACATCTAAACTGAGTTTAAAATCGACACCAATTATACAGCTTTATAAAAATCGTGTGTTTTGGCTTGTTTTTCTGGTCTTTGGAAGCTTGCTTTCAGGGATTGGTATCGCACATTTTGAAGATATTATTGCGCAAAATATTGTATTGGTGTTCTTCTTGCCTTTACTTGTCGGAAGTGGTGGTAATGCAGGTTCGCAATCATCAACATTAATGGTTCGTGCATTGGCAACAGGTGATGTTCAATTTAAAGATTGGTTCTTCCTATTGGGGCGTGAAAGTTTAGTTGCACTTTGCTTAGGTTTAACCATGGCTTTAGCTGTATCTTTCCTTGGTTTTTACCGTGGCGATGAACTTGTTGCTTTAGTACTTGCAATTAGCATGGTTGGCATTGTGCTATTGGGGTGTTTAATTGGTATGAGCTTGCCCTTTATTTTAAATAAATTTGGTTTTGACCCAGCAAGTGCATCTGCACCTTTGGTAACATCTATATGTGATGCAACGGGTGTTCTTGTGTATTTATCTATCGCTTCTATTATTTTATTTTAAGCGACTAGACAACTTTCATCATTTTCTTTTATTTAACAGTAAAATAAGATGAAGGGAAATTGATGAAAGTGATCGATTGTAATTAAGATACAAAATATAGATCAATGTCGTTTATGCTCAAGGGTATTGCTTCAATAATGATGGATTGAGATGCAAAAACAAAAAAAATTAAGTCAGCACGAAGTCATTCAGCTTGAGCGTGATCTTGCAAAATACGCCAATATGATGGATTCCGTTGTTCGAATTCCATTTACCAAGCAAGGCGTAGGGGCGGATGCAGCTTTAAGTACCATTCCTATTGCAGGTGATGCAGCAGGTTTTGTATTGACTTGTTATGCCATATATAAAGCCAAGCAAATTGGTGTACCACAACATAAACTCACACCTGTCATGAAAATGGCTGTGATTGATGCTTTTGTGGGGGTTATTCCAATTGTTGGCACAATATTCGATGTTTTTATACGTCCAAGTCGTAAAGCTTTAGATGTTGTACATGAGCATATACGTGTGGAGTATCAGGTAACTTCAGATCATCATGTTGTTCATCCATTTTTACATGAAAATTTAGAAAAGAAACAACGTGATTCTGCCTTTTGGCGTAATCCTGTTGTCGCTTGGTTGTGGCTACACATTCCAGATATTCTAGGGTTTTTATTTCTTGCTATATTTTTTTATGCAGTTTGGCTTGGTGGAAGTCTAGTGATTCAGTGGCTACAAAATATGGGCTCATAAAAAGAATACATAAATACTTCCCACATTAAAAAAGCCTCCAATTGGAGGCTTTTTTAATGCTTAATTTAAGTGTTTAAATTAAGGCAAATTTAATTGTTGTAAAGCAGCAACACGCTGTTCAATAGATGGGTGAGTTTGGAAGAGGGCAGCTAAGCTGAAACCTTCTTCTTTACCTGCCGAAATAGCAAAAGCTTTCATCTCTTTTGGCATTGCATCTGGTAATTCAGATTCTGCTTGTAAGCGAAGTAATGCAGAAATCATGGCTTGTTTACCAGCTAAGCGAGCACCTGCTTCATCGGCGCGGTATTCGCGTTGGCGAGAGAACCACATCACAATTGAAGATGCCAAAATACCAAATACAATATCTAGTACGATAGTAATTGCGAAATAGCCTAAGCCAGGTGCTTCACCATCTTGACGACCAAAAACATTACGGTCAATAAAGTCACCCACAACGCGTGCAAAGAACATAACAAATGCGTTCACTACACCTTGAATTAGGGCAAGTGTCACCATATCACCATTGGCAACGTGACCAATTTCGTGAGCAAGTACAGCACGTAGTTCATCTTTGTTCATACGTTCAAGCAAACCTGTAGAAACAGCAACGAGAGAATCGTTTTTGTTCCAACCAGTTGCGAACGCATTCGATTGATAAGATGGAAAAATACCAACTTCTGGCATATTAATACCAGCACGTTGCGCTAATTGTGCAACTTCTTGTAATAACCACGCTTCAGCTTGGTTACGAGGTGCATTAGGGTCAATGAGTTCAGTACCCGTGGTTTTTTTCGCCATCCATTTAGACATGAATAGTGAAATTAAAGAACCAACCATACCAAAGACAAAACAGATCACTAAAAGGTTGCCTAGATTTAAGCCACCCGCGCCATGGTAACTACCGACACCGAAGAGTGACAAAATAATGCCAGCTACAACCAGTACCGCGAGGTTGGTAAGCAAGAACAAACCAATCCGCATCATTGAAAGAATCCTCTTAAAAATAAATAGATAAGATTTAAAATAATAAATCTATCCTTAAATATGCGGTGTATATCGCAAAATTTCAAGAATAAAATAAAAAGATACGAAGAATAAAAAAAGTATATTGGGTTTTTATATCTGAATTAAATTAATGAGGGCTGGCATTGGCATAGGTAAAAGTACCATCGCTCGTTTGAATAATTTTTCTTTGTTGCTTTGTCGATGCTTGTGCCAAATTAATATTGGAAGATTGTTTTGTTTCGACATGTTTAGCTTGCGCATTAATTTCAGACGCAGGGTGTTCTGAAGATGAACCTGCAGATAAGCCAACACCGCTTGAATACAAATTGTGAAAACGACTATTTACACGACGAACATAATCTTGGGTTTCACGAAAAGGCGGAATGCCACCATATTTAGTGACATTTCCTTCACCTGCATTGTAACCTGCAAGTGCTAAAGAGGTATTCCCGTTAAACCGTTTCATTAACCAAGCTAAATATTTTGCCCCTGCCATAATGTTTTGATGTGGGTCATAGGCATTTGTAACATTAAAGCGTTGTGCTGTTGCAGGCATCAATTGCATAAGCCCTTGAGCACCAACAGGGGAGCGTGCATGCGTATTGAAACCAGACTCTGTATGCATAACAGCTTTAATTAAACCTTCAGACACACCATGTGTTGATGCTGCTTGCTTAATAATATGATCAAAAGCATTCTTATTTTTACTGTAACTTGCTAAAACGGAAGCTTCTGATGAACCCCAATTTGAATAACTGTGAATATTACTGTCTGCGTAATAGGTGATTTTCACGCGTTTTAAAGATTGATCAGAACTTTTTTTATTGGTGAGTAATGTGCTGCCATTATTATCTTTATACATATACACCTGACCCGCGTAAGAAAGCGATGCCATAAAAGATATAGCAGTTGTTAACCCCATCAAAGAAAGTGAAGAAAATCTCAATTTTTTAATCATTAGCGCTATGGCAGTTTATATACAGCAACATTAATACAAACGAGTTTAACAAATATAAATATAAATAGAAGCACTAAAGCATTTTTTTCGGATTGCTTATTCACAAAAAGCAAGTCATTTTGTTGATTGAGTAATCAAAAAAAATATTTATTTTTTTTTAATGAGCATTGCTTGACACACTTAAGGTATTGAAATTAAAGAGTATTTAATTTGATCAAAAAATAACCAATTTAAATGGAAGCCTTAATTTCAGGGTTTAAAACCTTGTCAAGTGCTTTTAAATCCACAAAGTTATCCACAGCTTTTGTGGAAAACTGTGGAAAAGTCCAAAAGATAGGCATCTTGAATATAAATTGAACTGTAACGTTCAAAATTACAAATTTTCGAAGACAAATTGATGACAAATACAATTATTTTTTTATTACATTCTTTTGGTGCGATTTGACACTATTTCCGCTAAAATTGCGCAGTATTTTTATTATGGTTAATTTCGTCTATGTTCTCACCAGTTGAGTCCGAACAAGGATTTAATTTCAAACCTGAATTGCCAACCAGTTCGGCATATTATCGTTTGTTGAAAAAACTCCGCCGTCAAGTCGGTCATGCTATTCGTGATTTTAAAATGATCGAAGAAGGTGACAAAGTCATGGTGTGTATTTCTGGTGGTAAAGACAGTTATACCTTGTTAGATATCATGTTGCAGTTTAAACGCATTGCACCTATTAATTTTGATGTGGTTGCTGTCAACCTTGATCAGAAACAGCCAGGCTTTCCTGAAGATGTATTACCACGTTATTTAGAAGAAAATAATATTCCGTATTATATTCTTGAAAAAGATACTTATAGTATTACGAAGCGTTTAACACCTGAAGGTAAAACTTACTGTGCAGTGTGTTCACGTTTGCGTCGTGGTTCTTTATACGGATTTGCACAAGAAATTGGCGCAACGAAAGTGGCGTTAGGTCATCATCGTGATGATATTTTGGCAACGTTCTTCTTGAACTTGTTCCATGGCGGTAGCTTAAAAGCAATGCCACCAAAATTATTGTCATCTGACAAAAAGAATATTTTGATTCGTCCTTTGGCTTATGTTGAAGAAAAAGACATTATCAAATATGCAGAAATGCGAAAGTTCCCAATTATTCCATGTAATTTGTGTGGTTCTCAAGAGAACTTACAGCGCGCAATTTTAAATGACATGTTACGTACTTGGGATAAAGAATATCCTAAACGTTTACATAGTATTTTTGGTGCTTTGCAAAATGTTTCGCCATCGCAATTGGCCGACCGTGAATTGTTTGACTTTGAAGCTTTAGATTCTGAACGCGAATTTGACTTTAAAGAAAGCTGCTCAACGGAAGAGCCAGAAGATGCGAACAAGCGTATCAATATGGTCAATTTGGGCTTTATGGCAGATTAATTGATTGAGCTGGTGCTATTCTTTAGGGGGTAGCGCCTAATTCAAATAAAATAACAACAAATAAAAATGATTTAAAAATAAAAAATTGAACGCTTCGTACATATTTTCTTATCCTAATTTCAAAATTACATGCTATAACAGGCGACAAGCAAAAATTGCTTTAGAACTATGTTGTCTGGATAGATAACAAGACGAATAAATAAATTGAGGAAAGATCATGCCTGCTTTTTTAACTGATGATTGGTTTTCAACTGTAGAGACGCTTACAGCTCAAGCTGGTGATTTAAACTTACCGCCTGCACTTGCAAATCTTGCAATTAATTTAGTGGTTGCTGATGCTTCAGGTAATACTGAATTATCATTAGATGGTGGAGCGATCAAAAAAGGTCTGTCTTCTAATGCTAAAACAACATTGAACATGGATGGGGAAACATTACGTAAAGTATTCCTTGAGTTTGATATGGCTGCGGCAATGCAAGCATTCATGACAGGCAAAATCAAAGTTCAAGGTGATATGTCGCAACTTATGGCATTACAAACGGCAAAACCAAGCCAAGAACAGAAAGATTTATTTAAAAAAGTATTAGAGCATACTGCTTAATCTTTAGAAGATAAGTCAAAAAAAAGCTTACCAATGGGTAAGCTTTTTTTATGTTCATGATAAATATTCAACTAAAAAATTAAATATTCACAAGTTGAGGTGTTGTTTTAATATGCTCAAGATAAGCACGAATACGTGTTACGTATTGCACAGCTTGTCTATATTGACCATTACTGACTTTATTACGGTCTAGGTAAGCATAGAAGTTCACCCAGTTATTTGGATCTTTACCTTGAGATTTAATACGTTTTTGAATCTGGTTAACAGTTCCAGGACCCATATTATAAGCAGCAAGGGCATACCAGTTACGATCTGGGAAAGGGATGTCTTCATAACGGCTTAACATTAAGTCGTAATACTTCGCACCACCTTGAATACTTTGCGCTGCATTAGCACGGTCATTCACGCCCATTGCTTTTGCAGTACTATTGGTTAGCATCATTAAACCACGAACACCTGTGGGAGAAACAGAAGTCGGTTTTAAATAAGATTCTTGATAACCAATAGCAGCAAGTAAATGCCAATCTAAATCGTATTGTTGAGCTGTCTTTTTGAAACTAGCTTTGTAAATAGGCATACGTTTACTTAAATCGCTCTGAATGCCATCCCAAGACTCTTCTTGAACGACATTACGGTTGTAAAAAGAAGCCAATTGGTTGGTTGAGCCATTCTGTTTACTTTTACAAATATAACCACTTGCTGTTTGAGTCAGTGGATCATCTGCATGTTTAAACACCCAATTTAATTCAGTGTTCAAACCATTTTTTTCTAAGCTGTTCAAATCGCCACATGTTGCAGGAAGTGAAGTCAGTTTTTTCGTCTCAATCGTTTGAGTCGTTGCTGTGGTCATTGCAAAGTTTGCTTTACCCGTTGCAACCATTTTCAATGCAGTAGCATTATCTTCTACTGTTTGAAACTCTAATTGTACATTTAAGTTATCTGCATAGTTACGGACTAAATCGTAGCCGAAACCATGAAAATATTCACCATCTTCAAATACAGCAGATGGGTTGGCAACTGAAACAACGGTTAACTTATTTTCATTAACAACGTTGTCGAATTGATAAGTTGCTTTACTTGCGTTAATTGCATGAAATGGAAAAATAAGGCTAGTTAATGCAAGTGCTTTCAGGGAGAGAGAGAGTTTTTTAGAGTTAAGGCAAGGCCTCGACCCAGATGTTGAACTACTGTGCATGTTGTCTCCGCTACAAGTAATTTATGCCCAAAAAGTAAAGCTAAAAAAAGCTTCCATCTTTTTAAAGTTTGATAAATTCAATAAGGGGGTGGGCAGTCATGACGTCATTCAAAATGACATGGGATTAATGGGAAAAATGTAGAAAAACTACATTGTTTAAAAAGTGATCTAAGCTAAAAGTTGAGCGAATAATAAAGATGAAATTTTAAGATGTCAAATTTTGCTCATAATTATTTTAAAAAGTATATTTTAAGTCATTGAATTTAAATGTTATATTTTTTTATGTCTTTGGTGGTTATAAATTTTATAATAAAAGAGGTATATTTAATGCTGTACAAGTGTAATAAATAGTGTCTGAAATCATGAAATCAAACTTAATTACTCGTACCGGGCATGACCTTCTAGTCGCTGAATTAAAGCACTTATGGCATGAAGAACGTCCCGAAATTACCAAGAAAGTAAACTGGGCTGCTAGCCTTGGAGATCGAAGTGAAAATGCAGATTACCAATATAATAAGCAAATTTTACGTAAGATCGATCGACGCGTTCGTTATCTTGGAAAACGACTAGAAGAGCTTAAAATTATTGATTATTCACCTGAACAAGATGGAAAGGTATTTTTTGGTGCTTGGGTCGATATTGAAAATGATGAGGGTGAACAAAAGACGCTAAGAGTTGTGGGCGTTGATGAGATATATGATCATCATCCTCAGCATATTTCCATAGATTCACCAATGGCACGCGCTTTGTTGTCTAAACAGGTGGATGATGAAGTTGAAGTGGTCACGCCTTTAGGTAAAAAACTGTGGTATGTGAATGCAATTCGCTATGAAAAAAGCGAATAAATAACCAAATTGTTGATTTTTGTTTTTATTTTGAGCATACAAACTAAAAAACATAGAAAAGTATTTGCCAAGGCTTCAAATTATTTATATGATAGCCGCCATTGGAAGCGTGGCAGAGCGGTTTAATGCACCGGTCTTGAAAACCGACGAGGGTTTACCCCCTCCGTGAGTTCGAATCTCACCGCTTCCGCCAAATTCGAAAAGACCCTTGAGAAATCAAGGGTCTTTTTTTATCTCAAAAAAATAATAACTTTTAGAATATTTAAGTGAAAATATGAAATATAGGGCTTTGAGTCAAAAATTAAAATAAAGTATTTTGTTTGAAGAATATTCATATTAACTTAATAAAACGTGTCTATTTTTAACTCTTATTTAATAATTAAGATGCTTTTTATGCAAGATTTTAAATTGTCACTTTTATCTATAAGTTTTTTAAGTTTTATATATGGCGGGAATGTTGTAGCTTCTGTAGATACAGAAAAAACAAGTCATTTTATAACAAGTCAAACAAGTGAGTGGTTTTCTGATTTAAGAAAAAATGTGATCACACATATTCCAGAAAAAGGCTCAAAAACAGCAGAATGGGATCGTTTGGTGAGTAATGAATATCAAAAAATCACAGGAGAGCGATTACGGTTAGCAGAAGCTGATAAAGAGCAGGACCACGGCTATGTTTATGGTACTTATATAGATAGAATATTTGGTGATGGTTCACAGGATAAAGATATTAAAAAAAGTGAATCTTTTAAAAAGATCGAACAATTATATAAATTAGCAACTTATGCAAAAGATCCGGATACATCTAAAAATAGATCTATAGACTTTATTCTAAAGGATGATTTTGGTCGTGGTCGTCCTTATCAAGTACTAGATAAAAATGGAGAATATAAAGATAACTACACCAGTATTAAGGGTTCATCATTCCCAAGTGGTCATACATTTAACGGCTTTAGACAGGCTGCTACATTAGCCATACTTTTTCCTGAAAAAGCAGATGAAATTTTTGATCGAGCAATAGAATATGGCGAAAGCCGTGTCATTGTTGGTGCACATTTTGGCACAGATACAATAGCATCTCGTGTAGCCAATTATTATACCTTGGCTCAATTGTTGTCTAATGACGAGACAGCAAGAACTTTTGTTGATTTAGCAAAAGATGTTAGAGCAAATGTAGAACAATCTTGTGGAAATGCAGTTAAAGATTGTTTAGTGCATTCATCAAAGAGCAATAATGAAGAAGCTGGTTATTATAAAAAGAAAGATCCTGAAATAGCGCCAATGCTTACAGCAGACCAAATACCTGAAACATCGTCAGCATTACTTCGTTTACGCTTTCCGTATTTGAAGCAAGAGCAAATGCGTGAAATATTGGCAAGTACCGCTTATCCGAGTAATTCTTTGGCAGGTTGGAATTATGAAAAGGGAAATTCTAACTCTACTTGGGGACTAATTAACTTACCAAAGGCTTATAACGGTCCAACGAATTTTACTAGTGATTTTGAAGTTCATCAGGATAAAGAAAACTTAGCTTATGACATGGGGGGCTTTACATCATTTGATATTTGGAAAAATAACATTGATGGCGTAGGGGGATTGGTCAAAAAGGGTGATGGAACATTGGTTCTTTCAGGAAATAATACTTTTGATCGCGTAAATGTTGAATCTGGACGTTTAATGCTGACAGGCATCAATGACTATAAAGCTGTATCAAATGTGAAAGGAGGTAGTTTAGCTATTAGTGGAGAGCTTAACTCAGGTTTAGGTGTGGGAAATGGCGGTGTACTTGAATTATTAGATGGGAAAGTGAATGCACAAACAACTATTGATAGAGATGGTTTAATTATTGGTAATGGCTTGATTAAGAGTGCTGAAATTAATCAAGGTGGTTCAATCTCTCCAGGCGAACTCGCAATAGGAAAAATTAAAATAGCAGATAACATTAGCTTTGAAAAAGGTTCGAGCTATTTAGTGAACATTGGTAATACAGGACAAAGTGATGTGATAGAAAGTGGTAACACAGTTACACTAAATGGAGGACAGGTTAAAATATCATTAGAGAATACGAAAAACTTATTGTCTGAATCTGAAGTGCGTAGTTTAGTTGGATCTCAATATAAAATTTTAACAGCCCAAAATGGCATTCAAGGTAAATTTGATGCTGTTGAGCCGAACTATGTATTTTTTGGAACAGCATTAGATTATAGCGACAACAAAATAGCCAATAATGATATTCCAATTAACCGTTCATTGGCGAACAGTATCAATTCTCAAAACTCCACCAATGTTGCTCATGAAGTAAATTTAAAAATTGTACGCAATGATCGAACGATGTCGAGCGTTGCAAGCACAGCGAATAATAGACAAGTTGCAGAAGCCATTGATGGACTGAATATAGGCAATCCTATTTTAGAGAGTGTTATGTTGAGCCCGAATCTAGGAGAGGTAAATAGTGCATTTAAAGCCCTATCAGGGCAAATTCATGCAGATGTAGTTTCCAATCAACTAAGTAGTAGTCGTTATTTAAGAGATGCAGGACTGAATCGCTTACAGCTTTCAACAACTGCAAATAATGAAGCAGAAAAAGCGGTATGGGCAAATTACTTACACTCAGAGCAAAAAGCATTGCATGATGAAAATGCAACAGGTTATGAAGCATCTATAGATGGGTTCTTTTTAGGTGGTGAAACATCTGTAATTAATGATCAAACTAAAATTGGTTTAATGGGTGGCTATACACGATCTTCATTGGATGGTTATAAATCTACAGCTAAAAGTGATAATTTCCATTTAGGTATTTATGGTGGTACACAAATTGATCATCTGACATTGAAAGCAGGTTATGGCTTTACACTCCATGATATAGATACACAGCGCTCTGTGGCTTATATGAACCAATCTGATCAGAATAAAGCAAGTTATAAGGCACACACGAATCAGTTTTTTAGCGAAGCAGGATATGCACTTCAATTTAATGCAGTATCACTAGAGCCATTTGTTAACCTGAGTTATGTGAATTTTAATTCAAAACGGGCAAAAGAAAGTGGTGGAGCAGCATCACTTGAAATCAAAAATCAGAACAACGATTTAACAACTTCTACAATGGGTGTTCATTTAGCCAATCAATTAAAGCTGAGTGAAAACAGTGCCATGACTTTAAAAGGAACTTTAGGTTGGCAACATCACTATGGTAATTTAAATAGTGATGCGAATTTATCATTTAGTGGTGGTCGGTCTTTTGATATTGGTGCTGTGCCATTTACACGTGATGGTGCAGTTGTAAATTTAAGTTCTGAAATTGCTTTAAAAAATAATGTATCTGTTTCTTTAGGATATAACGGGTTGATTTCGAAGAACTATAAAGACAATAGTGTGAAAGCGAATTTAACTTGGCTGTTTTAATTGAATTAAAATTTAAAATCTGAATGATTAAAAGAGTACTGATATAAAAAGGCGCCTATTTAGGCGCCTTTTTATAATGTAAATTACTGCTTCGGTAAATCGAACCAAATAAACTGACTTTCTTCATTTGCTATAAGAGTTGAATCTTCTGAAAATAGAAGTGCATCACCAGCTTTTACAACGTGTTCATCAATGCTAATTTCACCACGAATCACGTGAACATAATTTAATACTTGAGTGGCTTTTACATCTAAAGATAAACCTTGTTCCAAGACAGCAGTTTTTACTTCAGCTTGTTGGCGAATATGCATAGGTGCATTGTCATTTGGCCCTGCAATTAAGTGCCATTGGTTTGGTTGATCTTTAGGATCTAACTTAATTTGTTGGTAGGTTGGTTCAGCATTACGAATATCAGGATGAATCCAAATTTGTAATAAATGAACAGGCGTATCACCTTGGTTCATTTCGCTATGTTGAACACCCGTACCTGCACTCATCAATTGCCATTCACCCGCAGTAATTCCACCTGAATTTCCCATACTATCTTTATGAGAAATGGTGCCGTCTAGCACACAGGTTAAAATTTCCATGTTGTCATGTGGGTGCGTACCAAAGCCTTTATGAGCATCAATGGTATCGTCATTAATAACACGTAATGCGCTAACACCCATATATTTTGGATTGTGCCAGCTACCAAATGAGAAACTATGTTTGGTGTCTAGCCAAGCCATTTTAACGTGACCACGATCTTCACTACGATGTAAGTAAGCATTCATGTGAATACTCCATTATTATTTGAACTTGGAATAATTTTACTGTTTTAAATTATCTTTACATATCCCTGAAAAGCAACATATTGTTCTATTTGTAGGATGATGATTGCTTGGGTATAAAAAAGCCTGCATTAATGCAGGCTTTTTTAAACAATAGATAGGTATCTATTATTCTAAGAACTTAGCAGTTACACCAGACTTCACTTTTTTACCTAAATCGTTGGCATCCCAGTTGGTTAAACGAATACAACCATGTGATGCTGTTTTAGAAATACTTGAAGGGTTTGGCGTACCATGAATACCAAATGATTTTTTGCTTAAACCAATCCAAATATTACCTACAGGACCATTAGGACCTGGTGGTAAAGAAAGAGGTTTTAAGTTTTTACCTTGTACAAAGTTACTTGGTGAATAGCTATACCATGGGTTTGGAGTAACGCCAGTCACTTTATATGTACCTGTTGGAGATGGTGTATCTGAGCTACCAATAGTGGCAGGGAAAGATGCAATCATCTTATTCTTGCTGTTGAATAAATAAAGTTGTTTCGCACCTTTATGCGCAACAATTAAATGAATATCTTCAGGTAATTGATTGCGAACGCTTGAAACAATAATTTTTTCGCCAACTTTATTGAAATTCGCTTTTGGATTGATCTTTTTCAAGAACTCTTCATCCATATGGAATTTCTCACCCAACATTTCTGTTACGCGTGTGTAGTACAAACCAGGCATTTTAGATTGAAGTGCATAGTCATGTGGAATTGATTTTGCATATGGACCTTTTAGGTCAGCAGCGGTAATCGTGTATTCTACATATGCAGGCTTAGAACCTTGATTTGCAACTAAGGCATCCCAAGTTTCTTTTGTGAGTGTACCCGTTGGTTTTAAACCATTCATTTGCTGGAATGATGCAATTGCTTTAAGGGTATTTTTACCACTTGAGCCATCGATTGCACCAGGAGATGCATGTGCATTATTTAGCATTACATGCGCACGTGCATAAACAGGGAATTGACCTTTACCAATATTTTCAGACCACTGTGCATTGTTTAGGCTGTCTAAAGACCACGAACCCTTATATGCGGTAGCACTTGTTGATGTAGACGACGTTGTTGATGTAGGCGCTGTGCCAATATCAGCAGTGTTGTCTTCTGTACTTTGAAGATTATCTAGCGTTTTAGAAGCTTGATTTAAATCTTGTTGTTCTTGTTGAGTAATTTTCGCTTCCGAAGATGCTTGTTCTGCTGGTTTGTTGATTGCTAGAGGATCAATAGGATCTTCAATCGCAACATCTTTAATCTTTGTAGGATTTAATGATTTTTCAGCAGTTGATGCCGCAAATGCAGAACTAGCAAAAATGCAGCTTAAACTCATTGCAAGTATTGAGCGAACTAACATGTAATTCAACCTTAAGAATAATTCATTAATATTGTGAAAAAACAACATAAGTATTACAGAAAAAAACAAGCGTTGCAGTAAATGTTTTCTCTAAATATGGGTTTTATCATTTATTCCAATCGTTTTTTAACATACGCTCAGATTATTAAAACTTAAACCTTTTTGTTATGATGTTCACAAGATTAAAAATTGAATTAGGAAAGTAAATGACGACCTTAAAAAATGATCGTTTTCTACGTGCTTTATTACGTGAACCCGTAGATACAACTCCAGTTTGGATGATGCGACAAGCAGGCCGTTATTTACCAGAATATCGTGAAACTCGTGCTAAAGCAGGCGACTTCCTTTCATTATGTAAAAATACTGAATTTGCTTGTGAAGTAACACTTCAGCCTTTGCGTCGTTATGAACTTGATGCTGCTATTTTATTTTCAGATATTTTGACTGTGCCAGATGCATTGGGTTTAGGTTTATATTTTGAAGCAGGCGAAGGTCCAAAATTCCATAAAACAGTTCGTACAGAACAAGATGTCGCAAACTTACCAAAATTCAATGCAAAATCTGATCTAGATTATGTAATGAATGCAGTATCTACGATTCGTTCTGCATTGGGTGGTCAAGTTCCACTTATTGGTTTCTCTGGTAGCCCTTGGACATTGGCAACGTATATGGTTGAAGGTGGTTCAAGTAAAGATTTCCGCTTCACTAAAAATATGATGTATGCACAACCAGAAGTTCTACATGCATTATTAGACAGACTGGCAGATGCTGTTATTGATTATCTAAATGCTCAAATTGATGCAGGTGCACAAGCGGTTCAAATTTTTGATAGTTGGGGCGGTGCATTAGCACATCGTGAATATCTTGAATTTTCACTTAAATACATGCAAAAAATTGTGGCTGGCTTACAGCGTGAAAAAGATGGTCGCAAAATTCCAGTGATTTTATTTACTAAAGGTGGCGGTCAGTGGTTAGAGCCAATGATTGCGACGGGTGCAGATGCATTTGGTCTAGATTGGACAACGCCACTGAATGTTGCGCGTCAAACTGTAAATGGTCGTGCCGCTTTGCAAGGGAACTTAGATCCTGCAACTTTATATGGCACACCTGAAAACATCGTGAAAGCAACTAAAGCAATGCTAGACGATGCTTATGCAAATGGTGAAAAAACAGGTTATATCGCAAACTTAGGACATGGTATTACACAATGGGTTGATCCATCTCGCCCGCAAGCATTCATTGATACCGTGCATGAATATAGCGCTAAATATTTATAAGGATATTCCGTGATTCAAAATTTGGGTTCGTTGATCCAATTTTCATTTAAGGCAGCTTCGGCTGCCTTATTTGGTATTTTGTTGCTCATTGCTTTTGCTGTCACAGCAAGTATGGGAAGCCACGAGTATTTTGGTTATTTTCGATATGACTATTTGTTGTTTTATGCTTTAGCGATTCAAGTATGTTTGCTGTACTTAAAGTTAGAATCTTGGGCTGAAGCTAAAGTTATTACCTTATTTCATATTATGGCAATGGGCATGGAAATTTTTCTAACAAGTCCATATATTGCATCGTGGCAATATCCACAACCTGCTGTTTTTAAAATTTTAACTGTGCCTTTATTTGCAGGCTTTATGTATTCTGCTGTGGGGAGTTTTTTTGCACGTTCTTTGCGCTTATATCAAGTGCATTTTCAGTATTTACCAAGTTTTAATAATATGATGGCATTGGCTGTGCTGTCTTATGCAAATTTCATGACCAAGTTCTTTATTCCTGATATTCGCTACTTCCTATTTGTATGGAGCGCGATAATTTTTTGGAATACAAAAATTGGTTTTGAAATACAAGATAGAAAATTCAAAGTGCCGATGTTGCCTGTATTAATGCTCTTGGCATTTTTAATTTGGATTGCTGAAAATATTAGTACATTTTATAAAATTTGGTTGTACCCAAGTCAGGTTGATGCATGGCATATGGTGGGATGGGGTAAATTGGGGTCGTGGTATTTATTACTATTATTAAGTTTGGTTCTTGTGCTGGGGATTTTGGGGCAGCGTAAGCCAAATGGTTTTTGGAAGTTAAATTAAAGTCAGTAGATGATGAGTGATTGAGCTCATCATTTTTTATTTTTTCATGGGGTAAATGAAAAATAATAGTCGTTCTGATTTTGGGCGAAGGCTTTGCCGTGTTTATTAATTGATGTTTGATCTGGGGTAACGGTCAATGGATAGTGAAATTTTAAATGAATTGACTGGACAGTGGGAAGGTTTGTGTAAACGATATGATGCATCTGACGTATTAGATGCTTTTCATTTTATACAACAACATGCATCAGTCTTAGTTTATGAGTTTTATAAAAAAATGCTTACTGAAAAAGAATCAGCAGAATTTTTTTCTGATGATCTCATTCAAGAGCGTTTACAAACGACGTTACATCAATGGCTATTAGAGAGCTTTGGTGTTGCCATTAAACAGAACTATGTCGAAGCGGTTGAAAGGCAAAAGCTCGTTGGGCATGTACATGCGCGCGTTGGTATTCCATCATGGCTGATCATGCGTGGTGTGCGTGAAATCGAAAAGAAAATTTTTGAAATTGCATTAGTGCAACAAGCGAAAGAAAATATTTTATCAATGATAGGCTATATAATTGAATTGTTAAGCTTTTCAACTGAAATTATGTGCCGATCTTATGAGGAAAAAACAGAAGTTCATCAAGAGGAAAAGCATAGTTATCGCTTATTTTCTGCCATGCAAGATGTTTCAGTTCAGAAGGATAAGCAACGCAGTAGCTTGTTAGATTGGGAGAATGAATTAATCTTTAAAGCATTTTCTTTACCTGAAAATATATTTCATCCTTTATTGTCTAAATCTGAATTTGGTTTATGGTTCATTCACAAAGCATCATATGCTTTTTCTAGCTCACAGCAAGTTCAAGTTATTTTAGATGTTATTGCGCAGGTAGATGAACTTATTGAAAAAATTAGTCATGTTGTGGATAAGGCAGATATTCACCAAACTATTCAATATGTTCGTCAAAAGAACCGTGAGATTCAGTATTTATTAGATCAACTTTTCCAAGTTGCAGATTATATTGATGTGGGGAATGATTCTCTAACTAAGCTCTTGAGCCGTCGCTATTTAGATACAGTCGTATCTAGAGAAATTGAATTTGCACGTAAAAATAATACACCATTATGTTTATTGGCAATTGATGCGGATTACTTTAAGTTAGTCAATGATCGTTATGGTCATGCAGCAGGTGATACAGCACTTAAATATATCGCTGAAATTTTAACGAAATATACGAAAGGCAGTGATTACGCATTTAGAGTGGGTGGCGAAGAGTTTCTTGTGTTGCTTGTTGATACAGATGTTGCGCGTTTTAAAGTGATTGCGGAAAGTATTCGTCAAAGTATAGAAGCATCTGTTTTATATACAATTGATAATGTTGCGTTTAAATTTACTGTGAGTATTGGTGTGCAAGCATATGATGGACATCTAGATTATCAAAAGTTTTTAGATGCCGCAGATGTGAGTTTGTATACCGCAAAAAATTCTGGACGCAATCGGGTTTATGTCTCTAAGACTGAATTAAAAGCATCTTGTTTATTATAAATAGGCTTTAAACTTCCACCACCACATAGTATTTTTGAACTTTTTCTATTACTTCAAAAGTGCCTTTAAATGATGGTGGAATAATCCCTGCTTCACCTGTAGTAATTTCAATAAATGCTCCCGTTTGAGCATCATGCAAACGAGCAACGCCTTCAATCATTTGAAAGAATTCTTGTTTGTTTGATGCAAATTCAATATTCCAAGCACCCACTTCACATTCCCAAATACCACAATTCATATTTGGGTGGTTATACAATTCTGTCGTTAAGCGTTTGGGATTGCCTTTTACAAGTCTGTCGGGGCGAGGGTAATCAACTGTTTTATCATTTTGCGTTAAACCATGACCTGCTAAGAATATTGATGGCATTGTTTTTCATCCTTAGATCTTAATTTTTAGATATGAGTTAAAATTTTAGTAAAAAAATGCCCCAACAAAAGTTGAGGCATTTTAAAAATTAGTAACTTTCAGGAACTGCGCTTAAAAACTCGCGACGTTCTTCTTTGTTGGTTTTGAAATCACCGACAAATGAAACGGTTCGAGTTGTAGATTCTTGTTTACCGACACCACGCATCATCATACACATATGTGCAGAGTCGATCATTACGGCAACGCCACGGGCTTTGGTGACTTCTGCCACAGCTTGCGCAATTTCCTGCGTTAAGTTTTCTTGAATTTGTAAGCGACGTGCAAACATTTCCGTAATACGGGCAAATTTAGATAAACCTAAAACATTGCCTTCTGGTAAATAAGCAATATGCACACGACCGTGGAAAGGAAGTAAATGATGTTCACATAGAGAATAAAACTCGATGTTCTTTACTAGAACCATGTCACGGTTGTCTGAAGGGAAGACCGCATTATTGGTCACTTCTTCAAGTGTTTTGCTATAACCAGACGTTAAGTACGAAAAAGCTTTAGCAGCACGCACAGGCGTATCTTTAAGACCTGGGCGATCTAAGTCTTCGCCAATGGCGGTTAGGATATTTGCGTAGTTTTGCTGCATAGACATAAGACGTGTTCACTTACACTGATATTGAACAAGGACGGCATTGTATCAGAAAACTTTTACAATGCCTCTTTTTGGGGATAAATTGGACTAATCTTTAAATTTAGGATTCTTTTCAGCACGTTTGAGTAAAACTAAAACTGCGCCTGTGCCACCTTGTTTTTCAGGTGCACTGACAAATGCTAAAACATCTCTGTGTTGACGAAGCCAACTATTTACATAGGTTTTTAGAATTGCTTCTGGACCTTTGCCATGAACAATTTTAATGACATTTTGGTTTTCATCTTTGGCAATTTGAATAATTTGTAAAACCGCAGAACGAGCTTCTTCTACCGTACAGCCATGTAAGTCGACAGCTTCAAACCAACGTAAATTACCTGCTTTTAAATCTTCAAATACTTTGTGCTGAAGTGTCCCAATGCGATAGCTTAACGATGCTTGGCTTGCAACAGGGTTGAGCATGGCTTGCGTATCAGACAATTCTGCATTATCTGTTTCCATTGCGCCTTCTGCTGCGGCACGTTTTGCAAGTACTTGAGCATTGGGTTTTTTGGTATTTGTTTTTTCTATTTTCGCAATATTGCTGGTATCCATTTTTTGGACGCCTTGCATTTGTTTGCGAAAAATTTCGATATCATCTTCAGGCTCGGGTATTGCTTGAGCTTTTTCCTCAGCAGCTTTTTTGATTGCTGTTGAATGAGGATTGGTGATTTGCTTTTTAAAGGCTTTCAGTAAGTTGAATTGGTCTTTAGAAAGGGAGGAATCATTTTTACTCATAGTATTGGGAAATAAGCAGATTAGCCAAAAGATGAGTGATTATAATCTTTATTTGTATGGATTTGAACTGTAATGGATTTAAATGAATAGGCGTTAATTTAATATGGGATCAAAGAATCATTAGCCTATGCTTTAGGAGTATCAGTAAACACTGATGGGTAATTTAATTTGATATTTATTGAGATATAGCTAAATACTAAATAA
>NZ_LWRV01000068.1 GCF_009372215.1 Acinetobacter portensis | reverse complement strand
CTTTTGGAAACACCACCAAAAATTTAATCTCAAAGAACCATGGGAAACTTTATTATGGGAAAGAACCTATACAATACTAGAAATATTAGCTACATAATATTTTTACTGCTTCTTCCAAATTTTTCATACGCTATTTCTAATCCTTATAGAGGTGGGGCTGTAATAATTTCAATGAAGGATAATAGTCCTTGTTTTTCTGTAGATGATGAGAATAGGAAAAGTAGTTTTAGTGTGGTTGTTTCGGGTGAAAACCCTGAGGCTGGAGAAAGTTGGTCTTATGTAAACACTTCCCTAACTCAGCTCCCTAATACTAGTAACTGCATAAAAATAAAAGATTTTTCATTATTGGAGGCTAAGTTAGATACGCTTTATAATGTTACTTTAGGTGCTACTAACATAGCCTATCTGACAGATTTTTGTATAGCAAAAAAAAATGAGGATTATGTTATACAAGATTATGATTTTAAAAATAATAAATGTGTAGACAAAGAGTTGAGTTTTTGGGAAAAAATTAAGTCGTTTTTTAATAAAATTTTTTCACATTTATCTTAGTAATAAAATTGTTAGGGGCTGTAGTAGATTAACTTTGTGATAATCTACTACAGCCCCTAAATTTATATTTCTACAAATATTATTACCTGCTCACTGGGCTTTATATAAACTATAAAGTCCAATGAAATCTCATCATTTTATCCGTTATTTTTATTCCCCAATCCCAGCTTAACGCCCAAATAACAATCTCCCCCTCTCCCATTTCAAGGTATAATTCAATCCTGTTTTAAATATTTGCTTCTTATGAAAATTCGCATTCTCACCATCGGTCAAAAAATGCCTGCTTGGGTACTTACAGGTTTTGAAGACTACTTCAAACGCATCCAACCCTTTGTGCAAACTCAAATTATAGAATTGCCAATGGCAAAGCGTGGCAAAAATGATTCCGAAGCAGACATTTTAAAATACCGAAATATCGAAGGTGATAGCATTCTCAATGCTATGAAACAAAACGAAGTGCTTATTGCCTTAGAAGTAGGCGGACGTGAATTTAGCACCGAAAAACTTGCAGAAACCATGAAAAGTTGGATGCTAGAAGGCAATGACATTGTACTTGCAATTGGTGGGCCTGACGGTCACTCTGAAGCTGTACGTAAAGCCGCTGCATGGCACTGGTCATTATCTAAATTAACGCTTCCACACCCAATGGTACGTGTCATGCTCATTGAACAGTTGTATCGAGCGATGAGTATTAACAACAACCATCCATACCACCGTGCAGGCTAATCGACTTTGTTCCACTTTTAGAACGATTTGTTGATTATTTTGGAGTTATCTTATTTTTATTATCTTAGATAATACCCATAGATTATTTATTTAGGCATAAAGTCATGAACTTACAAACTTTACCAGGATTGTTTATATCGCATGGTTCACCCATGCTTGCAGTTAATCCTGAACAAGTTGGCCCTGCATTAGAGCGTTTAAGCTTCAACCTTCCAAAACCTGAAGCCATTATTATCATGTCTGCACATTGGGAAAGTAACGCTCTAGAAGTAAGTTCAGCGGTACGTCCTGAAACTTGGCATGACTTCCGTGGCTTTCCACCTGAACTTTATGAAATTCGTTACCCTGCCCCGGGTCAACCTGAGTTAGCCGAAGAAATTTTGCATTTACTTGCACAAGCAGGTTTATCTGCACATGCAAATAGTACGCGCCCACGTGACCATGGTGTATGGATGCCACTGCTTCATATGTATCCTAACGCAGATATTCCTGTGGTTGAAATTTCATTACCAATGAATATGTCGGCTGAGGATATTTATAAAATTGGACAAACCCTTGCACCACTGCGTGAAAAGCAAATTTTAATGATTGGCTCGGGAAGTATCACGCATAATTTACGTGAACTATCTTGGAATGGTGATGCTCAATCTGTGCCTGAATGGGCGTCAACATTCCGTAATTATGTGGTTAGCAAATTAAATCATAACGATTTTGATGCCGTTTTAGATTGGAAAACTATTCCTCATGTAAGTCGTAATCACCCAACGATCGAACACTTTGCGCCAATATTTTTTGCGATGGGTACAGGTCGTCGTTTTAGTATTGTTCATAGCAGTTTTTCTATGGGTTCATTGGGTATGGATATTTATCGTTTCGACTAAAACCACCTTATATCGAAAAATAAAATAACAATATATTAAATAATGGATACATTTCTCTACTGAAAAGATAGAAGTGTATCCATTTTATTTTCGCTTCTTTCCGTTATTCTTTAAGTATTAACTTTTCAATAAAGAATAGACCGAAAATGAAATTAAAATATCTTGCTATTGCTCTCTTTCCTTTAGCACTTGCTGCATGTCAATCTAGCGATATTCAAAAAGTTGGAGATTTAGCTGTGTCCGTATTACAACAACAAAATGCAGATAAAACATTAACTTCATATACATGGAGTGCCAAAACTGAAAATGCACAAAATCCAATTGTTCTGACATTTGATGATAAAGCTCGTTTAAGTGTTTCAACAAGCTGTAATACACTTGCAACGTCTTGGAAAGTTGAAAACAACACAATTACCACGGGTAATATCGCATCTACAATGATGGGATGTGGTGAAGATGCAATGAAGCAAGAACGTTTTGCTGGCAGTTTATTTAGCGAACGTAAAGCACCTTTCGTTTTAAACTTGAATGATGTTCAAAACCCTACATTAACCATTGTTGCACCAAACGGTGAAAAAATTGTTTTCACTGGGAAAATGACACCAGAAGTAAAATATCAAACTCAAGCTGAAACAATTTTCTTAGAAGTAAGCCCTAAGACTGTTCAATGCCAAGGTGTAGCTCCACAAACTTGTTTGCAAGTTCGCGAAATTAAATACAACGAACAAGGTATCAAAACTCAAGTGGATGCAAATTGGTCAAACTTTTATGACCAAATTGAAGGTTTCGAACATACACCAAATGAGCGTCAAATCATTCGTGTAAAACGTTACGAAATTAAAAAACCTGCTGCCGATCAATCTAAATATGCATATATCTTCGATATGGCTGTTGAACGTGAAGCGGTAAAAGGTTCTCTTTAATTTAGTATCTTAAATGTGACTTCTTTTATTTATGATTGTTTTTTTCTTCCCCAATTGAAAAAATTGAAAATTTTAAAGAAGTCTTAAAATAAAAAAACCGATGCAGTTGCATCGGTTTTTTTATGATTCTAGCCTAAAGCTTAGAATACACCTTGCGCTAACATCGCATCAGCAACTTTTACGAAGCCTGCAATGTTTGCACCGTTTACATAGTTAACTGTACCGTCAGCTTCAGTACCATATTTAACACAGTTACGGTGAATTTCTTTCATAATTGCATGAAGACGCTCGTCAACTTCTTCAAATGTCCAACCTAAACGAATTGCGTTTTGAGACATTTCAAGACCTGATGTTGCAACACCACCAGCATTCGATGCTTTACCTGGTGCATAAAGAATTTTCGCTTCAACGAATTTTTCTACAGCTTCAAGTGTTGAAGGCATATTTGCACCTTCAGCAACAGAAATTACGCCATTTGCAATTAATTGTGCAGCATCTTCAGCATTCAACTCATTTTGAGTTGCGCATGGAAGTGCGATATCACATTTAATTGACCAAGGACGTTGACCTTCTAAATATTCAAAACCGTGTTTAGCGGCAAATTCAGAGATACGACCACGTTTAACGTTTTTAAGTTCCATTACCTCAGCAAGTAATTCTTCTGTAAAACCGTCTTTAACGTAAACTGTACCAGCAGAGTCAGAAAGTGAAACCACTTTCGCACCCAAATACATTGCTTTGTCAGCAGCATATTGAGCAACATTACCTGAACCAGAAATTGTTACCACTTTATCTTTAAAGCTTTCGCCACGAGTTTTGAGCATTTCCTCAGCGAAATACACAGTACCGTAACCTGTTGCTTCAGGGCGAGCCAATGATCCACCGAAAGATAAACCTTTACCGGTAAATACACTTGAAGTGTCATTGCTTAGCTTTTTCATCATGCCAGCCATGTAACCCACTTCACGACCACCAACACCAATATCACCCGCAGGAATATCTGTGTTAGAACCTAAATGACGGTAAAGTTCAATCATTAACGCTTGGCAGAAACGCATGATCTCACCTTCAGACTTACCTTTAGGATCGAAGTCTGAACCGCCTTTACCACCACCCATAGGAAGTGTAGTTAAAGCATTTTTAAAAGTCTGCTCAAAACCTAAGAATTTTAAGATTGAAAGGTTCACAGATGGATGGAAACGCATACCACCTTTAAATGGACCAATTGCAGAGTTGTACTGTACACGGAAGGCACGGTTTACATGAGTTTGACCTTGGTCATCTACCCAAGAAACGCGAAATTGAATAGCACGTTCCGGCTCTACAAGGCGTTCAAGCAAACCATATTGAGCATACTGTGGGTTCTTTTCAATGAAAGGCCAAAGGCTTGTCATTACTTCTTCAACGGCTTGAAGAAATTCTGGTTGATGTGAATCACGTGTTTTAACGTAATTTAAAAAGTCATTAAGACTGGTATATTTCAACGCTTAATCCTCAGCAGGAATGAATCAAAATTGGTCAAAATTTCAATTAATGTTTTATTTTGGCGCAAAACATTAAATATCTTTTGTAATAAATCTACAACAATTATTTAAATGAAATGTAATTAAATATTAAATAACAATTATTTATATTTATTATATCCAACAAAAATCCTATATTTTTCAAGTATCTCTAACAAATATATTGCCCCAAATAAAGACATATTTTGTATCAATTTAGAGCGCAAGATTATTAAAATAATTCATGTTAAAATCATCAACTTAATAAAACCTCTCCTTTTTTAACTACATACTCTGTAGTTGTGGTACCTAAATGAATTCGCAAATCGCACTCATCCAAAATATTGATGCCTTACTTCCACAAACCCAATGTGGTTTATGTGGTCATCGAGATGGGTGTTTACCTTATGCAAAATCTATCGTAAATGGCGAAGATGCAAACAAATGTGTTCCTGGCGGACAACCTGTTGCCGATGCTTTGGCTACATTACTTGCGCGTCCAAAACTAAAAGCTGAAGAAAGTGTTTGGCCTATTCAAAGCGATGGTCGCCCACAACGTATGAAAGCTGTTATTCGTGAAGATGAATGTATTGGTTGTACAAAATGTATTAGTGCCTGCCCTGTAGATGCCATTATTGGTTCAGGAAAACTCATGCATAGTATTTTGACCGACCTTTGCACAGGCTGTGAATTATGTATTCCACCCTGCCCTGTCGATTGCATCGATTTAGTTGAAGACTTAAAAGAAGTACCAACCGAAACCCTCCAAATTGCTGAACAAAACGATTTAAGACAACGCTACTATTCACATATTCAACGTGAAGAAAAACGTCGCATTCACCGCAAAGGACCTGTCGTTCGTGCCGAAATTGACACTGAGTTATTTGCACAATTTTCTGCACAATTTTCAAATATTCCTGAAATAAAAATAATAGAAAAAGCCAAAGCAGGCATTGTTCAGCAAGATGCTAAAACCACGATTGAACTTGCAAAAATTAGAACACAAATCAAAAAGTTAGAAAAACAGTTAAGCGTTCGTGATGATGAAAAAAAACGTGCACAATTAGATATGTTGCTACAACAACTTTCAGCTTTAGGAGCTTAAACATATGACCGTTAAAAATATGACCAAAAAGCAAATTCAAACGTTTTTTGAACGGTTACGTGAACAACGCCCCCATCCTGAAACAGAACTCAATTATTCAAATCCATTTGAACTTCTGGTTGCTGTGACTTTATCTGCGCAAGCGACAGATGTTAGCGTGAATAAAGCAACAGACAAACTTTTTCCTATTGCAAATACACCTGAAGCAATTTACGCCTTAGGTGTCGATGGATTAAAGACATATATCAAAACCATTGGTCTATATAATTCCAAAGCAGAGAATGTGATTAAAGCCTGTAAAATGCTTATAGAGAAGCATAACAGCGTTGTACCCAATAACCGTGCAGACTTAGAAGCATTGCCGGGTGTGGGTCGTAAAACAGCGAATGTGGTGCTTAATACGGCATTCGGACAACCTACCATGGCAGTCGACACGCATATTTTCCGTTTGGGCAATAGAACAGGCTTGGCTGTTGGGAAAAATGTATTAGAAGTAGAGCATCGACTAGTTAAAGTCATTCCCAAAGAATTTATTATCGACTCACATCATTGGCTGATTTTACATGGTCGTTATTGTTGTATCGCACGTAAACCCAAATGTAATGAATGCATTGTTTCAGATGTGTGTAATTGGCCAGATCGCTTTGAATTTGGTGCTGAAAGAGCCATTAAACTGAAAAATATAGATGCATAATGCATCTATATTTTTATAACTATTTATTCTTTTTTCTAGCGTCTAATTCTGCTTTTAATTTTGGATGAAGCTGATATTGCGGGCGCTGATCTTTCTTTTCCAAAGATTCTTTCTTTTGAGTTTCGCGTAACATTTTGAAGCTCACATATAACAAGCCAATCAGCATTGCAAAACAAAGAAGTACCAAAACAATTAAACCCACTTTTAGCAAAATCTAACCCTCAAAAATCAAAGCAATAAAAAAGAGCCCCAATATGACTTAGGACTCTTTTCTTGTCAAAATAATTACAGATTTAAAATCTAAATTATTTTGATTGATCTAAAATTGCGAATAAATCAGTTTGAACTTCATCAATTGGACGAAGACCATTTAATTTATTGTAAGTTGGCGCATTTACACCTGAAGCTGCGCGACCTTGGTAGAAACCAACAAGTTGCTCAGTTTCTGTATGGTATGAACCCAAACGTTTGCGAATTGTTGCTTCAAGATCATCTGGACGTTGAATAAGATCTTCACCTGTTTCATCATCTTTACCTTCCACTTTTGGTGGGTTGTAAACGATATGATAAACACGACCTGACGCAGCATGTTGACGACGACCAGAAAGACGTTGAACAATTTCTTCATCTGGAACATCAATTTCAATCACGTGGTCGATATTAATGCCTTCGTTTTCCAAAGCTTCAGCTTGTGGAATAGTACGAGGGAAACCATCAAAAATGCAGCCATTCACGCAATCTGGTTGAGCAATACGTTCTTTCACAAGACCAATGATCAGTTCATCTGAAACAAGACCACCGTTGTCCATCACGCTTTTAGCTTTAAGACCTAATTCAGTACCTTCACGAATTGCAGCACGGAGCATATCACCGGTTGAAATTTGTGGGACATTGTAGCGCTTACAGATCAACTGAGCTTGAGTACCCTTACCTGCTCCAGGTGGTCCTAGTAAAATAATGCGCATAAATAAACATCCTCATTTAACAATGTACATGACGCGTCGTTTATGGCGAACTCCAAGATTCGTCATTTGGATCAGCATCGAATTATAAAAAAGCCACAAACAAATGTATTAAACCAGCAACAAATCCGGTTACACCACCCAATAAAATCAAAATCCATTCGTCTTCCTGAAATGCAGGACGTAACAGATTCTGAAACTCTTTCGGGGTCAACTCGCGAATACGCTCTCGGAACATTTGAAAGATCTTTTGTGCACGGCTCGCATTGAACGCTGGGTCGCTTACAGGAACCATCGTAATTTCAATCGAGCGATCGATCAAGTCTGTCTTGAGTTTTGCATATTCTTTTGGCCCTAAAGAGAGCTGTAAAGATGTACGAACCAAAGGTGTTTCCATAATCTCATTAATATGTCGTTTTACAATACGGCGAGTTTTCTCTTTTTTACTGCCATACATCATTTCCGACATAATCGATTTTAAGGTAATTAAATCCTCTGTTACGACTTTTGCAAATACATCTGAGACTTCATCTTGACGCTTCATAAAAGCACCTTGGACATTATATGTTCCTATACGTGGAACAATTGGCTTAATCCAAGGAAATTTATGATCTTTTGTTCTTTCAAAAAACTGTAAATAACGAACATAATGTGGTTCAAGTGGATTAAATACCATCCAAATTGCAATCCAATTCGTTAAAAAACCCCAAACAGATGCCCAAAATGGAACCGTCCAATGCCATGGTATCACAAACCAGACAATCATTTGAAAAACACCAAAGACAATACCAATTAATGCGCTGATATGCCAAATAAAATTAATCTCTTTTTGCCCAACTTTAAGGAACATTCGAACCATTAAGTGGCGATCATTTTCCATTTGGCTGACCACCATTTCACGCATATCGACTAGAGATTCTACATTTACAGTCAAATCAACGACTAAATTTTCTAAAACAGCAGGCAACTGTTTATTGGCTTGTGCATAAATACGACGTTTTATAGCATAAGGCATATTTTCCCAAAGCACCGCATTTCGGTCCATCATCACTTCATCAATAAGATATTCAAGTTCTGTCCCAACTTGCTGACCAATAATATGCGCCATATCTTTCGGGTCCATTGCATCTAAAAACTCCTGCAATGACCCTAATTTAGACAATGTATTGTCTGTGATAATACCTGAAATTCTGCCCGCTTTTCGAGGCACAATGCCTTGCCAGCCAATAGGAAGTGATCCGAGATGAAACCCCCAGAAATGGATAGGAAAAAACACCATTTTTAGTGCCATCCAAACATGCGCCCAAGTTACAAATGCAGTGACAGGAATAATACTTAACACCGCCCAGAAATCTGGACGTTGCAAAAATGTTTGCCACAACTGATTGATGTACTCAAGCATGCATAAATTCCATATATCTTTCTATTTGCAAGATTTTAAAACTTCAATAAACACCCTATTTTGTCTATTCACAGACTACAACAGTATAGGAAAATTGTATTTCAGAGCCAAAACCTTCAACTGCACCTTTATGCTAACCAAATGAACTAGATTCTGTGATATTTCACACAAAATACGCGATTAATAAAAGTAATTTATTCAGTCTCCCTCAACAAATTACGCTTATTTTTAATCTGATATAATTTGTATAAGTACAGATATCATAACTGTTTTTTCGATACTCAGCTCAATAGATATCGCTCACTAATTCAGCATCTATTTTCTTTTATTTGTTATTTATGCAAAAACGACAATATTTATATATTTAGCTTACATATTTAACAAGAAATAAGACACTTAAAGCTGATTTTAAACTGGCTTGAGAATCTTTCAATTTTGGACTTCGATCAAAAAAATAATGAAACTCTAGGTTTCTTTTTTTGTATCAAAAACAGCTATTCAAAACTTATTATTGAAATTGTTCTCAGAGATTTCCCCGTCATGACATTCAACAAAATCCTTATGCAGTTGAATGTAGCAGAATTATTGAAAATCTTATAGGCACGCCCTCCTAATTTTTATGTCGCATAAGTCAAAAAACCTTCTTTATATTATTTAATTTAAATAGACCTCCATCTTTCGCAAATGAAGTTGAGTTGCGTTAGAATATCGATCAAACTCCCTCACCCAACAGACCTAAGTACATTGCGTATGAAACAGAACTTTCCATTAAAAAATGTTCAACAAGAAAAGCGCATCTTTCGCAATCGTGTTTTAGTGTCTGTCGGAATTGTCAGTTTTTTCCTTTTGCTGCTTGTTGCCCGCTATGCATATTTACAAATTTCAAGTTTCGATGAGTTTTCAACAGCATCAGACAAAAACCGCATACGCTTACAACCACTCGCTCCTGCACGTGGCTATATTTACGACCGTAACGGCACATTATTAGCAGATAATTATCCTGTATTTTCGGCAACATTAAGCCGTGCTGATATTGATGATATTGATGACACTATTGATCGCTTAACCCCTATTTTAGAGCTCACTCAAGAAGATATTGACCGTTTTAAAAGTCGTATTAAAGTTTCACGTAAAACTGAACGTGTCGTGATTAAGCTCAATTTAAACGAAACAGATATCGCCCGTTTTAGTGAAGTTAAATTTAAATTCCCAGGCGTAAACATTGAAACTCAAATGACGCGCTACTATCCACATGGCGAATTATTTGCACATGTGATTGGTTATGTTGGTCGTATTAACGATAAAGAATTAAAAGAAATTGATAAAGATGCTTATGCAGGCACCAACTTAATTGGGAAAATTGGTGTAGAAAAATCATACGAAGACTTATTGCATGGTGTTCCGGGCAATGAATCGATTGAAGCAGATGCACACGGTAATGTATTACGTCATTTAGGTCGTAAAGATCCTATTCGTGGTAACGATTTATATCTTTCTTTAGATTATGGTCTTCAAATGGTTGCAAGTGAGCAACTTGCAGGTCGTCGTGGTGCAATTGTTGCTTTAGACCCAACTACAGGGGAAATTTTAGCACTTGTATCTAGCCCAAGTTTCAACCCAAATTTATTCGTAACAGGCATTAGCTCAAAAGATTATTCAGAGCTTCGAGATAATCTAGACCAACCCCTTTACAACCGTGCAGTACAAGGTGCTTATCCACCGGGTTCTACCATTAAACCAATGTTTGGTTTGGGCGGGATTCACTATGGTTTAATCGATTGGCAAACAGCCATTCAAGATCATGGTTATTTCAACTTACCTGGCGATAGTCACCGTTTCCGTGACCATAAAAAAACAGGTCATGGCGTGGTCGATTTACACAAAGCTCAAGTTGTCTCTTGCGATACTTTCTTCTATGTCCTTTCTTACCGAATGGGCATTGAAAAAATGAATGCATGGATGCGTCAATTTGGTTTTGGTGAAAAAACAGGAATTGATTTACCAAGTGAAAGTACAGGTTTGTACCCAAGCCCAGAATGGAAACTTCGTACACGTAAAGCGAAATGGCTACGTGGCGAAACAATTTCAGTCAGTATTGGACAAGGTGCATTTACTGCAACACCATTACAACTTGCCATGGCAACCGCTATTACATCCAACCAAGGCGCACATATTACGCCCCACGTTCTACGTGAAAGTAAAGGAGCCAAACCATATACCGTTCATAACTCTACAGATGGCGTAATTCCATTCAATGGTAAACCTGAAGATTGGGTGAAAATGCGTGAAGCTATGGTTGATGTTGTAAACTCAGGTACAGGACGTGGAATTCGCACTCACCTTTATGATATTGCAGGGAAAACAGGTACAGCCCAAGTAAAAAGTATTGCACAGGGTAAAAAGTATAACGAATCTCTCCTGACTGAACGCCAACTTGACCATGGTCTTTTTGTTGGCTTTGCCCCTGCTGAAAAACCACAAATTGCCATTGCTGTTGTATGGGAAAATGGTCGTCATGGTGGTTCTGCCGCTCAAATTGCCAAACCATTATTCGATTATTGGTTGCTCACTCGTAAAAAGAATCCAATTAAACCTGCTGCTGGTCAAATGAGTGGTGGTCTTATGACGGCAGGTATTAAACCAAGTGAACTTCCAAGTGGCGATGGAAATCTACGTGCAACCACGCCAACGGCTAGTACAGATCAGACATCTACAACGAATACAGCAACACCCACAAATATTAACCCTCAAGTAAGTTCGCATGCCGCTTCTCAAGCAGTTAGCGAAGAGTAACGCTAAAGTATGAAAAATCAATTACGTATTATTGGTGGCGAATGGAAACGTCGCCAACTCCCTTTTGCTAGCATTGATGGTTTGCGTCCAACACCTGACCGTGTTCGAGAAACACTTTTTAATTGGTTAATGTGGGATATTCAAAATACACATGTTTTAGATATTTGTGCAGGTTCTGGTGCTTTAGCATTCGAAGCATTATCGCGTGGCGCAAGTCAAATCGTGATGATTGAACCAAATGCACAACAAGCAAAATTTTTGAAAGACAATCTAGAGCTTTTAAAAGTCACCAATCAACGTGCAAAATTAAAAATTGCCACAGCACAGCAAACGTTACCCACATTAAAAGAGCAATTTGACGTCGTTTTTCTAGATCCGCCCTATGGTTTAGATTTATGGGAAGAATTAGCGACTTTGGCAGATCCACTCATTAAAAATGATGGTTTTATTTACATTGAAGCTGACCGTGAATTATCTCAATTAAAAATCCCTGCAAGTTGGATTCAAATTAAGAATACAAAAGCAGGTACAGTTCGCGCTGGTCTGTATAAAAAGTCGAATCATTAAACAATAAAAAAAGGATGCTTATGCATCCTTTTTTTATCCCCCAATTATGGGCGAAGTGGTCTTTGTGAGTTGGGTAAACCGTGTGATTTAGGCTGATTAGAATTCCAATTTGGCCTATTTTTCGTTGGCTTTTGCCCTTGATAATTTGGCCTGTAGTTTGGCTTATTATTCGGTTTATTGTTTGACTGATGCTGTGCTGGCTTATGACCATTAAAATCAGGTCTGTTGTTTACAGGCGGTCTTGGTTTTTGTTGATTAGGACGATAATTGGGTCTGTAATCTGGTCGATGCGCTCCGCCATTATTCCAAGTCGGACGATCATACGAATGATTTCCTGAATAATTTGGACGATCATCATACGGAGCCATGACACAGCCTGTTAAAGCAAGACCCAGTGTCGATAACAACAATATTTTTTTAATCATCATAATGACCCTCAAATTTATATTCAAAGTATGGAATACAGACATGAATACTTCAGGGATCTGTCGTTTATTTTGTGTGTAAGTTCATCCATGATTTGCTCATATTGTGCAGAACTTATCTACAATAAACATAAGAAAATATAGAAATAAACCTCTTTAATTCAATAAGATCACCTAAAATCATTTTTATTAATTTTTTCATTTTTAATTATGACTTGGCTTCTTTTTCTTCTGGGTGCAATCATTGCAGGCTTTGTACAAGGCTTAACAGGCTTCGCTTTTGGGCTTGTTGCTATGTCATTTTGGGTTTGGGCATTAGCTCCACAGCTTGCAGCCCCTCTTGTGGTTTTTGCATCTTTATGGAGTCATATTATTTCCCTATCAAGTGAAAATAAAAGCTATCACTTCGATAAAGCACTTGTTCTTCCTTATATTTTAGCTGGACTTATTGGCGTTCCAATTGGTACATGGTTACTTGACCGTGTAGAACCAGAAACATTTAAACTCGTATTGGGTACATTCTTGATGATTTGGAGCCCACTGATGTTATTTAATCCAAAATTTATCTTTATACAAAAATCAGGAAAATATGCAGATAGCTTCATTGGTTTTTTAGGCGGTATTTTAGGAGGATTAGGTGGCTTTAGTGGCGCTCTACCTTCTGCATGGCTAATGCTCAAAAACCTACAAAAAGATAAACAGCGCTATATTATGCGTCACTTTAATTTCGCTATTCAGGTTTTCACTCTTAGTGCATATTTAATTCAAGGAAACATTAAAAGCCAACACATCACTTATATTTTAGTTCTCATGTTTACAGTCAGTATTCCTGC
The DNA here is from genome assembly GCF_009372215.1 of Acinetobacter portensis. Lineage (GTDB taxonomy): Bacteria > Pseudomonadota > Gammaproteobacteria > Pseudomonadales > Moraxellaceae > Acinetobacter > Acinetobacter portensis. The sequence continues at coordinate 23,488 of NZ_LWRV01000068.1, read as the reverse complement.
AATTTTAGGCGCAAAGCTATTTTATAAAATTTCAGAAATTCAATTTAAAAAAATTGTCTTGAGCTTACTTTTTGCTTCAGGCGTTTTTATGAGTTTAAACAGCTTCATTTGAGTTTTTTCAAATCATGCATCATTAAAATTTCTTAGACCAAAAGAAACGAACCATTTGCCCACGATCATAAGGAAAACTAGATACATATTCATATCCAACCTTATGTGCCTGATCGAGCTTAAACTCCATGCCATAACCAAATGAAACCGCAAAATCATCAACGCCAACATTGTTCTTTTGCCCAGCCATAAACTTATTTTGCGCACCTTCAAACTGATACGCAGTATTGTTATAAATCCTTAAATTTTCATCTTCATAAAAATTGTTTTTTAAGAAACTATAATCCCTAAATTCTTCATCAATTTTTTCTATTTTTTCTTTTTGCTCTTTTTCTTGGGTTTCAAACAAAGTTTCTTTTATCTCTTCTTCATTTTTATTGTTATGTTCCTCTGCTGCGTTCATTTCCATGCAGTAGCAACCTAATACACATAAAATAAGATATTTATTCATCATTACCCCATTTAAATGACCTTTCCAGCCCAAAACATAACGCCTTACCCAAAAATCGAGAACCTCTACTTTTATATTCATTAAAATGAGATATTTTATTCAATATAAATTTAACCATAGAATTCAAAGAAATGAGTATAAAAAGCGTTAATTCTCATCAAAAACTATATTTTTTAATCACAAAACGCATAATTGATTGAAAAGAAAGCAATCAAGCATAAATACACTTGCCAAGATTTATTTCGTCCTCTATTATTGCGCACATGCCCGAGTGGTGAAATCGGTAGACACAGGGGATTTAAAATCCCCCGCCCACAAAGCGTGCCAGTTCGAGTCTGGCCTCGGGCACCATTTTAATACTTCTTAAAATGGTGCATTAAAAATTCCAGCGATATGCTGGTTTTTTTATGTCTGAAATTTAGTAAACTTCATATTCCTTCAATAATAATATCTATAAAAAATGCGACTACATATATCTTTTTATTTATTTACTTTCATTTTCTCTGCTTCAAACACCTTGGCTTTTACCCCCTATGAAACTAACTCTGAAATAATGACCGAGCAAAAAAATCAAGCTGCTCTTATAGTAAGTGATACAGATGTTTCAAATGAGGATACAGAATATTTAGATTTTTATGCTGGCACTATTCAATATAAGAATCATCAATATATTCTCAAACGCTGCACTTTAGGTAGTTATGAATACATACTCTCTTTCAAAAATCTAAAAGATAAAGATCAAATCGATCAATTATTAAAATCGAACTCAAAGTTTTGGTTAAATACATTCAGCCACTATAATTCAATTAATGATGAACACCATCTAACAGTTAACGAAATCGAAGCCATCCATAGCAATGAAAGTTGTCATTTTGAAGACTTATTTGACAGTTTTGAAGAAAATCCCGAATTGTTCAATCAACTTAAAGAACTGATTACACCTAATAAAAAAAGAGAGTGAATTACCACTCTCTATTACCAATCAATTCTTCCATTTCAATATCCATATATCCCTCTTCTTGCACCACCATCATCATTGCCTCAGCAATATAATCAGCAGCTGAATCATCTAAAGAGGAATCTAGATCTTCAAACTGAGGCTTCAATTTATTAATTTCAGCCATAGCTTCATTTGCAAAATGGTAAATATCTTTTTCAGAGATATTTGCTTTTGCCACTTTCTTTGCAAATCTAAAAATACACTGTCTAACTTCAGCAGCAAGAACATCGGGATAATATTCATCATCAAACATTGGGAGAAGTAAATCACTTAACATAGCTAAACTCAATTTTTCAGCATTTTAAAAAACCGAGTTTATATACCACAAAGTTATAGCTTTATCCTAATTGTTCTTTTAATTCACCTAAACAAAAAAAAGAGCAACCACTGTTACCCTTTTAAAATATTATTTTGTTTAAATCATTTTTTAAAAATCAGTTCTAGGCTTGCATCGCTTTCCAAATTATCAATGCCTCACTTGTGGCTTTTACATCATGTACACGCACCATCGATGCACCTTGCTGAACAGAAATTAAATGAGCAGCAACTGATCCCACCGCCCTGCTTTGTGCATCAGCACCACCCAAGGCTTCACCAATAAAGCGCTTACGTGATAATGCTGAAAGTATCGGATATCCCATTTCTGAAAGTTTATAAAATTCATTTAATAGCTGCAGATTTTGCTGTGCATTTTTTGCAAAGCCGAAACCAGGATCAATCATAATATTTTCAGACTTAACTCCTGCATTCAAAGCATCATTTACACGCTGTTGTAATTCAGAAATGACATCCGCAGTGACATTATCGTATTGATCTAAATTATTCATTGTAGTCGGCTCACCACGCATATGCATAATAATGACAGGAATATTTAATGATGCTGCTGTTTCTAATGCATAAGGACGTGTAAGTGCGCGAACATCATTCCAAATATGCGCGCCTGCTTTTACCGCTGCTTTAATAACTTCTGGTGATGAAGTATCAATTGAAATAACCACATTATATTTTGCAAGTTCTTCAACCACAGGAACAACACGCGCTATTTCGTCTTCTACAACTACTGCTGAAGCACCTGGACGCGTAGATTCACCACCCACATCAATAACTGTTGCACCCTCAGCAATCATCACCAAAGCGCGAGCCACAGCGTCATCTTTACCATTATGTAAGCCACCATCACTAAATGAATCAGGGGTTACATTTAAAATCCCCATCACATGTGGCTGCGATAAATCTAAACTTAAATCACCACATTGCAAAACACGTTTTGGCAAAGAAACAAGCTGCATATTTTCTTCCTAAATCTCATCTCGCATCATTCTAACAATTCTAAATTATGCAATGCTGAATTCTTTTCAAAATAGCAGGAATAAAAAAAGAGCCTCATATGAGACTCTTTTTTTAATAAACAACTTAAACTTTTGGTAAAGACTCTAAAGATGGTAATGGTGGAGGTGTTGCTGGACCATCAGTTGGAGTTACATCAACCACAGGGTTATCTGAAACATAAACTTTTGGTGGTTGTGGCTCACGACCTTCCATAATGTCACGGATTTGGTCACGATCAATCGTTTCCCATTCCATAAGCGCTTTCACCATTGCATGTGCGATATCTTTATTACTTTCTAAGATGTCACGTGCAATACGATATTGCTCATCTAGGATACGACGAACTTCACGATCAACTTCTAACTGAGTTGTTTCAGAAATTGTACGACTACCAATGCTTCCCATGAATGATTGCTGAGAGTCATCTTCATAAACCATTACGCCCATTTTATCGGACATACCGTACTTAGTTACCATTGCACGCGCCATTTTTGTTGCACGTTCAAAGTCGTTCGAAGCACCTGTAGACATTTGATTGATGAAAACTTCTTCTGCAATACGACCACCAAAAAGAATAGAAAGTTCATTCAACATCTTATCTTTATAATGGCTTGTTTGATCATGTTCAGGTAATTGCCAAGTTACACCTAAAGCCCAACCACGCGGCATAATTGTTACTTTATGCACTGGGTCTGTACCCGGTAAAATTTCAGCAACAATCGCATGACCTGCTTCATGATAAGCCGTAGCTCGACGCTCTTCTTCACGAATCACCATCGATTTACGTTCTGGCCCCATATAAAGCTTGTCTTTTGCATCTTCAAAGTCGTGCATATCAACGGTGTTTTTATTACGACGTGCAGCAAATAATGCAGCTTCGTTAATAAGGTTAGCCAATTGAGCACCAGAGAAACCAGGTGTACCACGTGCAAGAACCTGAACATCCACGCCCGCAGTTGAAGGTAGTTTCTTCATGTGAACATTTAAAATTTGCTCACGACCTTTAATATCTGGAAGACTCACCACAACTTGACGGTCAAAACGTCCCGGACGAAGCAATGCTTTATCAAGTACATCTGCACGGTTTGTTGCAGCAATAACAATAATACCTTCGTTGCCTTCAAAGCCGTCCATTTCTACAAGCATTTGGTTTAATGTTTGCTCACGCTCATCATTACCACCACCTGTACCTGAACCACGATGACGACCCACTGCATCAATCTCATCAATAAAGATGATACATGGCGCATGACGTTTCGCTTGTTCAAACATGTCGCGCACACGAGATGCACCAACACCCACGAACATTTCTACAAAGTCAGAACCCGAAATACTAAAGAATGGAACTTTTGCTTCACCTGCAATTGCTTTCGCAAGTAAAGTTTTACCCGTACCTGGAGGACCAACCATTAATACGCCTTTAGGAATCATTGCACCTAGACGTTTAAATTTTGTTGGATCTTTTAAGAAATCTACAATTTCAACAACTTCTTGCTTCGCTTCATCACAACCCGCAACATCTGCAAATGTCACTTTAATTTGGTCTTCCGAAAGCATTTTTGCCTTCGATTTACCAAAACTCATCGGGCCGTTCTTACCACCTGCACCGCCACCCATGTTGCGCATAAAGAACATGAATAACAAAATGATTAAAAGTACAGGGAAACTCGCAATAAGAAGCTGCATCAACAAACCTTGACGTTGAGGCGCTGTGCCTTCAACAACAACTTTGTTTTTGATCAAGTTCGGCATCAGTTCAGGGTCTTGAACTGCTGGACGAATACTTTCAAATGATGAACCGTTAACCTTTTCACCATTAATTCTTTCGCCATCAATTGTAACTTGCTTAATTTGACCTGCATTAACCGCAGTCACAAACTCTGAATAGTTCAATGATGTTGGTTTTTCGCTGCCATTAATGTTGCTGAAAATAAGAATCAGCACACCAAGTATAATCAACCACAATACGGCATTCTTGAAAAGATCGCTCAAAGCTTTATTCCCATATCAATCTAATTTGATCATGCCCAATTGGGTGACCTTTTATTTCAAAACGCTGAAAACCAGCTATATAAATCATTAAAAAGGTACAAAATGCACAATTTTTAAGGACTTGGCAAGTAAACTTTACTTAGGCGCTTTTTTAAGCCCTTGTCCAATTAAGAAAACCTCTTTTGAACGAGCTCGCGAAGCAGCAGGTTTCGCTGTTTTTAACACAGTAAAACTATCAACAACCTGTTTACGGAATTCATCAAAACCTGTCCCTTGGAAAACTTTTACCACAAATTGACCTTTAGGTCCCAGTACTTTATTGGCAAAATCTAGAGCAAGTTCACATAAATAAATTTGGCGCGGTTGATCAACAGCCTTATTACCTGATGTATTGGGGGCCATATCCGAAATTACAACGTCTACGGTACGTCCATCTAAAATATTTAACAATTCTTCAAAGACAGCTTCTTCTCGAAAATCGCCTTGTAGGAAGGTAACATCAGGTAATGCATCCATTTCTAAGATATCAGATGCGATCACGATACCTTTGCTACCGACTAATTTACCGGCAATTTGTGACCAACTTCCCGGAGCCGCCCCCAAGTCAACCACAACCATACCTGGTTTAATGAGCTTATATTTTTCTTGCATTTCTAGAAGCTTATAAGCTGCACGAGCGCGATAGCCTTCCTTTTGTGCTTTTTTAACAAAAGGGTCGTCTAAATGCTCTCTCATCCAATCACGACTACTTTTAGATAACTTTTGGTTGGTAATGCGTGTAGCCATAACTCTCTAATAAATTAAATCTTCTTAATATTCATTGTACGTGAAAAAATTCTGTCATGCAGTATACATCTGTATCTAAATATCGGCTTTGGTTTAGATTTTTTCTATTACATAAATCGCTTATTTCGTACAACACAAGATATTGATAATAAAGTTATTTAAATAAAAACAGTAGAATAACACTCTTAACCCAAACCATTTTTAACTGATATTTACGATAAAATACAGCTTAATTTTAAAAATACCGCTTCTGAATTTTTAATATCAAATAAATGTTTATGGATGCTTGAGAATTTACAGCGATTGATTGAGCAATTTGTTATACTAGGGCGTTTTTTAATTTAGGTTATTTTTATGGCGGCTTTATCAATTCAGGAACGTAAGCGTTTACGTCAAATTGGACATGCTTTAAACCCAGTTGTAATGGTGGGTGATAAAGGTTTATCAGAAAGCGTGATTGAAGAGCTAAACCGTGCTTTAAATGATCATGAACTTATTAAAGTTAAAGTAGTTGCTGAAGACCGCGAAGCGCGTTCAGCTTTAATTACAGAACTTGTTGAAGCTTCAGGATCTGAAATTGTACAAACGATTGGTAAAATTGCACTACTTTATAAAAAGGCTGCAAAACAAAACCAAAAGCTTTCTAACCTTGTTCGTCACGCACATTTAGGTAATTAATTTTTAACTTATGGCAAGTTATGACCTGAGTGCTTTTGATCGCCGATTTCAGGCAATCTCCTTAGTTGGTGCAATTGAACAACAAAGCCCCTTTACATTAAATGTTGGCTTTTGGTTACGTGATCCTAATCAGTTTGTTCAATGGCCCGAGCTAGTTACATCAAACCCTCGTGTTGATTTCCTTTGGGAAGACACCTGTTATGAGATTTTTATTGGAGTTAAAGAGGAAGATTTTTATCGTGAAATCAACCTATCTCCTTCTCAAGCATGGCAAGCGTATCAATTCGAAGAATATCGTTATCCAGAGGATATGCCTCCTCAAGTTGCTGATGACATTGAACTGAATCAACTTAAACGCACACATTATGGTTTAAGTGTAAGTTTAGATCTGACTGAATTTATGTTGAAACATAAACTGAAATGGGATGATGTATTTATTGGTTTATCTGCGGTACTTAAAACATCGCAGGGACATCATTATTATGCAATGCAGCATAGTAGCCCAAATGCCGATTTTCATAATAAAAGAGATTGGCTACATCAGTTTTAAAATAAAAAAAGCAAAAGGCATTTACCTTTTGCTTTTTTTATATCTTGACGTTTGGTTTAAGTGCAATACTTTCTCAATTTATAAAACTCATCACACACTCACAGATGCGATACTAGCTTTTAGGTGACTTACTTTTCACTGAACTCTCTTTAGATGTATTTGGAATCACTTTTTTCCAAGCTTCCAAAGTATGTTCTTTTGAACGTTTTAAGGTTTCAGTCAAATGATCTTTATGTTTAAAAGAGATGTGATTGACATCTTCCTTCAATTCTTTCGTTAATTGAGATAAATCATCTAAAACAGTATTGAATTCTGTTTTCACAAAATCTTTAAGATCGATTAAATCTTTTTGTGAAGTTCCAAACTGCTCCTTCAAATCATCCAATTTTTGAATCAGATCTTGTTTCAATTGTCGTAATTGATCTTGCACACCAATATTGAGTTGTTTTGCTTCTTGGCTCAGTTTTTCTTGAGCATCAACCACAATATCAACTGCCTGATCTTTAGCCTCGATTGCTACTTTTTCAATCTTATCAGTACCTTCCAAAATCGTATTTTTTAGCTCAGTTTGTGCAGGTACTTTCTTTTGTCTTGTTGTCATCATATTCCCCTGTTGTTATACATTCTTTATTAAGAGAATATTCCTGTTTGATAAAATTTAAGTTCTGATTTGTCTAACAATTATTATTTGCTTACATTTTTCACTGCACGCTCAAGAAACAAGCTATTACTTAAAATGCAAGTGATTTATATTACTTATTCGCTACAAATTGAATGGACTTTTAGCGCTACTGTCCGTATAATGCCGTGTTAAGTTCAAGCGAGCAGACATAGGAGGGTAGGTTTAAAAAATAGCCTTCCTTTTTTTTCGTCTTCTCGCTTTTTTACAGCCTAAATTTCAGGAGCTTTGGTTTGAGCACCCCAGCAATTTTAGCCCTTGCCGACGGAACTATCTTTAAAGGTACTTCTATTGGCGCATCGGGTAGTACGACTGGTGAAGTCGTTTTTAACACTGCCATGACTGGCTATCAAGAAATTTTGACTGACCCAAGTTACGCACAGCAACTTGTCACTTTAACTTACCCGCATATTGGTAATACTGGTTGTAATGAAGAAGATGCTGAATCAGGTCGAATTCATAAAGTATGGGCAAACGGTTTAATTATTCGTGACCTACCTTTATTGCACAGTAACTTCCGAGCTACACAATCTTTAGGTGAATACTTAGAACAACATAATGTTGTAGCGATTGCAGATATCGACACCCGTAAACTTACACGTATTTTACGTGATAAAGGCGCGCAGAATGGTTGCATCCTTGCTGGCGAAAATATCACGGCAGAAGAAGCTTTAGAAAAAGCTCGTGCATTTGGTGGTTTAAACGGTTTAGATCTTGCAAAAGAGTGCTGTGATCCTGAAGGTTTCGAATGGACTGAAGGTTCTTGGACACTTGGTCAAGGTTTCTCTCAGCCAGAAGCTAAATTCCATGTTGTTGCATACGATTACGGTGTCAAAACCAACATCTTACGTATGCTCGCAGACCGCGGTTGCAAGTTAACTGTTGTACCTGCGCAAACTCCTGCTGCCGATGTGCTTGCACTGAATCCAGATGGCGTGTTCTTATCAAACGGTCCTGGCGATCCGGCTGCATGTGACTACGCAATTGAAGCTGTAAAAACAATTGTTGAAGATGCTCGCAACATCCCTGTATTTGGTATTTGCTTGGGTCACCAAATTTTAGCTTTAGCCTCTGGTGCTAAAACTGTAAAAATGCCTCATGGTCATCATGGTGCAAACCATCCTGTTCAGAACATTGAATCTGGCATAGTGATGATTACTTCGCAAAACCATGGCTTCGCTGTAGATGCAGAAACATTACCTGCAAACCTGAAAGCTACGCACAAATCTTTGTTCGACCAAACCCTTCAAGGGATTCATCGTACAGACAAACCTGCGTTCAGTTTCCAAGGTCACCCTGAAGCAAGCCCTGGTCCACATGACTGCGCACCATTGTTCGATCATTTCATCGAACTTATCGAAGCATCTAAGAAGTAATTAAGGAAGCATCATGGCTAAACGTACAGACATTAAAAGCATCTTAATTATTGGTGCTGGTCCAATTGTAATTGGTCAAGCATGTGAGTTTGACTACTCAGGTGCTCAAGCATGTAAAGCGCTTCGTGAAGAAGGTTACCGCGTTATTTTGGTAAACTCTAACCCTGCGACAATCATGACTGACCCAACAATGGCAGACGCAACTTACATCGAGCCAATTACTTGGCAAACTGTTGCAGCGATTATTGAGAAAGAACGCCCAGATGCTGTTCTTCCTACAATGGGTGGTCAAACAGCATTGAACTGTGCCCTTGCTCTTGATGAGCATGGCATTCTTGCAAAATACAATGTTGAATTGATTGGTGCGTCTAAAGAAGCGATTGAAAAAGCTGAAGACCGCAAATTATTCGACCAAGCAATGCGTAAAATTGGTCTTGAATGTCCAAAAGCTGACATTGCAGAGTCAATGGAAGAAGCTTTAGCGATTCAAGCTCGTTTCGGTTTTCCTGTAATCATTCGTCCATCATTCACGATGGGTGGTTCAGGTGGTGGTATCGCGTACAACAAAGAAGAATTCATTGAAATCTGTGAACGCGGTTTCGATCTTTCTCCGACTAAACAATTATTGATCGATGAATCTTTAATTGGTTGGAAAGAGTACGAAATGGAAGTTGTTCGTGACAAAAACGACAACTGTATCATCGTATGTACCATTGAAAACTTCGACCCAATGGGCGTGCACACAGGTGACTCAATCACTGTTGCCCCTGCTCAAACGCTTACAGACAAAGAATTCCAATTACTACGTAATGCATCTTTAGCTGTACTTCGTGAAATTGGTGTAGAAACAGGCGGCTCTAACGTTCAGTTCGGTATTTGCCCGAAAACTGGTCGTATGGTTGTTATTGAGATGAACCCACGTGTATCACGTTCATCTGCTTTAGCATCTAAAGCTACTGGCTTCCCTATTGCGAAAATTGCTGCGAAATTGGCTGTTGGTTACACGCTTGATGAGTTGAAAAATGACATCACAGGCGGTACAACACCTGCATCATTCGAACCTGCAATTGACTATGTAGTAACTAAGATTCCTCGTTTCAACTTCGAGAAATTCCCACAAGCTGACGCAACTTTGACTACACAGATGAAATCTGTGGGTGAAGTAATGGCCATTGGTCGTAACTTCCAAGAGTCTATGCAAAAAGCACTTCGTGGTCTTGAAGTGGGTGTTTGCGGCTTCGATGAAAAACTTGAAGTAGGCACTGAAGGTGCGAAAGAAAAAATTCTTCAAGAACTTAAAGTTCCAGGTCCTGAGCGTATTTGGTTCGTAGGCGATGCATTCCGTCATGGTTTCACTTTAGACGAAGTATTTGCTGCAACCAACATCGACAAATGGTTCTTGATTCAAATTGAAGACATCATCAAAACTGAAGCTCAAATTAAGACTTTAGGTTTTGGCGATTTAAACGCTGACAATATCCGTTCGTTCAAACGTAAAGGTTTATCTGACCTTCGCATTGCGAACTTAATGGGTATTTCACAAAAACAATTCCGTAAACATCGTTGGAACTTGGGCGTAACCCCTGTTTACAAACGTGTAGATACATGTGCAGCAGAATTCGAATCTGATACAGCTTACATGTATTCTACTTACGATGATGAGTGTGAAGCGAATCCGTCTAGCAAAGACAAAATCATGGTGATCGGTGGTGGTCCTAACCGTATTGGTCAAGGTATCGAATTCGATTACTGCTGTGTACACGCGGCTCTTGCAATGCGTGAAGATGGCTACGAAACAATCATGGTTAACTGTAACCCTGAAACTGTTTCTACAGACTACGACACATCAGATCGTTTGTACTTCGAACCAATTACGTTGGAAGATGTGCTTGAAATCGTACGTATCGAGAAGCCTAAAGGCATTATCGTTCAGTACGGTGGTCAAACTCCGCTTAAATTGGCTCGTGCTTTAGAAGAAGCTGGTGCGCCAATCATCGGTACATCACCTGATGCAATTGACCGTGCAGAAGACCGTGAACGTTTCCAACAAATGATTCAACGTCTACAACTTCGTCAACCAAACAACAGCATTGTAAAATCTGCTGAAGAAGGTATGGCTGAAGCATCTAAAGTAGGCTACCCACTTGTAGTACGTCCTTCGTATGTACTTGGTGGTCGTGCGATGGAAATCGTATACAACGATGACGAACTTAAACGCTACTTACGTGATGCTGTTCAAGCATCTAACGAAGCGCCTGTTCTTCTTGACCGTTTCTTAGATGACGCAATTGAAGTTGACGTAGACTGCGTATCTGACGGTAAAGACGTTGTGATTGGCGGTATTATGCAACACATTGAACAAGCTGGTATTCACTCAGGTGACTCTGCATGTTCTATTCCTCCTTACTCTTTATCTAAAGATGTTCAGGACGAAATGCGTCGTCAAACAATTGCTATGGCAAAAGAGCTTGGTGTAATTGGTTTGATGAACGTACAGTTTGCAGTTAAAGGCAATGACGTTTATATTCTTGAAGTGAACCCACGTGCATCTCGTACTGTTCCATTCGTATCGAAATGTATTGGCGAATCTTTAGCGAAAGTTGCTGCACGTTGTATGGCGGGTCAATCTCTTGTGTCACAAGGTTTCACAACAGAGATTATTCCAACTTACTTCTCTGTAAAAGAAGCAGTATTCCCATTCAATAAATTCCCTGGTGTTGACCCTATTCTTGGCCCTGAAATGAAATCTACAGGCGAAGTAATGGGTGTTGGTAAAACTTTTGGTGAAGCGTTCTATAAAGCTGTTTTAGGTGCAAATGAACGTTTACCTGGCTTACCAACCGAAGGTGAAGTGAAACATGCATTCATCTCTGTACGTGAATCAGATAAACCACGTGCAGTTGCAATTGCAAAACAACTGATCGATTTAGGCTTCAAGATTCTTGCGACCGGTGGTACATTTAAGGTAATCAGCGAAGCTGGTCTTGAGTGTGAACGCGTGAACAAGGTTACTGAAGGTCGTCCTAACATTGTGGACCGTATTAAAAACGGCGAAATCCACCTTGTGATTAATACGGTTGAAGGTAAACAGGCTCAAGAAGATTCATTCTCGATCCGTCGTTCAGCACTTCAAGGTAAAGTGTATAACACTACAACTTTGAATGGTGCAGAAGCTGTTTGCCAAGCTTTAGCTATCCAATTACCAATGGATGTTTACCGCTTGCAAGACCTTACTAAAGGTTAATTAAGTTACCAAGAAGTCCCGCTACCTCTTGGTGGCGGGCTTTTTTTCATTTGTAAATCAATATTTTTTTATTGATTTAATTTCTCTTACAAACTAGAGGGACAACAATGCAACGTTATCCTATGACTCCCGAAGGCAAAATTGCCCTAGAGAAAGAATTACAGCAACTTAAAAGTGTTGATCGTCCACGTATTATTGCAGCAATTGCTGAAGCGCGTGAACATGGGGATTTGAAAGAAAACGCTGAATATCATGCTGCTCGTGAGCAACAAGGTTTCTGTGAAGGTCGAATTCAAGACATCGAAGGCAAATTAGGCGCAGTTCAAGAAATTGATGTTAAATCGCTTGAACAAAATGGTCGTGTTGTTTTTGGTGTGACCGTGACTATTGAAAACTTAGATACTGAAGAGCAAAAAACTTACAAAATTGTAGGTGATGATGAAGCTGACTTCAAAATTAATAAGATTTCTGTCAACTCTCCAATTGCACGTGGTCTTCTAGGTAAAAGTGAAGGCGATGACGCTAAAATCACGACACCTCAAGGTGAAGTGGAATACGAAATTGTAAAAGTTGAATATCTTTAATTCATAAAGATTTCATCTTAAAGCCCCTCTTTTGAGGGGTTTTTATTTGTATAAATAAAAAATAAATCATCTTGTATTCTGCATATCTACACGCTTATGCTTAAATGAATTTGCTCTTTGTTTACATTATTATGCAACTTATTTGGTTCCGACAAGATTTACGTATTCACGATCATGCTGCACTTTGGCATGCGACCCAAGCGGGTTCATGTATTGCGCTTGTTGTTTTGTCACCAAAGCAATGGCAATTGCATGATGATGCCGTTATTAAAATTGATTTTTATCTTAGACAATTACAAGAACTCAAAACGAAGCTCAATAGTAAAAATATTCCGCTCATTGTACTGAATATTGATCTTTGGTCAGATCTACCACAACATATTTTAAAACTCTGTCAGCAACATCAAATTCAATCATTACATGCCAATATTGAACTTGGAGTAAATGAACTTAAACGTGATGCTGAAATTCAACATCTGCTAGAAAAAAATAAAATTGATTTTGAGCTTTATCATGATCGAACTATTTTTCCTGTTGGCAGCATTCGTAATAAAAGTGATCAACCCTATCAAGTTTTTGGCGCATTTAAAAAACAATGTTATGAGAAACTCAGTATAAGTTTGCCTGCGTGTTATCCACCTATTGAGGCTCAAAACCCAATTTCACAGCATGAAGATTTTGAACAACCAATTTCCAGTCTTTCCGAGTTTTATCCAAACCGGCATATCTCTCATGATTTACAACAAATTTGGCACGTGAGCGAAGCATCTGCATGGCAACTTTTAGATGATTTTACTCATGATCATGTACAGCATTATCAGCAAGAACGAGATTTCCCTGCTTTAAATAGCACAAGTAAACTTGCCGCTTATTTGAATATTGGAATATTGTCTATCCGCCAGTGTTTACACGCCTTATTTCGCCATAGTCATGGCTATATGGAATTTGAAAATGATGGTCAACAAATTTGGTTAGATGAACTGCTTTGGCGTGAATTTTATCAGCATATTTTGTTCGACTACCCGCGTGTATCTAAACACCTACCTTTTAAATTAAATACACAAAAGTTGATTTGGCGTGATGCAACTCATGATTTAGTGGCTTGGCAAAATGGACAAACAGGCATTCCAATTGTAGATGCAGGCATGCGCCAACTACTTGCAACAGGTTGGATGCATAATCGAGTTCGTATGATTTGTGCGATGTTTCTCACTAAAAATTTACTCATAGATTGGCGTTTAGGTGAAGCGTGGTTTATGCAGCATTTAATTGATGGTGATTTGGCTGCCAATAATGGTGGCTGGCAATGGTGTGCATCTACAGGAACAGATTCTGCACCCTATTTCCGTATTTTTAATCCTGTCAGCCAATCGCAAAAGTTTGATGCCAATGGCGATTATATTCGTCAATGGGTGCCTGAACTTTCACATTTAGATGCGAAACACATTCATGAACCTTATGCGAAAAATCCACAATTAGAATTGAACTATCCAAAACCTATTGTCGATTTAAAAAGCAGTCGTATTCGTGCCATTGATGCCTTTAAGCATTTGGCTTAAGTTCGGCTATAATGCCTTTACGCTCGTTCTTTGATTGTTCTTATGGCTGAACCTTTAATCAATTCCCCTGTTAAGCATTGGTGCGAATTCGAATTTATTTCCAAAACTGTGAAAAATCCGAATATTCACATAAAGGGAAACTATTCTTATTATTCTGCCTATTGGGATCAGGGTTTTGAGCGTTGTGTTGTGCGTTATTTGCATGATAAGCCTTCTACACCTGATAAGCCGATTGATCAGCTTTATATTGGCAATTTCGTATGTTTTGGGGCGGAATGCGTGATTATGATGGGTGGTAATCAGTTACACCGCACCGATTGGATTTCGGCTTTTCCTTTCGATACGCGTAGTTTTGTGCCTGCGGGTGACACTGTTATTGGTGATGGTTGTTGGATTGGTTCTCGTGCCATGATTATGCAGGGTGTGAAGCTTGGTGAAGGTGCCGTGGTTGCGACAGGTTCTGTGGTAACGAAAGATGTACCCCCTTATGCGGTTGTAGGTGGCGTACCTGCGAAAGTGATTAAGTATCGTTTTCCTGAAGAAGATATAGAAAAACTGCTTTCTCTAAAGTTATATGATTTAGATGAAAAGCAGTTTTTAAAGATGCGTGAGCAATTGCAAACAGATGATGTTAGTAGATTAGTCGAATATTTTTAGAAAAATAATTACTTACATTATATATATATAAACTTTCTTCTTAACTAATCAAAAAATTTAGAGTAATAATTTTATGGATAAAAGATACCAAGTTTTCGTCAGTTCAACCTTTACAGATTTAGAAGAAGAACGAAAACATATTATCCAAACATTAATGGAAATGGATTGTATACCAGCCGGCATGGAGCTTTTTCCCGCAGCTGATGAAGAACAATGGGAT
Source organism: Acinetobacter portensis (assembly GCF_009372215.1). Lineage (GTDB taxonomy): Bacteria > Pseudomonadota > Gammaproteobacteria > Pseudomonadales > Moraxellaceae > Acinetobacter > Acinetobacter portensis. The sequence continues at coordinate 8,272 of NZ_LWRV01000068.1, read as the reverse complement.
TTTATTAAGAAAGTTATAGATGATTGTGACTATTATCTTCTACTAATTGGTGGTCGATATGGCTCATTAAGCCCTGAAGGAATTGGTTATACAGAAATGGAGTACGATTATGCTGTTGCCAAGGGCATGAAAGTACTTGCACTTGTGCACGGTGACCCCAATAACCTCCCGCAAATTAAATGTGAAAAAGATCCTATTCTTCAAGAAAAACTTAGTAAATTTAGAGAAAAAGTTTGTACGGGACGCTTAGTAAAATTCTGGGAAAATACAGATCAAGTAGCAGGAATGGTTGCTCTTAGTCTAACAAAAACTATTAAAATGTATCCTGCAATAGGATGGGTCAGAGCTGATTTAGTTCCTAATGAGGACACATCTAAAGAAATACTTAAACTTCAGCACACAATCAGTGACCTTGAGAACCAAATTGATCAGCTTAAAACTAAACCTGCAGGATTAGACAACCTATCCCAAAACAATGATTTAATTGAAATAAATATTGGCTTTAAAGCCAAGTTAAAAACTGATGACACTTTAGTTCGCCACAAATCATATAAAATTGGCTTATCTTTAACATGGAATAATATATTCGAATACTTATCTCCCTCCTTAATCGTTGAAAATAATGAAAATGAATTACTAATTTTACTTAGCAAATGTTTTAGAAAATATTGTGCTGAGGATTTAAAAGAAGCCCTTGATAACGGCAACTTAAAAAGTGCAATAAATTTTACCGCATATACTGAAGACTTAAGACTTATCCTTCTTCAATTCAGAGCATTAAAACTTATTACATTAAGTACAAAAAAGCACCCTCCTTCTGATACAAATACTTATTGGACTTTAACTCCATACGGCGATCAATTAATGACAGAATTGAATGCGATAAAAAGAACAGACTAAATATCTTAGCAATTGGACTACTTTGACAATTCTAGTAGTCCTTTTATAACTACAAATACCTATAATTACATCACCCACTATAATCGCCATTTATCACTCCCAATTTCATATAATAACGCCATCATATTCTTCAAAGATCACGTTCATGCATGAATATCTCATTTCATTTTTAGGTGGAACACTACTTGGCATATCTGCCGTAGGCTACTTATACGTGCATGGGCACATTGCTGGAATAAGTGGCTTACTCGCACAATCACTCCACATTAAAAGCTTTATAAACTCCCCTGCATTTTGGTTCTTGGCAGGTCTAATTGTTGTTCCATTTATATATGCACTTTTCACACAACCTGAAATCAATATTCAAGCATCACCATTCAGCATGATTATTGCAGGCTTACTTGTAGGCTTTGGCACACGCTTAGGCTCAGGCTGTACAAGCGGACACGGCATTTGCGGTATCAGTCGCTTATCAACACGTTCAATACTTGCCACTGTTAGCTTCATGCTCGCAGGCTTTGTGACTGTTTATATCGTGCGCCATTTATTAGGAGCGAACGCATGAAAAACTTTCTCGCTTTTATATTTGGTGGCATTTTTTCGCTTGGTTTAATGATTTCAGGTATGGCAAATCCACAAAAAGTTTTAGACTTTTTAGATTTATTTGGACAGTGGGATGCAAGTCTTGCTTTTGTCATGATGGGCGCAATATGCGTTGCATTTATTCCATTTCAAAAAGCAGTAAAACAAAACTCACCTAAAACTTTGTTTAACGAAACCATTCAACTTCCACAGAACACACAAATAGATCGCTCACTTATTTTAGGTAGCATCATTTTTGGTATTGGTTGGGGAATAGCAGGGATATGCCCTGCACCAAGTTTAACTTTAATTGGTTTAGGTCATTATGAAGGGCTGTATTTTATTACTTCCATGATTTTAGGCTTTTATATTCATAAACTTATTCTTCAAAGGAATAGATAAAACACATTTCACATTAATAAAAATGCCAATTTTTAGATTGGCATTTTTATTAATCTAAGACTAAAGAATATATAACTGTTTACACTTTAATATTTTTTGCCATTGCCCAATTACTGTAAATATTTATTAATTAATACATCAAGTTAGCAATATTTCACCAAGCATTTTACTAGGTTTTAATCTTTTTAAAATCAATATATTATGATTATAAGAACAGATGAAAACCACAAAACTTTATGGTTGTATTATTTAGAAAAAAGGAGAAATAAAATGTCTTTTAACAATATTTTAGTACCTGTAGATGGTTCAGAAACTTCATATGCTGCAATTGAAAAAGCAGCCGACCTAGCAAAAGCATTCAACAGTAAGGTGACTATTGTACAAGTCCTAACTTTAGACCCTTATATCGCTGCGGAATACATTTCTGCATCTCACACAAACGAACTCATTGAACGTGCCCGTAAATCACTTCTTAAAACACTCGAAGAAGCAAAAGCAAAATTTGCTGAATATGGCGTAGCTGTTGAAACTCAACTTCTAGAAGGACAAGTCATTCAACGTGAAATTGTAAAAGCTGCCGAAGCTGCCAATGCAGACTTAATTGTAATTGGTTCACATGGTCGCACAGGCTTCAAAAAATTAGTTTTAGGTAGCGTTGCACAAAGCGTACTTGCAGAAGGAACAGTTCCTGTTCTTATTGTTCGCAAGTAATTTTCAAATCAAAAAAAAGCTTCTTATTTAAGAAGCTTTTTTTATTCATGGATTCCATTGATACCGTTTTAAATTTACCCTGCCATCTATAACCACAACACCTTCCGATTGTAATTTAATAGCTTGAATATTTTCACCAAAGCCATCTTCCTTACTTAGGCTAATTTTTCCTTGTGAGTTAATTACTCTATGCCAAGGTACAACGCTATCATCAGCCATATTTTTTAAAGCAAAACCAACATGACGTGCATGCTTAGGCAAACCTGCAAGTTTTGCAATTTGCCCATACGTTGCGACTTTTCCTTGAGGAATCAACTGAATAATGCCATAAAATTCGCGCACATAATTTTTCATTACTTTTAGAAATTACCCGGACTTTCAAGTCGCTTAACTTCTTGTAATTTATCTGGATGATGAAGTTTTGCCACACCATCATCCGTTTTTTGATCGACAATTGAATCAGTTCTATGCACGCTAATGATTTCATTACCTTGCTCATCTTCCTCAACAATATATTGAAATCCTTTTTTATTCATTTTATGGCACATACGCTGATACCAACCTTTGAAGCCAGTTTTTTCTTCATTCGGATTGTAATAAAAGGCATTCATTACCGCAGGCAAACCTAAGCCACAAACCAAACCAGACAACAATACAGAAATGAAGGTATAGCCAATTAAAATACTACTATATTCACTTAACTCTGGAATGTTCGCTACCGCCAAAATTAAGGCAAGTGAAATACCACCACGTACCCCACCCCAAGACAAAATCGCTAAACTACCGTTATAACTTTTATGTCTGAAGCTTGGGAAAAATGCAAATGATAAAAAGTTAGCGGCAAAACGTGAAGCATGTAGAATAATAAAGGCAACAATACCACCCAAAATTAAGCTAATACTTAAATCTAAAATGAAAAGTTCTAAACCAATTAAGGTAAATAAGAACGAGTTAATAATGCCTTCAACCGTATGCCAAAAATGGTTTACTTCACGAATTTCTCTTTCTTGAAGAATCTCTTTCCACTTATTCCCTACAACCAAACCACCAATTACGCAGGCAATAGGCGCAGAAGCATGGGCGAACAAAGCAACCAAATACGAACCACATGCCAATAATGCTGTGGTTAAAATAAGTGATTCCATTTCGTGCTTACCACGTAATAAACGCAATATCGCTAAACCAAAACCCCAACCAATAATCACAGCAACAACAATTTCGTAAAGCAGCGTTTCCAATACACCAATCAGCGTAAAATGCTCACCTTGCAATACATTCAATAAGGTCATAAACAATGCAATACACATTGCATCATTAAATAAAGATTCACCTTCAAGCTTCACAATAAGATGATGTGGTGCACGAACCGAACTTAATACACCCTTAATACCAATCGGATCCGTCGCCCCGAGTGCAGCCCCTAAGAGTAAAAGCACCAATAAATCGACATGATTACCAACTAAAATTTGGTAACCGTAAAGCAAAACCCCCACAAATACCGCACATAAAACTAATGCAATACTGGCAAGAATAGTAATGGGTTTCCAATAACTTTTTAAATCTGACACCTTAAATTTAAGTGCCGATGAGGTCAAAATAAAACAAATAACGCCATTAATTAAAAAGTCATAGAAGTCGATATGTCTAACAGCATTTTCAATATTATGAATATTAATGGTAATAAATTCATTACCACTTAAAAGGCTTGCACCCCATTGTAAAATAAAGACAAAAATTGCAGAAACTAAGGGAACACCTATGGCTTGAGGAAAACCCAATACTCGTTTATTAAAAATTGTAGTTGCAATTGAAAGTGCAAAAATTACCGTAAAGACTTGGAGGAAAAAATAATTACCCATCAGTATTCCATCTGCTGCAACCGAAAGTACCCTTAATATTTCCACATAAAATAGGAAAAACTTAAGGATTTATTATTTGAATAGTGTACCGTTTTTTCAAAGTTTCACTCGAATTCAGTAAACTTTTTTAACATATTTTTTACATTTAAAATGAATTCATTTTACTTAGTAAAAAAGGGAGTGATCTCCCTTCTATACATGTGCTTAAACTCTATATTTAGACTTTATATATTTTGATTAAAAGTGTCGCAATCATTGATGTTTCCACTTTTTAAACCTGTTTGAAACCACTTCATTCGCTGTGCGCTTGTACCATGTGTAAAGCTATCTGGTACAACCTGACCCGTTGCACTTTTTTGTAGATAATCATCACCAATTTTATGTGCAGCATCCATCGCTTCTTCAATATCACCTTGCTCTAAAAATTGTGTACGTTGTTGAGTATGAAATGCCCAAATACCCGACAAACAATCTGCTTGTAACTCTTGACGTACAGAAAGCTGATTGCCTTGTGTTTTTGATGCTTGAGAGCGTGCTTTATGCACTTGATCTGAAATACCCAACAAGGTTTGAATATGATGCCCTACTTCATGTGCAACAACGTAAGCTTGGGCAAAATCGCCTGCTTGATCCTGACGAGATAATTCAGTTTGATTTTGCTCACCTGAAATACCCATTTGAGTTTTCATATCTTTAAAGAAAGATGTATCAATATAAACTTTTCGATCGCTTGGACAATAAAATGGTCCCATCGCAGCTTGTGCAGTACCACAACCTGAATTCACAACGCCATTAAACATGACCAATTTAGGTGGTTGATATTGTGCATTTAGTTGCTCACGGAATACTTGCGTCCACGTATCTTCCGTATCCGCTAAAACAGTTCCGACAAAATCAATAGCTTCTTGTTGATCTGGCGTAGGGTTGCTTAAACCACTCGTTTCAGCAGGTTGCACTTGGGCTGTAACTTGTTTAGTTGCCTGATAAGCTTGCTGAGGATCTACCCCAAAAAACTTCCATGCAACAAAAGCCACAACTAAGCCTACAATACTAATTCCACCTGCTTTACCCGCACCACCACCACGGCGATCTTCAATATTATTACTTACACGACGACCTTTCCAACGCATAGTCATTATCCTTATTGTGCATATGCTGTATATATGCTTTATTTTAGCGATCTTTAATTACTTATACTTCAATTATTTATGCTTGTTTAGCCTTTGAAAAAACTTTTTGCCCTAAATAGATAACAATCAATACGATTAAACCTGCAACAAAACCTGTGACCAAATTAATCATTGTTGGTGTCAATGCTCCCACAATATTTCCAACATTTGGAATCAACTCAATATAATCTACTGCATCTTCAGTCCAATGATGAAATAGTGGAATAGCGTGGTTGATAATGCCACCGCCCACCAAAAACATTGCAATTGTTCCGACAATCGTGAGTGTTTTCATCAATTTTGGGGCAAAAGCGAGCAAAGCTCGACCAATACTTTGTTTTATTGAAGATGCTTGATCTACCAAATACAAACCTAAATCATCAATTTTCACAATCATCGCGACAAAACCATAAACCCCAACAGTCATGACGATTGCAATAACAGCCAATACACTCAACTGTATCATAAAGGCTGCTGTGGCAACTGTTCCAAGTGAAATCACCACTATTTCAGCAGATAAAATAAAATCGGTACGAATTGCACCTTTTATTTTATCTTTTTCAAATGTAGCTAAATCGATGTCTTCAATATTTTCATGTTCTGTGAGGTTTTCTTCATGACTTTTTGCATGATTTTTTTTCTTATGTAAAGAATGTAAAACTTTTTCAACGCCTTCGTAGCAAAGAAACAAACCACCAATCATTAACAACGGATTAATAAGCCAAGGTGCAACCACACTAATTAATAAAGCAAGTGGAACTAAAATAAGCTTATTTACAAAGGAACCTTTCGCAACTGCCCATACCACAGGAAGCTCACGATCTGCTTTTACACCACTAACTTGTTGTGCATTCAAAGCCAAATCATCACCAAGAACACCTGCTGTTTTTTTTGCTGCCATCTTACTCATGACTGCAACATCATCAAGTACAGTAGCAATGTCATCTAATAATAGTAATAAGCTGCTCGCCATTTTTTATTCCACGCATTTTTTTATTTATTCTATCTTTAATATATCGCCTTAAAAAGAAAAACATCAGATTGTTTAAAAGCCTCTTTATTTTCAATAAGGATCTTTCAACCGTGCTTTATTTATCCGTTATGTTAATTTGCCCATAAATTATGTAATTGAGTAAATATAAGTTCTTATTAAATATCATTCATATTCATTAAATACTAAGATTTTTCAAATTCAATATTTATTCTTGCTGACATTAAAAAAAAAATTACCGTACAATATCTGCATTCTTTGTATATATGAGTAGCGCTGGCTACTGTTCTGGAATTCATAATGAGTAATCAAGATAATCGTCCAGTGATTTTGACTGGCGACCGCCCTACAGGCCAACTTCACTTAGGTCACTTTGTAGGTTCTTTGCGTTCACGCGTGGGTTTACAAGATTCACATCATCAGCATCTTTTATTGGCTGATGCTCAAGCATTTACAGATAATGCTGACAACTTCGAAAAAGTACGTCGTAATATTATTGAAGTAGCAACAGACTACTTAGCTGTAGGCATCGACCCAACAAAAACAACAATTTGTGTTCAATCGGGCTTACCTGCTTTAAACGAACTCACTATGTTGTATTTAAACTTTGTGACCGTATCTCGTTTAGAACGTAATCCAACCATTAAGTCTGAAATTCAGATGCGTGGATTTGAACGTGATATTCCTGCAGGCTTCTTATGTTATCCAGTTGCTCAAGCAGCCGATATCACAGCATTTAAAGCAACGGTTGTACCTGTTGGCGAAGACCAAATTCCAATGATTGAACAAACCAATGAAATTGTTCGTCGTTTGAACCGTCAAATTGGTCAAGAATTACTTCCTGAATGCAAAGCATTACTTTCAAATGTTGGACGTTTACCTGGCTTCGATGGCAAAGCAAAAATGTCTAAATCTTTAGGCAATACCATTGTGCTTGATGCTTCTGATAAAGACATTAAGAAAGCCGTTAATGCAATGTACACCGATCCAAACCACTTACGTGTTGAAGATCCTGGTCAAGTCGAAGGCAATATCGTATTCACTTACTTAGATGCTTTCGATCCAAACAAAGAAGAAGTTGAAGAACTTAAAGCACATTATCGTCGTGGTGGTTTAGGCGATGGTACGGTGAAAAAACGCCTTGAAGGTGTACTTAAAGAATTAATTACACCTATTCGTGAACGTCGTATGGAACTCGCAAAAGATCCTGACTACATCATGGATATCTTAAAAGCAGGCACAGAAAAATGCCGTGATATTACTCAACAAACCTTAGATGAAGTTAAGTCTGGTTTGGGTGTTTTTCACTTCTAAGATAGACATCAATTTTACGATACAAAAAAGCTCATCTTTGAGCTTTTTTGCTTTTAATACATTGTGATAAATAGATCACCAAAAACAACACTAATTACATGCTTTAACACTAGATCAACAATAGACTAAAAGACCCAATTCAATTTCTCTATTATTATTACTTCATAGAAATTAATCTTATATGTTTAATTTCACTAGTTACCCCCGAACCTGTGTAAACAGTTTCGATTTTCTGCGCAACAGTCACCCCAATTGTTGCGCATTTTTTTGCCTAAAATTTAGTGAAAACGTGATATAATTTACACAACAATTATTTATATTTATTAAGGCTCTAGACTAGCAGA
>NZ_LWRV01000067.1 GCF_009372215.1 Acinetobacter portensis | reverse complement strand
TGAAAAATTGGTGGATAGTGTCTATGGCAAAGAACAGGATTACACCAAAAAAACAGGCATTGAATATAAAAATATTTATGTGCCAAGCCATGCCAATGAAAATCTATTAGACCGTCAAACGCTTTGGAATGAAGTTGAGAAAAGCGAACTTAAAAAAAATGGTGATCTCAAGACCACCGCAAGACTTGCCAAAGAGTTTGAAATTGCATTTCCGCATGAAGTCGATGCTGACACCCGAAAAAGAATGCTCGATGAATTGGCGCAGACCCTCGTTAAAAATCACAATGTCATCGTCGATGCTGTGATCCATGCACCACATACCAAGAGTGGCAGCGATGAGCGCAATTACCACGCTCATATCATGTTTACCACCCGAAGCATTAACGAACAGGGCGAACTAGGCAAAAAAGCGAGAGAATTTAACGATGATGGCAAAAATCTAACCCTTGCCTACCGTGAATTATGGGCAAATATGGTCAATCTGGAATTGGAGCAGATCGGCACACAGGAACGAGTAAGCCATTTGAGTTACAGCGACCTGAAATATGACCTAGAACCGACTGTTCACGAAGGGAGCAAGATTACACAGCTCCGCAGGCAGGGTATTGATACCGAAATCAGCCTGAAAAACGATGCAATCAAGGCGAGAAATGCCGAAAAAATAGCGCATGAGCAGATCATCAAAGGACTTGATCAAGAAATCATTACAACAAATAGCGTTATAACCGACCTAAAATGCTCACAGTTGAACGAAATCAAACAAACCCATACCGAACTACCAACTCAAGATAAAAACACCATAGAGCGCAATTCAGCGCAATCTACAGGCATACAACAACCCTATCAGGAAGCAAAAGAACACTTATCCAACCTAGAACAGCAGATTCAACACATGGAGAATAACGAACCTCCAGCGAAAAAATTCGGGTTATTTGCCAACAAAGATCATGAAAATTGGAAAGAAACCCTGAAAAATCTAAGGGATGACAGGGAAAAAACACAAAAACAGGTTGATCAATTGATCATTGAGCAGATGAAAAAACCTAAAAACCACCTGTCCAAAGGTTTTAGTCAAAAGACAAAAGAAGAATCTAAAAAATTGGATTTTGAGAACGTCTACCGCCAATTAAATCAGGAACAAAAACAGGCGTATAATGCTTTTAAATCCACACTATCAGAGCGTTTCAGCGATTCACAATTAGAATTAAAATTGAAACAGGTACAAGATAAATTCATCGAAAAATACCAAGAAAACCCGAATTTTGAGATGCCTAAACCTGAACCACAACGTCCACAGCAACAGGATTTTGTACGTGGTGCGATCAAAGATGATCAGTACAAAGGGCGTTAAACTTATCTTTTTTGTCTTTTAATTAAGAATATCTAAACATTATCAAAAGGTTATAAGCGAGTGTCTACGAGCGACACAATGAAAAGTTGCGCCTCGACCCTCTGAAAAACCGCTTTTGCTCTTTTTTTGCCCCTAGATATTTGTATTTAGCGAGTGTCTACGAGCGAAGTATTGGAGCTTTTGCTTTTCAAAAAATATGAGCGAAGCGAATTCATAGTTGCTTTTGCCTTTTTGAGGTTCACAAACAGGATTAATAAATAACTGCCCCTCAGACCGAGCAAAGCGAGGTCAAAATGTCACGAGCTTTAGCGAGTGCCATAGGGCAGTTATCCACAACTTTTTTTGAGTACACCCCTTTTTTTATATTTTTAAAGGTTTTTAAAGGTTTTTAGACCCCCTTCAAAGCCTTGCTGTATATAGCTTTGCGAGAGTTAAAAGGGAGGGATTGTCGGTGAAAGGGGAGGGATTGTCGGTGAAAGGGGAGGGATTGTCGGTGAAAAGGGGAGGGATTGTCGGTGAAAAAGGAGAGATACAAATTTCTCCTTTTAATTCATAAGTAGGAGTGTTATAAAAATCTCCTAATACTAAAAAGGGAGAGATTGTCGGGTGAGTAATGATCTAATCGTCATGGATAATTCCATTGTTAAAGCATCATACAATTTAAGTGTCAGCGAACAGCGTTTATTGTTATCTGCATTGGCTCAAATTCCTAAGAACAAACCTATAGACCCTAAACAAGCCTATTACATAACGAGAGAGGACTTTGTCCGATTGGGTGCAAATGCAGATCAGGCAACAAGAGATATTAGAAATGCAACTAAAGACTTGATGAAAAAAACATTACTTATAGATACCAATGCAGGAATATTAGAGTTCCATTGGTTATCCGAAGTTCTACGTTTTGATAAAAATGCTGATGCTCGATTAAAATTAAAATACCCAAATCCAGAAGATTATAAAAACTATATAAATGGGTTAAGAAAATATAACTTATTAGAATCTCTGCCTGTTGGAAGACATAGTGATGATATTGTGGCTAGGGTTGTGTTTGATAGCCGTATTTTGCCTTTGCTTAGTGAGTTACAAGACAATTTCACACAGTTTGTCATTGATGATGTTGCAGGTTTTGGGAGTGTTTATAGCTTCCGTTTTTATCAAATGATGATGCAGTTTAAATCCACAGGTTATTGTAAAGTCAGTTTAGATGACCTCCGTTATGCTTTAGCCTTATTTGAAAAATATGAAGCAACTAAAGATTTAAGAAAGTGGGTTATTGATACAGCAGTCAATGAAATTAATGAAAAAACACCCTATAAAGTGAGTTACGAATTAATAAAATCAGGGCGTAAATTCACGCATTTAGAACTAAAATTTAAATTAAAAGCAGAATCTAAAAAAGCAACATCGTTAAGGGATCAAAATACACCTGACCTATTTCACAAAATGTCTGATAGTCAAATCAATACTTACAGCTCAATTTTGTCGAAACTTCATAGTATTAGTGATCTAGCAGAAAATAAGGACTACTCTGCATTTGCTGTATGGATTTCAAACATTCTACGAGATCCGCAATCAGTCCGTGAAGAAACAGCCAAACGTATATTTAAGGCTTTACGGACAGAAACAGACTTCAAAGGGTGAGTTATGAAAAAAGACATTATGCAGGTCAATCAAGAAGTAATCCGCAAACAAAATGAAGCTGTTGGCAATCCAAACCATCCTATCAATGACGGCTTAAATATTTACTTTGAAGAAAGAAAACGTAAGTTGGCAGAGATTAAAAAATCACAGTCCAAATAACTTTCTATCCCGATCTTCTGTTAAATACTCGTTTAAATCAGCGAGTATTTTTGTTTTCTTCTCTTCATTTTCCATTTGTTTAAGTGCCAAAGAACCAAGTAGGATTTTACGTCTAGTATCGTCCTTTCTTTTTTGTTCCGTGATCTTCTTTTTTTCACGTGCTTCTATTGCCTGTTTCTGAGCTTTCAATTGTTTTAAACGCTCTTCTTGTTTAGCAATTTTTTGTTCTAAAGATTCATTTTTCATTGTAATTCCAAAGCCTAAAAAACCACAGTCAGCATAAGCGCACATGAATTGAAATTCAAGGTGCTATCTGCTATCGTGGTTTTCCCGAAGGGCGCACTTACCCATTTTTTTAACTTCGTAAAAAATGGACGTTGCGTAAGGGGATTCCCCTTAACCCCAAAAGCAAAAACGGAAGAAGACAAAAGAGAAAATGGCAATCTATCATTTTTCAATTAAGAACATAGGACGCAGTAACGGACAAAGTGCCGTAGCTTCTGCTGCCTATCGTTCAGG
>NZ_LWRV01000066.1 GCF_009372215.1 Acinetobacter portensis | reverse complement strand
TATTCTGGATAGGTTCTTAGAACTTGGTTTGCGTTATGAAAATGGTCCTTTAGATTACAGCATGAATGTTTACCATAACTGGTATGACAACTATATTTATGCGGCAACTACTGATCGTTATGAAAATTTCCGCTTAGTCGATTACACACAAGACAAAGCTCGTTTTTATGGTGTAGAAGGACAAGTAGGCTATGCAATTAACGACACTTATAAAGTAAGTTTATTTGGTGATGCTGTTCGTGGAAAAATTGATGGTGAAAATGCTCCACGTGTTCCAGCAGGTCGTGTTGGTACTAAAGTAGATGTAGATTTTGCTGATGGTTGGACAGGTTTAGCAGAATATTCACATGTATTTAAACAAGATCGTATTTCAGCATACGAGCAAGAAACAAGCGGTTATAACATGGTGAATTTAGGTGTGGCTTATGCAGGTAAATATGCGCAAGACACAGACTATCGCGTTTACTTTAAAGCAAATAATTTGTTAGATGAAGATGTATATCAACATGCATCATTCTTATCGAACATTCCACAAGTGGGTCGTAACTTTACGGTTGGCGTAGACTTTAGTTTTTAAGTGAGTGCATGTTTTATCAAAATTTAAGAGAGTAGACGGCGATAAAACATAAAACTGCTTGAAAAAGCAAAGAATAAAACCTAGCCTGAGCATATTGGGTTAGGTTTTTTCTTATGCGTATCTTTAAAAAAATTCATCAAAAATTAAATTGGTCTCGTAAGCAATATATTGGGCTTGCATTGGGGTTATTGGCTGTCACATATTTATGTTCGGCAATTTATCATACGTACAAGCCAATACCTGAAGGTTTAAACTTCACAGGAAAATTACGTCATGCCAATGTGCAGTTTTTAGCAGATCAAACCTATATTGATGCCAATGGTAAACAACAGCAAGATCAAAAAATATTTAAAGAAATTCTAAAACTCATAGATGATGCACAAACTACGATTGTGATTGATATGTTCTTGTTCAATAAAGAAGTAGGTGCATCAAAAGTTCAACAGCAAGATTTAACGCAGCAACTTACCGATGCACTGATTAATAAAAAAATCTTTCATCCAAATATTGAAATTAAATTTATTACAGATCCAATTAACTCTGTTTATGGTGGAATTTTACCAAATAATTATCGTCAGTTACGCCAAGGAGGAATAGATGTCATTGAAACAGATTTAACACCATTACGTGCATCGAATCCTGCTTGGTCAGGTTTGTGGTATATCTGCTGCCAAGGTTTAGGAAACACAACAGAAAGCGGTTGGTTGCCTAATCCATTTGGTGATGAAAAAATTACGTTAAGAAGCTATTTTAATTTATTTAACTTTAAAGCCAATCATAGAAAAACTATTACTGTAGATACCAAAGATGGGTGGAAGACATTAGTCACCTCTATGAATCCACATGATGGGAGTTCGCGTCATTCAAATGTTGCATTAGTTGTTGATGGTAATACTGCAATTGATGTGCTTAAAACAGAACAAACCGTAGTTATGATGTCGAAAGGTGATGTTTCAGGCGTTGTGATTGGTGATTTTGATGGTGATAAAAACTTACCTCAAGTACAAGTTTTAACTGAAAAAGCTATTCTAGATGCAACGTTAAAGACAATTGAATCTGCGAAAAAGAATGAGAACATTGATTTAGCGATGTTTTATTTGTCTGAACGTCAAATTGTGAAAGCTTTAATTACTGCAAAAGAGCGCGGTGTGAATGTTCGTGTTTTATTAGACCCAAATAAAGATGCATTTGGGCGTGAAAAAAATGGTATTCCAAACCGCCAAGTTGCCTCGGAATTAAATGATGCAGGCGTTACTGTTCGTTGGTGTAATACACAAGGCGAGCAGTGCCACAGCAAAATGTTGATTAAATCGAATGCTCAGCAAGCTGAAATAATTTTGGGTTCTGCAAATTTCACGGCACGTAATTTGAAAAATTATAATTTAGAAACTAATTTGCGTGTAGTTGGCTCAAAACAAGCTGATGTCTTTAAAGATGCTCAAGGCTTTTTTAATACAGCTTGGTCTAACTTAGAAGGTCGTAATATGAGTGTTGAATATGCGAAATATGCAGATGAGTCTAAATTTAAATATGGCGTTTACCGCTTTATGGAATGGAGTGGTTGGTCTACTTTTTAATCTGTGCTTTACCTCTCCCTAACCCTCTCCTTTTAGGAGAGGAAATTCCTCCCTTTTTTAAAGGGAGGTCAGGAGGGATTCTTTAAGACTTAGGATTTGGCGGAACAATCGCATCTAAATCTTTATCAGAAATATTATCTAATTCATGTAAATCTGTTTTAATTTTCCACTGAGTTTCATCTTCAATGGGTTTTGGTAAACGAGCTTCTAACCAATCGCAGACAACATCGGGTGGAAAATCTACATGATTACATTGAATAACCCAACATAAAAACTGCTTTGCTTCACCATTCATATAAGGTGGCGGAGATACAGGTAAAAATTGTGTTGGAAGACGTTCATTTTTAGAAATGTAATTTAATACATGTCCAAGTTCTTGTACTGTTTGCCAAGCGAGGTCATGTTCAATATTAATTTGGAACTTAAACCACCAACTGTGTTTTCCATCGGAACCATAAGAGTCGATGAAAGCTTTTTGAACACTTGGTACTTTGCAGAAGAATTCATATAAACGGTCAAAACTTAAATCAGACACAGAGATTTGATCCAATACAAATAAAATAATTTTAACATAACTCTGTTCATTCTATGGGTTGATATTCATAGAAAAACAGATAGATGTTGAATTACAAAAAATATGTAATTGTTGGTTTTTTCTTCATTTTATAAATTAAACTATTATTTATAATGAAATAAACTTTTAAGAGGGTATGTAATGAAAAGCATAGGAATGGTTACACTAAGTACTATGGTATTTTTATTTATGCCTTCTTTGGTGCAGGCAAATAGTCCAAAGTGGAATGCTTCCATTGGTGTAAATGTAGGTAATACACATCGACCAAATTATCCACAACAGCCACCACATTATCCACAGCATCATCCAAACTATCCAAACCAAGGTTATCCAAATCATGGATATCCGCCTAATCGTCCATTACCACCATCAGGTCATGTTTATCCTCATGGCGGTGTTAGTTTGAACTATCAGGCACCAAGTTATACAACGGTAAATCATCAAACTTATACTTGGGTGAATGGAGATCCAAATGTCGCACAAATTAAAAGTTCGACTAAAATTGTGATTACCAATTGGCGTGAATTAGGTTTACCTGCACCGCCAAGCGGTATGCATTGGATTTATGAAGATGGTCGCTATATTTTAGAGCCAAATTAAAAATAAAAAATCCCGCACATTTGGCGGGATTTTTTATTATGCAAGTTCATCATCTTGTGGGCGAGGAGGATTATCTGAAGTTACTAGTTTTTCAGGATGTTTTTCTCGCATAACAGATGGATAAGTCCAAGATGCATAACGAACAATTAAAATAGCAAAGGAAAGAATTAAAATAGAACCTGTTGTAATCACCAGTCCCATATCTGCTTTGTGATCGTGTTGAATATCTGCAATGAGTAAACGTGTTAAAGCTGTAATAGCAATGTAAATTAAAAAGCGTACAGGCATGTGGTTGGTTTTAAAGTAAATACCTACCATCGCACCTAATTCTAAATAAATGAAAAGTAGAAGAATGTCATCAATCGTCGCAAATTTTTTAATGGTCAGAATTTCAAAAACTGTATTTCCCGCAGACCAAATCACCATACAGCCAATCACAAATAGGGCAATGTAGTGAAAGCCTTCTACAGCAAGATTTCCAAAGCGGTCGAGGAGGGTTTCAATTTTTTCAATTTTGGGATTTCGATGTGACATGCGTCCTCCTAATATCTGTTCAAGTTATCGTTATTAAAAGATAAGCAAGTTTCATGCACATTTAATGAAATTGAATGACTTTAAAATAATAAAAAATAGTATTTTATTTGAACTAATTTGTTGTAATTTATGTTATGACTAAAGTATTGATAAGGAGAAAGAAATGTTAGATAAGATTCAAACAAAAATTGACACTTTAAGTTCTGGTAAAAAGCTAATTTTAGGGACAGGGATTCGTGAAGATGAAATGCAAAAAGTCGTAGAACTTTGTAATGCATTACAAAGTAGTGGTGTGATTAAAATTATAAATTCACAGTCATCAACCATTATGATTCAAAAGTTATAAAATATTTCATCATAAAAAAACGCCTGAATGATCAGGCGTTTTTTTATTGTCTTAAGAAAAATTAAGACTGATTTGTGAAGTAATCTTCGCTGAAGTTTGTGATGACTTCTGAACCTGCTTTAATTTTGGTAATACGAAGTGAAAGTTCAGGCAAAATGCGCTGTGCAAAATAAATCGCAAGCGACAATTTGTTTTGGTAGAACGCACCTTCTTTATCTTTTGCTGCATTGGCAATGCGTGCAAACATATACGAGAAGCTGAGTAAGCCAACTGCATGTAAATAATCTACCGCAGCTGAATTAGAGAATTCAGGATTTTCTTTAGCCGCTTCTAAGATGTATTGAGTAACAGATTCTATTTCTGCAGCTGCATCTAATGTTGCATCTTTAATAAAGTTTAAATCTGCATCTAAAGCATTTGCAAAATCACGGATTTCTTGAATATAAGTTGAAATATATTCACCGCCACATTTAATGGTTTTACGACCAATTAAATCTTGTGATTGAACGCCATTTGTACCTTCATAAATTTGGGCAATACGTAAGTCACGTACACATTGTTCCATACCCCATTCACGAATAAAGCCATGACCACCAAAGACCATTTGTGCATCAAGCGTTGCATTGAATGCCGTATCTGTAAGATATGCTTTTGCAATTGGTGTTAATAGGGCAACACGATCATTTGCAGCTTTAACCGCTTCAGGATCTGTTGAGAATTTTGTGATATCAAGTTGCTGACCTACATACACAGCAAATGCGCGAGACGCTTCGTTATTTGCACGTGCGTTTAATAACATACGACGTACATCGCCATGTACTAAAATGCTATCGGCAGGCTTGTTTGGCGATTGAACACCTGAAGCACTACGACCTTGTAAGCGATCTGTCGCATATTGCGCCGCATTTTGATAAGCAAACTCTGAAGCACCTAAACCTTGAATACCCATAGACAAACGTTCGTAGTTCATCATGACGAACATTGCTGCTAAGCCTTCATTTTCTTTGCCAACCAAATAGCCTTTCGCACCATCAAAGTTCATGACACATGTAGCAGAAGCTTTAATCCCCATTTTGTGTTCGATAGAACCTGGACCTGCCGCATTACGTTCGCCTAAAGAACCATCTTCATTTACAAGGAATTTAGGCACGATGAACAGTGAAATACCGCGTGAACCTGCAGGTGCATCAGGCGTTTTTGCAAGTACAAGGTGAATGATGTTTTCTGCTAGGTCGTGGTCACCACCTGTAATAAAGATTTTAGTACCTGTTATTTGGTAAGTGCCATCTTCATTGCGTTCAGCTTTGGTTTTAATAATGCCTAAATCTGTACCTGAATGTGGTTCTGTTAAGCACATTGTGCCTGACCATTCACCTGAGTAAATTTTAGGTAAATAGGTTTCTTTTTGCTCTTGAGATGCATAGCTATTTAAAGCCATACCTGCACCTACAGAAAGAAGTGGGTAGAGCATGAAAGATGGGTTTGTAGCAAACAGCATTTCATCTGAAAGTACAGTCAGCATTTTTGGCATTTCCTGACCGCCCCATTCAGCGTCAGCTGCCAAGCCAATCCAACCACCTTCTGCATATTGTTTAAAAGCTTCTTTAAAGCCCGCAGGGGTTGTCACATTGCCATTGCTATAGGTTGCACCTTCTTCATCACCTGTACGGTTAATCGGTAAAGTTACATTTTGTGCAAATTTCGCCATTTCTTCTAAAATAGCTTCAGCTGTTGCAGCATCTACATGAGCAAGATTTTCGTTGGCTTGCCAGAATTCTTCGGCCTTAAATACGTCATTAAGGATGAATTTCATGTCTGCAAGAGGTGCATTATAAATTGGCATCGCGGTCACCCGTTATTGTGTCTGTTTTTTCCGTGTTTTAATCAGTCTAATCGAGAGTTTTTAAAATTGTTAGACGACTAAAGAATTAATTTTTCCATATCTTTTATAAAGAAAAAGGACGGCCAATTCAATGACTGTCCTTTCTCTGTGTTGCATTAGAACGTCATTTTTTTAGAATGCAAAATGTTCAGCATCTAAAGACATTAATGGTTCTAAACCGCCTGCAATTACTTCTACGTGTGAACGTACACGTGGAAGTACTTTTTTGAAGTAGAAGCGAGCAGTGGTTACTTTCGCATTGTAGAAGTCTACTTCTGTTGAGCCTGCAGCTAATTGTTCTTGTGCAACAAGCGCCATACGAGCCCATAGGTATGCAAGTGTTACATAGCCAGAGAAGTATAGGTAATCTACCGCAGCAGCGCCTACTTCTTCAGGGTTTTGCATTGCTTTAGCGCCAATTTGCATTGTTAATTCGCCCCACTCTTTATTGAGAGCAGCAAGCGGTTCAACAAATTCTTTCATTGCAGCATTGTCTTTATTTGCTTCAGTAAATTTATGAATAATCTTAGTGAAGTCTTTCAACATTGCACCTTGAGTACCCAAAACTTTACGACCTAACAAATCGAGTGCTTGAATTTCTGTTGTACCTTCGTACAAGCAAGCAATACGTGTATCACGAACAATTTGTTCCATACCGTGTTCAGAAATAAAGCCGTGACCACCAAATACTTGAACACCGTGTTTTGCAGATTCAGAACCAATTTCAGTTAAGAATGCTTTTGCAATTGGCGTAAGTAAAGACAATAGGTTGTCTGCAGTTTTACGTTCTTCTTCAGTTGCACCTTTTTCAGCTGTGTCTGCATATAACGCTAAGTTATAAACAAGCGCACGTGAACCTTCTGCAAATGATTTTTGAGTCATCAGCATGTTACGAACAGCAGGGTGAACAATAATTGGATCTGCTTCTTTTTCTGGTGCTTTAGGGCCAGAAAGTGAACGCATTGCTAAACGATCTTTCGCATAAGTTAATGCACCTTGGAAAGCCGATTCAGATGCAGATAAACCTTGTACAGCCGTACCAATACGTGCAGTGTTCATGAATGTGAACATGCAGTTTAGACCACGGTTTTCAGGGCCAATAAGGAAACCTTTTGCGTTATCAAAGTTGATTACACATGTTGCGTTACCGTGAATACCCATTTTGTGTTCAATAGAACCACAACGTACTGCATTACGCTCACCTACAGAGCCATCTGCATTTAAGTTGAATTTAGGTACGATGAATAACGAAATACCTTTAGTGCCTTTAGGTGCACCTGGTAAACGTGCAAGAACGATATGAACAATGTTTTCTGCCATATCGTGTTCACCAGCAGAGATAAAGATTTTCTCGCCAGAAATTGCATAGCTACCATCAGCTTGTGGTTCAGCTTTAGAGCGAATAATACCTAAGTCAGAACCTGCATGAGATTCTGTTAAGCACATTGTGCCTGTCCATTCACCTGAAACAAGTTTAGGTAGGTAAGCGTCTTTTTGTTCTGCAGAACCATGATGTTCTAAAGTACGAACTGCACCATGAGAAAGACCAGGGTACATACCCCATGCCCAGTTAGACGTACCAACCATTTCAGAAATGATAATACCTAACGAGTTTGGTAATGCCTGACCACCGTATTGCTCTTCAGCAGCAAGTGAAGGGAAACCAAGTTCTACATATTTTTGATACGCTTCTTTAAAGCCTGTAGGTGTGGTTACAACACCATCATTCCAAGTACAACCTTCACGGTCGCCCACTTGATTTAAAGGAGATAGTTCATTTTCACAGAAATCTGCAGCGGCTTCTAAGTATTGATCGACCAATTCGCGGCTAACGCTTTCTTGGAATGCAGGAAGAGTTGCATAATGTTGTTCAGCGTTTAATAACTCATGCAATACGAATTGCATATCACGTAGGGGCGCTTTGTATTGTGGCATATCGGTTTCCTCAATACTGGTTTAAACCAGCGTTATAATCCAGATAACATTGTAAACGGGTCTTCAGTGACACGTATTTGAATAGCCTAATCCTGCAACATCTTAGATGAAGGTACAAGTATTTCTTTGAATATTGATAGTGACTGTTAAGTCAAAAAAATAATTAGAGATTTTTGTAAGTATTTAGAGTGTATACATTTTTATTGAATTTTTTATGACATAAATAGTCAATCAATCTAAAAAACAATATCGAACAAAAAAGGCGCAATAATGCGCCTTTAATATCAATATCTTAGTGAAAGTAAATATTTTATTTGGTGAGAGCGGCTGCTTGAACAGGTGCTTTAGGTTGGAAGCGAACTTCACATTTACCATCTAAAGTTTGTGTACCTACTTTTACTTGTACAGCTTTACCATCTTTTTGACCTTGGCATGCTTTTGCTACGGCTTGTTGGTGTGCTTGACGCTCAGCAAGACGTTGATCGAACTTTTTAGTCAGTTCTGCACGTTGAGCATCTGTTAATGGCTCACCACGTTTGAAATCACCTTGGCGTATTTCACCGCGCATAGGGCGATGATCTTGGCGCGCTTGTTTGTCTACTTTTTTGTGTTCAGATTTAAAATGCATGACACATGTGCCATCAATTGTTTTTTCACCCGCTTTAACTTGAACAGTTGTGCCTGTTGCTTTGTCATCACATGCTTTATGGATTTGTTGCATTACTTCACGATGTTCAGCGCGAGATTTTTCAAATGTTTCACGTTGTTCAGGTGACATTTTACGGTCTGGTTTACCATGATGATCTTTCATCATACGTGAATGGTTTTTGTCTTGTGTATTCGCAGTAGATTGACAAGCGGTTAAAGCCCCCATGCTTAAAACGCTTGCACCAATTAAAGCAATCTTTGTCATGTTATTCATTGTTGTAATCTCCAAAAAGAAGAAGTTAATTCGATGCTTACAGATTAAATAATAATGATGAAGAAACAATGGAGAGTTTTTTAAGTCAGTGTTGGTTACAATGTCGAATATAGAAGAAAAATAGAGATTTGGCTCTTGAATATTCGTCGATTTCCCATTGCCTTACGTTTGTTCTTAACTGTGCTTTTTACCACAGTTGTGATTACGACCGTCAGTCTTGGGGTTCTACATTGGACTATGCAGAAAAACTTTGCCAAATATGTGGCAGATGTTGAAATGCAAAAGTTAGATCACTTAATAACTAACTTGGCAGCAGTCTATGGGGAATATCATGATTGGGGTAATGCAATTCAAGCGCAAATGCTTCAAATTGAAGGTGAAGCTGCGCCAGATGATTACGATAAATTGTCACATTGGTGGCTTAGACGGCAATATGATATTGCCTTACAACAGCGCTATTTTGAAGAACACACCATTGTTAATTCTTCTAATATGGCAAAAATAGTACAGAACAAACCTGCATTAAGTAATGAAGAGTTAAGTATTCTTAAACTGAATTTACCCTCAGAGTTTCAGCCCTTTGAAGGTTTAAGATTTCCATTAAGTTCAAACCAAAATTTAGCGAAAATTGCACAGAACAATAAAGATGGGCAAAAAACTGAAAATACCACCAATAAAAAGCAATTTATTTCGATGCCTGACCGTTTAGGTTTAAGTTCACGTTTATCTTTATATGATGCAGAACAGCAGTTTATTGTGGGTGAGCAATCGGATGATCAAATGGCATTTCGTCCAATTATGGTCGATCATAAAATTGTAGGTTATTTAGGTTTAAAACCTGTTTTAGATCAAGATGATGCTTTAAGTATTAACTTCTTTAGTAATCAAAAAAGATATTTGCTATTGGTGTACGGTTTAACCATTTTTGCGAGTTTGATTGCAGCATTATTATTGGCAACCTATTTTAAAAAGCCAATTCAGCGTTTGTTGAATGGGACAAAAGAATTAACACAGGGTAATTATTTACATCAAGTGACCGTAAACCGAAATGATGAATTGGGCGATTTATCGAATCAGCTCAATCATTTGGCAACAATGCTCGATCAGCATGAAACATCGCGTCGTCAATGGGTTGCAGATACATCTCATGAGTTAAAAACACCGCTTGCAGTTCTTCAAGCACAAATTGAAGCGATGCAAGATGGTATTCGTAAGCCAACGCCTGAGCATTTTAATTCAATGCTTAATCAGGTGAGCAGCTTGAAAAAACTGACACAAGATTTAGCCGATTTAGCGCAAGCAGAAGCCATGCAACTGAAATGTTATTTGGCAACAGTAAATCCGTGGGTTGTGATTGAGCAAGAAGTTGAAAACTTTATACCAAAATTTGAACAAGCCAATTTAACCATCACTACAACAGGTGAGGGAACAGATTTACAATTAGATGTAGATCGTTTTAAACAAATTATGGTGAACTTATTGAGTAATAGTATTCGCTATACAGAATCAGGTGGTAAAGTTCATGTACATACGGAACAAACTGCGACTGAATGGACGGTCTATGTTGATGATAGTCCATTGGGTTTAAGCGATGAACAATTGGCGAACTTAGGTCAAAGATTTTACCGTGTGGATGATTCTCGAACTCGTGCGACAGGTGGAACAGGTTTAGGTCTGGCTTTATCGGCTAAAATTGCACAAACATTGGGTGGTCAACTGAGTTTTGATCATTCACCATTAGGTGGTTTGCGTTGCAAATTAACCTTCCCGAAACAAATGAAACAATAAAAGGAAAGCATGCATGAAACATATCATGTTAGTGGAAGATGAAGTTGAGCTTGCACAGTTGGTACGTGATTATTTAGAAGCTGCAGGCTTTGAAGTCAGCATGTTTCACGATGGTCAGGAAGCTTATGACAGCTTTATGCAGCGTAAGCCAAGCCTCATGATTTTAGATTTGATGGTACCTCGTATGGACGGCTTAACCATTTGCCGTAAAGTACGTGAACAATCAGACTTACCAATTATTATGGTGACTGCGCGTACAGAAGAAATTGATCGTGTACTTGGTTTGAACATGGGCGCAGATGATTACGTATGTAAGCCATTTAGTCCGAAAGAACTAGTTGCACGTGTACAAGCCGTTTTACGTCGTTTAGAGCGTAAAGCAGAGCCTGAAAGCAACGATTTATTCCGTATGGATAAAGCGCAACAGCGTATTTGGTATCAACAAAAGTCTTTAAGTTTAACGCCAACAGAATTTCGCTTGCTCGAGTTGTTTTTAGAGCATGTTGGGCATGTTTATTCACGGGCACAATTACTTGATCATATTAACCCTGACAGTTTTGATGTTGCGGATCGGGTGATTGACAGTCATATTAAAAACTTACGCCGTAAAATTTCAGAAGCAGCGGAAACAGGAAATCGCCACGAATGGATTCAAGCTGTTTATGGTGTAGGCTACCGTTTTGAATATCCTGAAGATTAATTAATCTTTAAGAATGAAAAAGCGAAGAAGTGAAAACATCTTCGCTTTTTTTATATTCAATATAAATGATTTATAAAGTTTTAGTTTCATCCATATAAGTATTCCCTAAAAAATAATATAGATTTATGTTGCTTGATTAGGCGATTGATCAGGAAACATTTACAATTCAGTTTTTCTTCATAATGAGAGTGTGTTTTGAACAGCAACACGCCTAAATTACAACGACGCTTAAAGAATCGTCATATTCAGCTCATCGCAATGGG
This sequence comes from Acinetobacter portensis, assembly GCF_009372215.1. GTDB lineage: Bacteria > Pseudomonadota > Gammaproteobacteria > Pseudomonadales > Moraxellaceae > Acinetobacter > Acinetobacter portensis. Next base: position 8,897 of record NZ_LWRV01000066.1, on the reverse strand, counting down.
CGGTGCAATTGGAACAGGCTTATTTTTAGGTTCTGCGCATATTATTCAATCTGCTGGTCCATCGATTATTTTGGGCTATTTCATTGGCGGAATCATTGCATTTTTAATTATGCGCCAATTGGGTGAAATGATTGTGCATGAACCTGTAACAGGCTCATTCAGTTATTTTGCTTTTAAATATTGGGGTAAGTTTTCGGGCTTCTTAACAGGTTGGAATTATTGGGTTTTATATATTTTAGTCGCAATGACTGAACTCACTGCAATTGGTAAATATGTCAATTTTTGGTGGCCTGAAATTCCAACGTGGTTAACGGTACTATTCTTTTTTGTCCTTGTTACCCTCATGAATTTAGCCAATGTAAAAATTTATGGTGAGTCTGAATTTTGGCTTTCTATTATTAAAGTTTTAGCCATTGTTGCGATGATTCTTTTTGGTGTGTATTTGCTTGTAACTGCCGATGTAACATCAACAGCATCAATTCAGAACTTATGGATTCATGGTGGATTTTTCCCGCATGGTTTTGAAGGTTTGTTTTACATGCTTGCCTTTATGATGTTTGCTTTTGGCGGTATTGAACTAATTAGTATGGCGGCAGCTGAAACGGAAAATCCAGATCAGAATATTCCAAAAGCTGTAAATCAAACAGTTATTCGTGTTTTCCTTTTTTATATCTGTTCACTTGCTATTTTATTGTCATTGGTACCATGGAATCAGCTTGATTTGGGTGGTTTAGACAAAAGCCCATTTGTGATTATTTTTAATCAAATGGGGATTCATTGGGCGGCACATTTACTTAATTTTATTATTTTGACCGCGTCATTATCTGTGTGTAATAGCGGAATGTATGCCAATAGCCGTATGTTATTAGGGCTTGCTGAACAAGATAATGCACCGAAAATATTTAAAAAGGTCAATGCGCAAGGTATTCCTGTTCCAGCAGTCTTATTTTCTGCATTTCTTATTTTTGGTTGTGTATTACTAAATTATTTTGTGCCTGAAAAAGCGCTTAGTTATTTAATTTATATTGTGGTTGCAGCAGCAGTTTTAAACTGGATGATGATTAGTTTGATTCATTTAAAATTCAGACAAGCCATGAAAAAAGAGGGAATTAAAACCAAATTTCCTGCATTATTTGCACCGTTCACCAACTATTTTGTTTTAGTGTTTATGTTGATGATCTTGTTTATTATGTGGACACAAGGTTTTATGCTTTCTGTATTGATGCTTCCTGTATGGATTGTATTATTATTTATTGTATTCAAACTCTTACATAGAAATCAGGCATAAAATAAAAAGGACTCTAAAGAGTCCTTTTTATTTGGAGTGAAAGTCTAGATATTAGAACTTAAAGCTCGATGAAAACAGTAAGGTGCGTGGTTCACCTAAGTTTAAATCATTACTCCAATAGTGCTTATTAAATATATTGTTTAAGTTGGCACGTAATGTAATGGGTACATCTTTAAATTGTGTTTGATAACGAGCACCGATATTAAATAAAGTATAGGCAGGTAGAACATCCGTATTTTCCTTATCTGCGAAGCTTTTACCTGTATAAATTAGTCCTGCATTTATTGCTAAGTTTTCGGTTTGAGGAAGTGCATATTCACCATAAATTTTAAACATTTCTTTTGCCACAACAGGTGGACGTTTACCTTCAAGTTCTGGCTTATTTTTCTGTTGTTTAATTTTTGGATCTAAATAGGTATAACCACCGACTATAGAAAAGCGATCTGTCAGTTTTCCTGTTGCCGTAAACTCAATTCCTTGGTGAACCTGACGCCCATCTTGTACATAAATTGCGTTTCGATCATCAATATTTTGGCTATATTCAAGTGCTTTATCAATTTTGAAAATTGCAGTATTTAAAGCAAGTTGGTCGTTGAAATCGTATTTTAAACCTAGCTCAATTTGTTTGCTTTTTAGTGGATCAAATTGTTGTCCCGCATTTACTACAATATGTGAACCTGAAGTATCAGGCGCAATTCCACCATTTTCTAAAGATTCAATATAAGTGACATATGTGGTGATGTTATCTTGTGGTTTATAAATAACAGAGATGTTTGGCGTAAATGCAGATTGTTCAGTATCTTTTAATTTATTCTTAATTTTGATGTAAGCACCGCCAATTAAAGCAGACCATTGATCGTTAAATGTAATGTCATCGCCAAGAAGCCAACTTTCACTTTTGCTATCTGCGCTACTTTTAAATTCACCACGATCTAAACTTTCACCAATAGGTTTTGGAAAATAGCTTGGAGATGAAATGTCTAAGTTGTTATAAATGATATCTTTTGCATCTTTCTTAAAGCGTTTTTGTGTGGTGTTCGCTGTTTGATAGCCAAATGTTAATTTGTGAGTAATACTCGCCGTATTAAATTGATAGTCCAAATAAGTCGATGTACGTTTATCAAACTGTTGGCTTGTTCTTCTGTTCATGTTTGCTGCATAAATGCGCGGAACGATTTGTGAATATGTACCATCAGCATTCACTTTATTGGTGGCAAGTTGGGTTGCTCGGTCACTTTGGCTTTCTAAATAATTCATTCGGAATGTGAGTTGATCGGTTGCTTGCCAATTTAAATGTGCGCCATAACGTTCGGTTTTGTATTCGCTATTGGTCCAATCTTGACTCCAAGATATGTCATTTTTTAGTTTTTTCGCTGAAATACGATTTATATTTTTCCCTGAAAAATCCCAGTCGGCAGATTTTCCATCAATATTAAAGTCGCGATACATTGCATCAAGTTGTAAGGTCAGTTGATCGGTCGGTTGCCAATCGAGCGCAAGGCTTATAAATTTTTTGTCGATACTTTGATTTTTAATTTGCGTTTCGCCATCTTGTTTCATGGCATTCAGGCGATAACCAAACTTTTGTGCTTCATCAAGCTTCCCTGAAAAATCACCGGCAACATACCAATTTTTCCCGCCTGTACTTCCTAATGTTATTTCATTAAGCGGTTCAACCGTTGAACGTTTGCTTATAAAATTCATCATGCCGCCAACATTGGCAGGACCATATAAAAAGCCCGATAAACCATTAAAGAATTCAACTTTTTCTGTATCTTCCATAGTTGTACCGTGCCCGTATTGATCACCAGCTAAACCATCTCGAAAGCTATTTGCAACTCGAAAGCCTCGTAAGAAAACAACAGGTTGGTCATTTGCATATTGAGGTGCGCTAAATTGCATGGTTGGATTAATTCTATAAATTTCATCTGTACTCGATGTTGATTGTAAATTTTGAATTAAATCTTGAGAGTAAACTTGTAATGAGTAGGGTAAGTCTTGAAGTTTTCTACCTTGCCAAGGCCCAACTTGTGAAACTTGATTGGTTTTATAGCCTTGTTCCGCACTACCTAAATCTTCTGTTGCTGTAAAACTTAAAGTTGAAAGTGTTTGATCATCTGAAAATGCATAGCTTGTAAACAAACTTAAACCTGTACTGCATAAAAATAGAGTGTATTTATTGAGTTTTAATTTGTGATATACATTCATAAATGTTACTCAAAATGTGAAATATTTATCGTTAAAATTTCACAAATGATAATCTTTATTGTTAATGATATGGTGTTTATTTACACAAAATAAAAATAATGAAACAACTGGATTAAATTTATATGGCTTAATTTATGTTCTGAGCTTGAGATCACGAATAAATTTCAATGATTGTTCCATCATCTACAAGTAACCAAAGTTCATCTATATCGATATTACGGACAGCAACACATCCCCAAGTCCAATCACTTTTTGGAAAATAATTCATTAAACTGGGTAACACATTTACTTGCTTTGTGGTTGCAGAGCCATGAATCATAATGTCACCACCGGGTGAAACGTTTAAATTTTTAGCAATATCTCGATCTTTTTTATTAGGATATGAAACATGCAAAGATTTATAAAATGCACTTTTCGGATTGCGCCAATCGATAACATAACGACCTTCAGGTGTTTTTCCATCGCCTTCTTGAACTTTGTGCCCAATAGGGGTGAAGCCTAAACGTATGGGGTATTTTCGAATGGTTTGATCATTATGCTTTAACAGAAGATATCGTTCTTTTTTATACACTTGGATGCTTGAAATAGGAGATTCTTTACGAATTTTCTGAATTTCATCTTGAGTTAAGGCTTGAGGAAATGAAATTTCATTTGAAGTTGTAGGTAAGTATTTGCCATATTTTTGATTCACGATAAACGCGACAACAAGACAGCTTAGAAAAATTAAAACAATAGCGAAAATACGATTTCTGATCATTTATAAAATAATTATTTGCTCACTTATCCTTTAATTCTTGTGGATAACGATTAAATTATCCACAAGTGTTTTGTGAGTAAATATGAATTAAGAAGAACAACTCACCACAACTTCAGGAACATCAGTCGCTAACGGTGCTAAATCGTTTGCCTGCTCAAGGTCAGTTTGTTTTGTAAATGGATGTGAAAGTAGCTTAAACAAACGATCAAGCTCAGAAAAATCATTTCGTTCGGCAAGTTCAATTGCTTTTTGAGCCATGTGATTACGCAATATATAATGTGGATTGGCTTTTTGCATTTGTGCATCAAGTTCATCTACATCTTGTCCTTCGCGAATCGTTTCGTATTGCATTAAGAAATTTTCAAAGGCAAATCGATCTAGGCAATCATCTTTAATGCTTTCATATTCTTTATTTTGCAGTCGAATAAAGTTTTGCGTGTAATCGAGCTGTTCGCTTTGCAAAATGCGTAAGAATGCCATCGCACAATCGAAACTGTCTTTATGGAAGCTAGCTAAGCCCATCTTTTGACTTAAACCATGTTTGTAGTGTTCTAAGAAGGTTGGTTCAAAATGTTCTAAACACTGAGCAAGTTCATCTTTCCATTGTTCTTTGTCGTAGTCTTTGGGGCAAAGTGGAACGAGGTTATTCAGCCATGTCCATAAATTCCAATGTCCAATACTTGGCTGTTGTTGATAGGTATAACGTGCTTTGTAATCGCTGTGATTATTGATCCAATTTGGGCGAAAACGCTCCATAAAACCGTAAGGACCAAAATCTAAAGTTGAACCTGTAATGTTTAAATTATCGGTGTTCATTACACCATGCGCAAAGCCAACCAATTGCCAATGCGAAATCATAATGGCTGTTCGTTGAATAACTTTTGTAGCAAATGCCAATATAGGCTGTTCGGCATCTAAACTTTCAGGATAATGCCATTCGATACATTTTTGCGTGAATTCAGGGAGTAAATCTGCTTGATATTGATTAATCCATTCAAAATGCCCTAAACGAATATGGCAATCTGAAGTGCGTAACATCATTGCGCCAAGTTCTAATTTTTCACGTTGTACACCTTGTGTTGAAGATGTAAAACCAACAGCATTACTTGATGGAACACCTAAAGCATTCAGCGCATGTCCTGCCAAATATTCACGGATAACCGAGCGTAAAACAGCACGACCATCGCCCATTCTTGAATACGGTGTAGAACCTGCACCTTTTAAATGTAAATCAACTGTTTGATTCTTTTTATCTAAAATTTGTGCGATGAGTAAACCGCGCCCATCACCCAATTGACCTGCCCATTGTCCAAATTGATGACCTGCATAAACCATTGCAAGTGGTGGAAACTCATCAAATGTTTTTTGACCGCTACAAATTTCTATCCAGTGTTTTTTATCATCTTCTGACCAATTTAATTCATTGGCTAAGTTTTCATTAAAATGACCTGCTTTTGCACCTTTTAAAGGAGCAGGTGCTTGTTGATGATAAAGCTTTGGACTGAGAGAAGGGTAGCGAGCATTAAATTGCATAAGGCAAAGATCTATAAAAATTCTGCTACCAATATAGCAAACTTAAACATCATTTATAAAAAGCTTTCTGATTCAACACACAATAAAAAAGCCCCATCAATGGGGCTTTTAAAGTTGCTCACTTAGTTAGAAGCAGGATTCTTTTTTAAGTTGCGTACAAGCAAGTTAAGCGCTGCACGATGATGTGCAAGACGTTGTTCTACCAACTGGAATTCAACTTTTAATTTGTCATCCATTTGGTGAATTTTTTCCGCCATAGATGCTTTTTTCGCTTGAATTTCAAGTTCTTTCAATTTAGTCCAATCGTTTAGGGTTTGAGAGAAAGCATCATATTCTTGAGCAATACGGCTTTTTACAGTAGAAATATCTTCAGTGACATTATGACCGTAAACCGCTAAATCTTGTTCAGCATATTTAAATTTCATCGCCAATTCAGCTTTTTTAATATTAAAGCTTGGAATCCGACGTAAATTTTTAGCTAAACCAAGTTTAGAGCAAGACCAAATTAACCATTTCGTTGGATCATATTGCCACCATTTTACGCCATTACGGTAGTCGTATTGGAAGATGTGATGGTAGTTATGATAGCCCTCACCCCAAGTCGCAATTGCTAACCAGAAGTTGTCACGCGCAGTATTTTCATCTGTATAAGGACGTTTGCCCCACATATGACATAAAGAGTTAATAAAGAATGTGACGTGATGGCTGAGGATTAAACGCATTAATCCACCTAATAACAAGACACCCCACATATCGCCCGTTGCCCAACCGATAGGTAACAAAATAGCAGCATGAACAGCAATAACTAATGGAACGTAATATTTATCTTGGAACATCACCACTTTGTCTTTTAACAAGTCTGGTGCATTTTTATAGTTCGCTTCTGCCGCAGGATAGTTGCGAAGCATCCAACCAATATGAGCGTACCAAAAACCGTTATTAATAGAATACGGATCTTGATCGATATCATCTACATGGCGGTGATGTGTACGGTGACCTGAAGCCCAGAACAAAATACTGTTTTGAACTGCAAATGTCCCCATAAGCATTAAAATAATTTTTAAAGGCAATGTTGCTTCATAAGCACGATGTGCCCAAAGGCGGTGATAGCCCGCAGTAATACCAAGACTACTGACACCTAGTAAAACAAACATGCTCACCCATGCACTTACGCTGAAATCGTGATGATATGCGTAAAGCGGGATAGCGATTATCGCAACAATAGGTAAAAACACCAATGCAAAAACTGCAATCCAGTTGATTGGGGCTTTTGGTAGGGGAGCATTCATCTCCAACAGTACTCCTAGAACCTTTGCAGGTTATAAATGTAGCCTTAGCTTTATAAAAATATAAGCCGATCTTAATAGCATCTTAGCATGGATATAAAAAGATGCACTATCATTATTGTACAGTTGTATTGTGTTAAATTGATATAAAAATAGCCAAGCTGATGATTGGTTTTATCGAAGTTTGAGCAGCCGTGATAATAGAATGACGATACTGATAAAACCAATTGAAACACTTGGAAATAAAGGATTTACGTCAAATATTTAGCGCGTGGAATTGAGCAATTTTTGCATTTCTTTTGGGAAATCAGTGATTAATCCATTAATACCTAAGTGGAACAATTCTTGTGCGCGTTTTACATCATTGACTGTCCATACACTAATGGCTAATTTTGCTTCTTGAGTAGCAGTAATCATCTCATTGGTTGCAAGTTGATTCATCCAACCAATTTGACAACATCCAAGTTCTAAGGCTTGATCAATGGCACGATGTTGAATGTCATCTTCAATAAGTAAGCCACGTTTAAAATTCGAGTTTTGATTTTTTAATGCATGATGAATTTTTGAATCAAAACTGGTAATCACTGCTGAATGTTCATAGCCCATCAGTTGTTGCTGTAAAGATTCAACCAGTGTATTGGCTTCATAAGCAGATTGAACCGCTTTGACTTCAACTTCAATATGATCGAAGTTGAAAATAATTTTCATGGTTTCATCGAGCAAAGGCGTTTTCTCGATGTTTTTCCATTCTGACCATGCAATAGCTTGATTATAGTGTTCTAAATCTTCCCGACTACATTCATAAAGATGTTTGCTTTGTCCTGCGGTACGCGCAAAATCATCATCATGCATAATCACAAGGGCATTATCTTTCAGCTGTCGAACATCAAATTCAACCGCGCGAATACCTAAATCATGAATATATTGAAAACCACCTAAGGTGTTTTCAGGTGCTTCCCCACGAGCACCACGATGACCAATTATGCGCATGCATGGCTCATCATTTTAAAGATGTAGTTCATTTTGATGGATTAAAGTGACAGAAATATGACGTTACATATTTTGATCCGATAGTACTTTTATGCAAGTACTATCGGATGAATTACCTTGTTCTTTATCGGTTTTTTTAGTTCTTAGATTGTTTCGTTAATATTTTTTTGCCAAAGGACTTCTGAACCGCCTTCTGCGCGTTGTAATGCTCGAGATGCGACAAATAACCAATCGGATAAGCGGTTTAATAATTGTAGAGAGGGCGCTTGAATGTTTTGATCACGTGCGTGAACAGACATTAAACGACGTTCCGCACGACGGCAAACCGAACGTGCTTGATGTGCATAGCTACATGCTAGTGAACCCGCAGGTAAAATAAAGTCTTTTAGCATAGGAAGATCTTCATTTAAGCGGTCAATTTCGTTTTCTAAATATTCAATGGCTAAAGGCTGAACCAAATTGAAGTTTGGAATGCAAACTTCACCACCCAAGTCGAAAAGCCAATGTTGAATAAGGCTTAACGATTTATCCCAAGTGGTTTTGTCTTCAATTGCACTTATCGCAATTTGTGAGCGTAATACGCCAATACTTGAGTTGAGTTCATCTACATCACCTAATGCTTCAATTCGTAGGTCATCTTTGGAAACACGTGAACCATCGCCTAATCCTGTTGTTCCTGAGTCGCCTGTACGGGTGTAAATTTTGCTTAAACGGTGTCCCATGTTATTTCCTTAATATTCAGATATCTCAATTTAAAAAGGATAATGCCACAGGTGTGACATTATCCTCAAAAGTATTTATTTTTAGCCTGATGATATTAGGGTCTGTTGACATT
>NZ_LWRV01000065.1 GCF_009372215.1 Acinetobacter portensis | reverse complement strand
CCAGGCTGTGCTATGCTCCGAATTGGGGTGAATGAAGGGGCTCGAACCCTCGACAACCGGAATCACAATCCGGGGCTCTACCAACTGAGCTACAATCACCATTACAACAAGCTTTTCAGATTCTATGATCAAACGTACCAAATGGCGCGCCTGACAGGATTCGAACCTGTGACCATCCGCTTAGAAGGCGGATGCTCTATCCAACTGAGCTACAGGCGCATTACCGCTGATATAAAATATCAAGCTTTTCTTTGCCTTGAGGAATTGGTCGGAGCAGTAGGATTCGAACCTACGACCCCCTGGTCCCAAACCAGGTGCACTACCAGGCTGTGCTATGCTCCGATTCATCTCAGCTTGTATCAAACATCTCGTTCGGTACGGTGTGCATTCTAGGCGTGACGCCTAAAGACGTCAACACCTATATTTAAAAAAAATCAAAAAAATGCTTCAACCGTTTATTTATCAAGCATTTTACATATTTTTTAATCAATTTCTTTATTTTAATGCAGCACTAAAGCTCAACATTCGGTCTAAAGGTAGCTTTGCACGTGTTGCTAAAACAGAATCAACAAAGATTTCTTGATCCTTTTTTTGCAAGACTTCTAAAATTCCATCCAATTCATTCATTGCCATCCACGGACAATGCGCACAAGAACGACACGTTGCCCCTTCTCCTGCTGTTGGTGCTTCAATTAAAATCTTATTGGGTACAGCTTGTTGCATTTTGTAAAAAATACCACGGTCTGTTGCAACAATCAGTCTTTCATGTGGCAATGTTTTAGCCGCTTTAATAAGTTGAGATGTGCTACCTACTGCATCTGCAATGTCAATTACAGATTCTGGCGACTCAGGATGAACCAAGACAGCTGCATCTGGATATAAAGCTTTCATGTTTTCAATACCACGTGCACGGAATTCTTCATGCACAATGCATGAACCGTCCCAAAGCAGCATATCTGCGCCTGTTTTCTTTTGAATATAACGCCCTAAATGCTGATCTGGTGCCCAAATTATTTTTTCACCCAAACCATCTAGGTGTTCAATAATTTCTACAGCACAACTTGACGTGACCACCCAATCTGCTCGTGCTTTTACAGCAGCAGAAGTATTGGCATAGACCACAACCGTATAGTCAGGATGTTCATCACAGAATTTAGTAAATTCATCCACAGGACAACCCAAATCTAAAGAGCAGGTCGCTTCTAGTGTTGGCATGAGCACTGTTTTTTCAGGAGATAAAATTTTAGATGTTTCGCCCATAAATTTAACACCTGCAACAACAAGCGTTTTTGCAGGATGATCTCTACCAAAACGTGCCATTTCCAATGAATCTGAAACACATCCACCTGTAAGTTCTGCTAATTCTTGTACTTCAGGATCACAATAATAATGCGCAACCAATACCGCATTTTGCTTTTCTAATTCTGCTTTAATTTGAGCAAATTTTTCTTGTTTAACTTCTTCGGTTAAATGAGAGTCTTTAGATTCACCTAAGCGATCTAAATGCGCCTGTACAATTGATTTAGCTTCATTAGCAATTAAGTTGTTGGTCGCATTATTCATAACAACGTCTTCTCTATCCATATTGCTTACGTTATGTAAGTGATCCTAATATCTGATCAATTTTTAAGTTTTTTGACCAGCAAGTAAAAAGTAGCAGTTATAAAAAAGCCTCACAACGGAGGCTTTGTTTAAATTTAGCTTTAAGAACGATAATCTGCATTAATCTTGACATAATCATATGATAAATCACAGGTATATACCGTATCTTTGGCTTGCCCTCGACCTAAATCAACTCGAATCGTCATTTCAGTTTGAGACATGACACGTGCACCTTCTGCTTCCGTATAGTCTTCAGCTGCACCGCCATCTTTACAGATTTGTACATCATCCAACCAAACTTGAATTTTTTCAACATCTAAATTTGGCACGCCTGCATAACCAATGGCAGCCAAAATACGCCCCCAGTTTGGATCTGATGCAAAAATTGCCGTTTTTACCAATGGTGAATGTGCAATGCTATAAGCAATATCACAGCATTCTTGCGTATTTCCACCGCCTTCAACCGCAACAGTAATGAATTTCGTTGCGCCTTCACCATCACGAACAATAAGTTGAGCCAAACGTTTCATAACACGTGTAAGCACTTCGAGAACAGTTGCATAACGTACATCATGAGTCGATGCAATTTCAGCACCGCCTGCCTGCCCTGTTGCCACAAAAATACATGAATCATTTGTAGATGTATCACCATCTACCGTAATACGGTTAAATGATACATTTACAGTTTCATTTAACAGTTGTTGAACAAGTTCACGACTGATAGGTGCATCTGTAGCAACATAGCTCAACATGGTCGCCATATTTGGACGAATCATGCCTGCACCTTTTGAGATACCCGTCATGGTGTATATCACACCATCTATTTCAAATTGCTCAGATGCACCTTTTGGTGTTGTATCTGTGGTCATAATGCCTGTTGCAGCATCTAACCAAGCATTTTCATTTAAGCTTTCTAATGCAGGTTGTAAACCATTAACCAAACGCTCAATTGGAAGCTGCTCACCAATCACACCCGTAGAGAATGGTAAAACTTCGGATGTAGATACACCCGCAAGTTCTGCTAGCTTCGCACACGTTGCTTCTGCATTTGCCATGCCTGTTTTACCAGTACCCGCATTGGCATTTCCTGTATTAATTACAAGATAACGTGGATTGGTAATTTTTAGATGCGCTTTAGAGAGATGTACAGGTGCTGCACAAAATGCATTTTGCGTAAATACACCTGCAACATTTGAACCTTCTGCAAATTCAAAAATAACAAGGTCACGTCGGTTTTGGTAACGTACATACGCTTCAGCCGAACCAATTTTTACACCTTTCACCGCATGCATTTGCGGCATAGATACGTCACCTACAGCCATTTTAAAACTTCCAAATTAGTTTTATATAGAAAACCACAGCTTATTAGAAATTCATCGAAAAATCGAGCAAAAGCAAACCAAGAGTGAGTTTTTATTATGATTTATAAATTTTAATCGCGTATATCAAAAAAACCAGCCTTGAGGCTGGTTTTAAATATCAAATATTTTAAATTATTGTGCAGCTAATAATGCCTTTTTCGCATTTTTTTGACTTTCATCAGATAAAGCAGGATTAGATGCCACAATACGATCTGCTGTTGCTGATGTAGCAGGTGCAATCGCTTCTGTTTGAATTAACACAGGACGTTGATTTGGATTATCAATTTTATACTGAATACCTGTACGCGGGCTTGCAACCGTTACTTTACCATCGATAACAGGTACTTGATTTACCGATTTTTCAGTATTTGCAAATGCAAAAGAAGGAACTGCCAATGCAGCAATCATGAGTGTTTTTAATACTTTTTTCATTATGGTTTCCATATATTAAATTTCAATGTGCCATTAAATATCACTTAATGCGCTGAACTTCAATTATTAATCGAAATGACTGAGCCCTTTCTGCTCTATTCATAACAAAAAAGCAGAACCGAGTGTTCTGCTTTTTTGTTAAATAAAATTTAATTCAAATTAAATTTTACCGTGACACTGCTTATATTTATTTCCTGAACCACAAGGACATGGCGCATTTCTGCTGACAGGTGGAGTTATCTCATCTTCAGTTATTTGTTGAGATTCTTCTTCAGATGATTCTTCGATAAAACCATCAACATCGGCATGTGAAAGATTCAATTTCATTGCTTCTGCTTGAGCCTGCTGTTGTGCTTCCAAAGCCGCTAATTCTTCAGCCGTTGGCACATGAATACGAGATAAGTCCATTACAACATCTGACTTAATCACACCCAACATATTTACAAATAAGTTAAATGCTTCTTTTTTGTATTCTTGCTCAGGATTTTTTTGTGCATAACCACGTAAATGAATCCCTTGGCGTAAGTAATCCATTGCAGCAAGGTGATCTTTCCAATGGCGATCTAATGCACCCAACATGAAATGACGTTCAAGCATTGCTGCAGATTCATCACCCATTTGTTCACGACGACCACGGTAACGCTGCAGAATTTCATCGTAGATACGTTCAACAAGAGCTTCTTCATCTAAGCGACGATCTTCCTCTAACCAACGAGAAACTTGTAGCTCAACACCAAGGTCATCACGTAATGCAGCTTCAAGACCTTCAATATCCCACTGATCATGAATAGACTCAGGCGGAATATAATCTGCAATTAAACCTTTAACGACTTCTTGATGCATTTCTTCAACGTATTCTTGAAGTGTACTTTCAGCTAGAATTTCATCACGTTGTGAGTAGATGATTTTACGCTGTTCGTTGTTTACATCATCGTATTTCAATAAGTTTTTACGAATATCAAAGTTACGCGCTTCTACTTTGCGTTGCGCATTTTCGATAGAACGAGACACCATTTTGTGTTCAATCGCTTCATCTTCCGTTAAACCCATCGCACGCATCATACCCACAATACGATCACCAGCGAAAATACGCATTAAGTCATCTTCAAGTGATAGGTAAAAACGTGAAACGCCTGGGTCACCTTGACGACCTGCACGACCACGAAGCTGATTATCAATACGACGTGATTCATGACGCTCTGAACCAATAATGTGTAAACCACCAGATGCAAGAACAGCATCATGGTTTTTTTCCCATTCAGCTTTTAAACGAGCTTCATCTTCACTAGTAGGTTCTTCAATTTTTGCAAGAAGTGCTTTCCAGTTACCACCAAGTAAAATATCTGTACCACGACCTGCCATGTTTGTTGCAATTGTCACAGCACGTGGAGCACCTGCTTGCGCAATAATATCTGCTTCACGTTCGTGTTGTTTTGCGTTTAACACTTCATGCGCAATACCAGCATCACGAAGTTTATCCGATAGAATTTCAGATGCTTCAATGGTTGCTGTACCAATAAGAATAGGTGCAACACCTGACTCATGAACACGCTGAATTTCTTTAATAATTGCTGAATATTTACCATTACGATTTAGGTAAATTAAATCGTTTTCATCTTTACGAACCATTGGACGGTGCGTTGGAATAAGAACAACATCTAAACCATAAATTTCTTTCATTTCTGCAGCTTCAGTATCTGCAGTACCTGTCATGCCTGACAGTTTTTTGTATAGACGGAAATAGTTTTGGAATGTTGTTGTTGCCAAGGTTTGGTTTTCGGGCTGAATTTCTAAGCCTTCTTTTGCTTCTACAGCTTGATGCAAACCTTCAGACCAACGACGACCAGGCATTGTACGACCTGTATTTTCATCAACAATAATCACTTCACCATCATTAATGATGTATTGAACATTACGTTGATATAAATAATGCGCACGAATTGCAGCAGTCACATGGTGAACAAGGTTCAAATTAGATGAAGAATATAAGCTTTCACCTTCTGCTAATAAACCCATCTCAATAAGTTCATTTTCAACTGTTTCAAAACCAATTTCAGTCATTTCAACTGAACGTTGTTTTTCATCAATCCAGAAGTGACCACCATCTGCCACTTTTTCTTCTTTCTGTGGCTTCAACTTTGGTGGAATTGAGTTGATCGCAGCATAAAGCTGAGATGAATCATCACTTTGACCTGAAATAATCAGTGGTGTACGCGCTTCATCAATTAAGATTGAGTCAACCTCATCAATAATTGCATAAATTAAACCGCGCTGTTTTTTCTCACCAAGAGAGAACACCATGTTGTCACGAAGATAGTCAAAACCAAATTCGTTATTTGTACCGTAAGTAATGTCGGCTTTGTAGGCTTCCGTTTTTTCCATCGGGTCTTGCATTGAGTAAATTACACCAATGCTTAAACCTAAAAATTCAAATAATGGACGGTTTAACTCGGCATCACGTTGCGCCAAATAGTCATTCACAGTAATCACGTGAACGCCTTGACCACTAATTGCATTTAAATAGCAAGCTAGTGTACCCATCAGTGTTTTACCTTCACCGGTACGCATTTCTGCAATTTTACCTTCGTGAAGTGTAATACCACCTACCAACTGAACGTCATAATGGCGCATTCCCATAATACGTTTTGCTGCTTCACGGCAAACTGCAAACGCTTCTGGTAATAACTTATCTAGACTTTCGCCAGTGTTATAACGTTTTTTAAATTCTTCGGTTTTTGCAGATAAGTCCGCATCACTTAAAGCTGATATCGTCGGCTCGAGCGCATTAACTTTTTCAACAATTTTGCGCATGCGTTTAAGTTCGCGCTCATTTTTAGTACCGAAGATTCCTCCGATCAGACTTGCCAACATGAATAGACTCTCTAAATCTTGCTTATCAAAATAAGTTTTTCTTAGTCGTTATTATGGTGTTAGAAATTTGAAGTACAAGGGTTTTGCACAAAACCAATATAAAAATAATCTTCGCGTTGCTAAACACTGAAACCTAAGGGGAAACAATGTATCAAATTTTAATCTTTCTATATATAGATAAGTCCTGATTTTATCGCTTGTTTTTTAAAGCAGTTAATTCAAACATATCTAATAAAGAGATAAACAACACATAAAAACATATTTTATTTAGCTAAAGAAATCATCCATATTATTTTCAACAAATAACATTTCCAATATTCTGAGGCAAAAATGAGTTTACGTTTAGGCGATATCGCACCTGATTTCACACAAGATTCTAGCTTGGGACAAATTAACTTTTATGAATTTTTAGGCAATAGCTGGGGAATTCTATTTTCACATCCTGCCGATTACACGCCAGTATGTACAACGGAGCTTGGTTTTACTGCAAAACTAAAAGATGAGTTTTCAAAGCGTGGCGTAAAAGCAATTGCTCTTTCTGTCGATTCCGTTGAATCACATCATGGTTGGATTCAAGACATTAATGAAACTCAAAATGCGACCGTAAACTTTCCAATTATTGCCGATCAAGATCGTAAAGTATCTACGCTGTATGATTTCATTCATCCTAATGCAAGTGAAACCCTTACTGTTCGCTCGCTTGTCATTATCGATCCAAATAAAAAAGTACGTTTGATTATTACCTACCCTGCATCTACAGGTCGTAACTTTAATGAAATTTTACGTGTAGTCGATTCCTTACAACTGACCGACAACCATAAAGTTGCAACGCCTGCCAATTGGCAACATGGCGATGATGTTGTAATTGTTCCTTCATTAAAAGATGAGGCTGAAATTCAGCAACGTTTCCCTAAAGGTTATACAGCAGTAAAACCATATTTACGCTTAACAGCTCAACCGGAATGATCTTTCATACTTTCTTTTAGAAGCTTCCTTTGACGAGCCAAGTTTCTAATATTTATTAAACCTGCCTGATGGCGGGTTTTTTTATTTTCCTTAAATTAAGTTTCTTTTATTTTTAAAATTAATTAATATAAACAAATCTCATAATTTATAAAAAATATGAAAAAAATCACATTCACCTTTTTAATTTTTTCATCTTTGATATTTACTGGCTGTGTTGAATCACCAACACTACCAATTGAATCTCGTCCAAGTCATTGGGGCAAATCTATTAATTCTAATCATAATTTTTATGAGATGAGTTCCTTCGTCTATCGTAGTGAGCAACCCGTATCATCACTTATACCAGACTTAAAAAAACATAAAATCGATGTAGTAATTAACTTAAGAAGTAGAGATAAAGATTCTGAAATACTCAAAAATCAAAAGTTAAAATTAATACATATACCCGTAAATACATGGGCAATGAATCGCGATGATTTATTGGAAGTTATGAAAACAATTCAAAGTGCTCAAGCAAGTAATCAAAAAGTTTTAATTCATTGTTATCACGGTTCGGATAGAACGGGAGCCTCTATCGCCATGTATCGAATTATTTTTGAAAACTGGACAACAGAAGACGCGTTAAATGAAATGAAATATGGTGGATATGGGTTTCACCCTATTTGGATTAATATTGAAAAAATCTTTAGCCCTGAAAATATAAGATGGATTCGACAACAAGTATCGAATCCATCTTAAAAAACAGCTAAATTGAATTAATTTCTCTTATCTAAAGGAACCCAATCGATTACCCAAGCAGATTTCATTCCTAGGCTAGCATCGGCTGCAATTTTCTTACGTGCTGCATCTGCGGTTTCACGATCTTTAGATGGGCCAACCATGATACGAATCCCTTTTGAAGTTGGACTCTTGGTGACTTTAAAACCTTTCGATCTTAATTTTGCAGCAACAGCATCTGCATTTGCCTCATTTACGGCTAAAGCAACTTGAACCATCCATTGCTTATCACCATTTTCTAGCAAATTACGTGCTTTATCTGCCTCTGCTTTTTTCTTTGCTTCAGCTTTGCGTTTTTCTTCAGACTTTAACTTCTCATCTGCTTTTCGCTTTTCCTCAGACTTTAATTTCTCATCCGCTTTACGCTTTTCCTCAGCTTTCAATTTTTCATTGGCTTTCTGTTTCGCTTCAGCTTCAGTTTTTTTCTTATCTTCTGCTTGACGATCTAATTCAGCTTGGCGTTTTTTCTCAGCATCTTTTTTAACATCATCAGCCTTTAATTGCGTTACTTTCTGCTGATCTAACTTTTTTTGAGCCGCCAACTTTTCCTCAGCAATACGCTTTTGTTTAATTTTTTCATCTTCAACAAGCTCTGGCGGAATATTGTCAGAGCTTTGATTCGCACCTGTTCTGCGCGTATTCATAGCAGCATATTCTTCTGCGGCTTTACGCGCAGCTTCTGCTTCGGCTTGTTGCTGAGTTGCTAAAAATTCAGCTGCTCTTGCTTCTTGCTCTGCAACTGCTTTTTCACGTGAACGTTTCTGTTCTTCAAGCAAGCGTTTTTCTGTTTCAACATCCACAGTTAAAGGTTGAAGTTGAATCATTTCAGCTTCATTTGACTTATTTGATTGTTGAACTTGCTCAACAAGTTGGGGCTCGGCTTGGTTTTGATGTATTTCTTCTTTGCCCTTCAAAAGCAAGGCTGCCAACAAAATACCACCACCTAATAAAACAACGCCACCCATCCAACGCTGCTTGTTGTTCATTGACATTCTTCCAAATACTCCCATACGGCTTCCAAGGTGTGGAATGAACCACACACAAGGATCAGCTGATTATTTTTCGATTCATCAAGTGCTGATTTAAACGCCAACTTTACACTTTCAAAGTGCTGTAAATTTTGATCTTTTAATGCTTCATCAAGTTGATGAATTGTTGCTGCACGAGGCACTGTTAATGGCGCAATTTTCCACATTAATACAGTATCTTTCAACAGCTGCGCAACTGAATTTATGTCTTTATCTGTCAACATTGAAAAAACACTGATCACCTCAGTGAACTGTTTATTGTAATTCAAATAATTTTTCAATTGTTTTAACAAGAACTCAACACCATGTGGGTTATGTCCTGCATCAAAAATAACGGTTTTGCCTTCAACTTGTCGAATTTCAAATCGACCTTGTAATTTTGCTTGTTGAATACCTTGTACTATTGCTTCTTGCTTAATGTCTAAACCACTCACAAGAATAGCAGCAACAGCAGTAGAAATATTTTCGAGAGCTAAAGCACCCAATGGTAATTTTAATGTGCAACCTGTAGAGGCAAACATCCATGCCTGACCATCTTCAGTAAAACGATAAAAGTAATCACGATTTACCGCAGATAAAGATGCATTACACTCATTTGCTTTATTTAAAATAGCTTGAGGAATGTCTTGTGATCCACCAAAAATTACGGGAATATTCGGACGAATAATTCCTGCTTTTTCAAATGCAATTTTCTCAATAGTATCGCCTAGCCAATCGGTATGATCTAAACCAATATTGGTAATAACGGCAACATTAGGATCGACAACATTAACAACATCTAGTCGTCCGCCTAACCCCACTTCAAGCACCCAAGCATCACATTTTTTATCTTTAAAAATAACAAATGCGGCCAGTGTTGTTGCTTCAAAAAATGATAAAGATAAGTCACATTCACGACGTGCATCATCGACCTGAACAAAGGCATCGACCAAAGCTTGATCATCAACCTCTATACCCGATAATTTCACACGTTCATTAAAACGATAAATATGCGGTGATTGATAAAGACCTACGTTATAGCCTTGCGCTTGTAATATTGCCGCTAAAGTTGTGCTTGTAGAGCCTTTACCATTTGTTCCTGCAACAGTAAAAACTTTCGAATTTGGACGAGTTACACCTAGCTTTTCAGCAACAGGAATAACGCGTTCCAAACCTAAATCAATACCCGTAACGTGAACATGGCTCCAATAATCGAGCCATGTGTTTAAAGAGTCTGTTGCAAGTGGTGCTTTGTTCAAGGCAAATTCATCAATTTCGTCACAATGCGATATACAGTATCACGTAATGCGTGACGGTGTACGATTTGATCGATTACACCATGATCAAGTAAATACTCAGCACGTTGGAACGGTTCTTCCAATTTTTCACGAACTGTTTGTTCAATAACACGTTTACCTGCAAAACCAATCATCGCTTTAGGTTCAGCAATATGTACATCGCCTAACATTGCAAGTGATGCTGTTACGCCACCATAAACAGGATGTGTTAATACAACAATATACGGTAAACCTGCTTCTTTCATACGTTGAATTGCAGCAGATGTACGTGCCATTTGCATCAGAGATAACATCCCTTCTTGCATACGTGCACCACCTGAGGCAGCAAAGCAAATTAAAGGTTGTTTCGATTGAATTGCACGCTCTGCAGCTTGAACAAAACGATCTCCAACAACCGTACCCATTGAACCGCCCATAAAGTCAAACTCAAAAGCACACGCAATCATCGGTACACTTTTCAATAAGCCTTGCATTACAACAAGTGCTTCAGTTTCACCTGTTTTTGTTTGAGCTTCCGACATACGATCTGGATATGGCTTGCTGTCTACAAATTTAAGTGGGTCTTTGGCTTTAAATTCTTGACCAAGTTCATTATCAACTTGATCGAAGAACCAATTTAAACGATCACGCGCTTTCATGCGTAAATGTTCATCACATTGCGGACAAACAAAAGCATTGAAAGACATCGCTGTACGCGTCACTAAAGCATGACACTCCGAACATTCGATAGTCGGTTCAGTAAATGTAGATTTATATACTTGCTGTTCATCTGGAACATGAATACTTGGAACAGCACGATCTGTCCACGGCGTAGTAGGGCTAAGAATCTTCCCTGTTTTCACTTCTTGACTCATACTAACTCATCGAGCGCAGCTCGAAGCTCCTTAACTTTATTAACCGTTTCTATAGCGGCTTGTTCTGGTGTTAAGTTCGCAAATTGTTTTACAAAAGCACTTCCTACAATTACAGCATCTGCTACACCGCCCATTGCTTTTGCAGAGGCAGCATCGCTAATACCAAAACCAACACCGACTGGAAGATTTGTTTCAGCTTTAATTTTTTCAATACGCGCAGCAGCTTCAGAAACATCTAAGGTTGCCGCACCTGTAACGCCTTTCAAAGATACATAGTAGATAAAACCGCTTGCCTGTTTCACAACGTGTTTAATACGTTGATCTGTAGATGTTGGTGCAAGTAAGAAAATTTGATCCATATCAAACTTTTTCAAAACTACATCTAAGTCATGCGCTTCTTCTGGTGGTAAATCTACAAGTAGAACACCATCGACACCACATTCATTAGCATAAGATACAAATTTTTCATAACCAATCACTTCAACAGGGTTCAAATATCCCATTAAAACAACAGGTGTTTCTGTATCTTTTTGACGAAACTCTTTCACCATATTCAAAGCATCTAAAGTATTTGTTCCACCTGCCAATGCACGTTCTGCTGCAAGGGCAATAACTGGACCATCTGCCATAGGGTCTGAAAAAGGAAGTCCAAGTTCAATCACATCTACCCCTGCTTCAACCATATTATGCAGTAACGGAACCGTTACTTGTGGTTGAGGGTCACCTGCCATGACATACGAAACTAAAGCTTTACGCTGTTGAGATTTAAGCTGTGCAAATCGAGTGGCTAAACGTGACATAGGGTTGTACTTTCCTTGAATTATTTAAAACTGAGGAGTTGCTTTTGTAGAAATACAAGACAATGCATTGTAACGCTATTTTTTAGTCATTGAATAGCACTCAATACTTTGCTTTTTATATTCTGTTTGCAAATCTTCTTCATCAGAACAATCCGAAAGGTACATTTACCGATATTTCGTTTTTTTACACAATGATCAAAGATGCCTATTTTTAGCTTTTCTGAATTTTCCGATATTTTAGATAAACTTAGATTTATTCAATAAAAATCATATAAATAAATTACTTAGCATTTACATTTAAAATTTACTGAAATAGCAAAACCTGCATTATACTATTCGCATTCTTATTTTTTTTATCTCCTATGACCTCCGATCATCCTGATAAAGTGCACGCTCGCGCGCTTGCACTGCTCCCCCTTATTGTTTTTTTGTCGCTGTTTTTAGGTAGTGGTATTTACCATTCAATGATTGGTACAGAATTCGCTTTTTATCAAATTAAAGCACCTGTTGCTGCTATTCCTGCCATTATTGTTGCGGTTCTACTATATAGAGACAAACTCAACGTAGGTATTGATGAATTCTTAAAGGGTGCGAGTCATCCTAATTTAATTCTCATGTTTATGGTGTTTATGCTTGCGGGTGCATTTGCCAGTACAAGTAGCGCCATTGGTAGTGTAGATGCCACGGTACAACTGGGCTTATCGATTATTCCTCCTACATTTGTACTACCCATGTTGTTCCTCATTTCAGCTTTTATTGCAACGGCAATGGGCACATCAATGGGAACTATTGCAGCGTGTGCGCCTATTGCATTTGGCTTTTCTCAAGCAACAGATATTGCCCCTGTTTTAGCCATTGGCGCAGTCGTTGGTGGATCAATGTTTGGCGATAACTTGTCTATGATTTCGGATACCACAATTGCTGCAACAAATAGTCAAAAAGTTCAACTTAGAGATAAGTTTAGAGTCAATGTATGGATTGCTGTTCCTGCCGCAATCATCACTATTTTTATTTATATGCTGTTAAGTCATAGCGCACAAAACATTGATTATAAAGATTATGACCTATGGTTAATTCTGCCGTATGTTGCTGTTTTTGTATTGGCATTCACACGTTTACACGTACTTGCTGTTTTAACCATTGGTGTGATTTTATCTGGAATTATTGGTTTAATTGACTCAACAACTTTTGACTTTTTAAAGCTCAATAATGCAATTTACGACGGCTTTGTCAGTATGTTCGAAGTTGCCTTACTTTCAATGTTCTTGGGCGGTTTATCTTCCATTATGCAAAAAGAAGGTGGTTTAGAATGGTTAATTCAACGTATTTATAAAATTACCCGCTTATTTAAAGTAGGTAGACAACGTGCAGGTGAAA
The DNA here is from genome assembly GCF_009372215.1 of Acinetobacter portensis. Taxonomy (GTDB): domain Bacteria; phylum Pseudomonadota; class Gammaproteobacteria; order Pseudomonadales; family Moraxellaceae; genus Acinetobacter; species Acinetobacter portensis. The sequence goes on along the minus strand of NZ_LWRV01000065.1, from coordinate 8,645 downwards.
TTGGCGTTAGTCTTCTTGTTGTTTTCTCCAATTTATTTGTTGCAAACAATACAGTTGCGATTATTTTATCGGGAGATATGGCAAGAGAAGTCGCAAAAGAATATGGCGTAGATCCTAAACGTGCTGCTGCTTTATTGGATATTTTTTCTTGCGTCACTCAAGGTCTTATTCCTTATGGTGCTCAGCTTTTACTGGCTTGCTCAATTGCAAAAATTTCCCCTGTAGAACTTATTGGTAGTATTTATTATTGTTGGGTACTCGCAATTTTTGCTGTACTTTCAATTATTTTCCGCTTTCCAAAATTAAAACAAAGATAAGAGCATTCGTACAGAAAATTAGACTCATACAATAGTATGTTTAGTTTATGTAAACATAAAAGTTAAATCCTACTGTTAAGATTATAATTTAAACATATTCAAGCCGAGCCTCAACTCTCGGCTTTTTTTAGTCCATATTTATAGTCGATGCATATTTATGCCTTTTAAAACAAGATTACATAGTCATGGATATCTCATAATGGTCAATGCCATTATTGCGATGCTTATTTCATGCAGATATTTTGCATTTTTACCTGAATTTCCAAGTGATATTTTAGGTTTAAGCTTTTTAGTCTCTAGCCTTTTTTCTCATATGGCACTTTTAAGTGCTGTTTTAGGTCTATTGCTCATACCTTTCTTATTATTACCGACGATCCCACGTCGTTTTATTATTTCAGGTGTGGCTGCATTTGGCTTAATTGCGTTATTTTTAGATACCGTGGTCTATTCACAATATAGATTTCATGTAAATGCTGTAATGCTTGAATTGGTGATGTCAGGGCAAGTCGTAGATTTTCCTATCGTAACTTGGATTATGACTTTTATTGGCATTGCATTAATTTGGGCATTTCAATACTTTCTCATATCAAAATTAGAAAATGGCATTCCACGCCCCCAATGGAAATTAGGCAAAAAATTTGCTTGGCTGACTTTTATCACCCTTTTAATGTCTAATGGTATTCATATTTGGGCAGCAGCAAACGTTTATCAACCCGTTACGGTAACAAAACGTTATTTACCACTTTTCCAACCTGCAACCTCTACAAAAACAATGAAAAAAATGGGTTGGTTAGATGAAGCCGCGATAGAAAAACAAAAAGCGATGTCATTAGAGCGTAAAAGTGATATTAACTATCCACTAAGTCCAATTCAATCTGATGCTGTTACCAAACCCACAAATATTGTCTTTATTGTTGTAGATTCATGGCGTGCAGATACCTTTAATGCAGATGTCAGCCCAAATATGTGGCAATACGCGCAACAAGGTAAAATTTTTGACAATCATATTTCGACAGGTAACTGTACACGTACAGGTATTTTCGGTCTGTTTTATGCCATTCCAGGAACATATTGGCATGGTATTTTAGTCAATCGTCAAACGCCTGTATTTATGGATCGCTTACAAGCGATGAATTATCAACTGGGTATCTTCGCGGCCGCAAAACTGACAAATCCCGAATTTGATCAAAATATTTTTGCAAAAGTACCTAACTTGCGCATTAGTTCTGAAGGCCGTTCGCCTGATGGCTTAGATGTGGGTTTAACTCAAGACTGGCTAAAATGGTACGACAAACGCGATAAGAACAAACCAACTTTCTCGTTCTTATTCTACGATTCACCACATGGTTATGCTTTCCCGAAAGATTACCCACATCAATACAAGCCAATGCTTGAAGAAGTGAATTATCTAAAACTCAGTAACGATACAGATCGCTCACTCATGATGAACCGCTATAAAACAAGTGTTCATTATGTCGATAGCTTAGTGAAAGAAGTTTTAGATAAAATCAAAGCCTCTGGTGATGCTGATAATACCTTGGTGATTATTACAGGTGACCACGGTCAAGAAGTAAATGACAACATGGAAAACTTCTGGGGACATAATGGGAACTACACCGATCCTCAAGTGAAAGTTCCTTTAGCCATTATTGGCCCTAAAGTGAAAGATTCAACCATGATGCAATGGGATAAAGACACATTCACAAGTCATCAAGATATTGTTCCAACCATTATGAAAAATTATTTAGGTGTTAAAAACAATATTCATGATTATTCAGTAGGTGAAGATTTAATGGCACCTATAGTAAAACGTGATTGGATTTTAGCTTCGAATTACAGTAGTTATGCCGTAATTACGCCTAAATCAATTTTAGAAGTTGGTGCTGTTGGTCAATATGATTTATTGGATAAAAAGAACAAGCCACTTAAAGGTCAACAGCTGAATGGAAAATATCTACAAGCTGCGTTAGAACAAATTAGTCGTTTTAATAAATAAGTGACTTTAAATAAAAAAGGCTTCTTCGGAGGCCTTTTTTATTGCTGAACTTACGAGTAATTTAATATTTTTATTACCATTTCGCATAATGTTGTTCAATTAAGCCATATTCACTATTAAAAATAATCTCCTGACCATTTTGTAAAACTGTGCCGCTAATTTTTGCTTGCCACTGACTAAATTGACTTCCAACCCATCTTAAATTTAGATTTTCAAAACGGCGCCAACCTGTATTCACAGTTAAATTTAAGCTTTTATCTAAAGATTGAATTGTCCATTGGGTATCTGAAATTTGTTGAAATAAAACATCACTTAATGGATGTAAATGTCCATTGATCCATAAGCTGTTTTCATTACCAAAGCTTTCATTCACCCCAGAAGCCAAATTAATGCCTATGCGATTATTTTGATCATCCCAAAAACTACAAGACAACCAAAACCAAGCCGTTTCAGGTCGCAAAAATCCACAAGTATCATCTAGCGCGGCAAATGTTCGCTCATTAAATTGAATCATTTGACCTTGTTTATTACTAAAAAAGCCTTCACAAGTGAGCGTTGTAAGCTTTTGAGTATAAGTCCAACCATTAATTCCATTTGGGCTACACAAACTTAAAGGCGTTGTTCCTGCACAAAATGTTCGAACACTTAATATAATTTCACCATATTTTGTAACAGTGATATATCGAGCGCCATTCACATGCTGCATTTCTATTTGATATGGCTTGTGGCTAAAATAACTCTGATTAAATAAAGGTTGCTCATCGACCTGAGTATGTCTAGCCAATGGATTAATCGCATTCCAATCAATCACTTCGTTGCGAAGATGGTCATAAATATAGAAAAAACCATGCCCAGCCCATGCAATATCGACCACGGCAACACCAATACTATAATGCTCGTGCTGAATAGAACAAAACTTGAATTTTTTATATTTTAGATGCTTACGCCATCCATCCAATGACTTTCCATAGGGCGTTTTATAATCGTATTTACTGACATCTATATTTGATGGTAGTTCTGAAAAGCGACCATAACGAGGCTGTCCATTGGGTTGAATCAAATCCATTTTTGATCATCCATATCAATCACCTTATCCCATATAAGCATTATGCCTTTAAGCATCAATTTTAAAATAGCAAATCCAAACTAAAGATTCAAAAGCTTATACGAGATAATTTGAAGGATTATTCATTCAAAATTTTTAGCTAATCGTGATCCAACATGAGATATGTATTTTCCCAAAGATTCTCTTCAAGCTGTATTTCTGAATTCTGCTCAATCAATTCAATATATCGACCATGAACATGATCTATTGTAATGCAATCGTCGACATCTAGAACACGGTCTGTATGTTGTTTTTGCCAATGCTGTGCAAAATAAGCTTTGCCTCTTTGTTTTGCCACCATCGCATTTTGTGCAACCACTAAAACGTATCGATGTAATTCGCCAAATTCACGTGCATCGTAACCACCTAAATTAATTAAGAATAATTTTTCATTTTCTAGATTTGGTGCAGCATCACTAAGTTGAATTGTATATTTTTTATCTTCAAATTCTATGCCGTTAATTTTAGCCCAAGCATCAATATGTAAGCCTTTTTGTTCGCCAAACCATGCATTTTTGAGTTGAGGATAGGTTTCTTCTAAAGTATCACCAACAGCAAGTACCACATCATGTACTTCTGTATTTGCACGTGCATGACGACCACCGAGCATGATAATAAATAGGCTAGGCATAAAAGCTCCGTTTTAATCCCCCCTAACTCCCATTTTTCAAAAAAGAGAGTTTATAAAAAGAGGACTTTTAAATTTCATTAAAACGATATGATACGCGTTGGCGACATGGATGTCGTCCGTAAGACTGAGGTATAAGGATATACCTCCAGTCTTACAAAATATTTTTGTTACTTTTGATCTTCCAAAAGTAATAGTAGCAGGCACACTGAAATTAAATCATAAGCCACAAATCAAAGTTCCCATACTTTTGTTTCAGCAAAAATAAAATATGCATTATGAAAATCCCCCCTTGCTGACTCAGAATATATTCTGAGAATTCTCATCCTTTCAAAAGGAGGGAAACTTTTATCATATATAAAAAAATCGCATCCAATTACTTGAATGCGATTTCTAATCCCCCTCCTTAGAAAAGGAGAGCTATTTCCCCTCTTTCATAAAGAGGGTTAGGGAGATTTTTTACATCTCAACCATTTCCACGCCATCAATACGTGCAACAGTCATTAAGTCTTTATCACCACGACCTGAAACAGTCGCAATAATAATTTGATCTTTATCCATAGTCGGAGCAAGTTTTGTCACGTACGCCATTGCATGTGAACTTTCCAATGCAGGAATAATCCCTTCAATTTGCGTTAAATCACGGAAACCTTGCAGCGCTTCATTATCATTAATTGGTACATATTCAACGCGGTTCATATCTTTCAAGAAACTATGTTCAGGGCCAACACCAGGATAATCTAAACCTGCTGAAATTGAATGCGTTTCAATGATTTGACCTTGATCATCCGACATCAAGTAAGTACGATTACCGTGTAATACACCCACATGACCTGCATTGAGTGGTGCAGAATGTTTGCCTGTTTCAATGCCATAGCCTGCGGCTTCAACACCGTACATTTTCACATCTTGATCGTTTAAAAATGGATAGAACAAACCCATTGCATTTGAACCACCACCAACACAAGCCACTAAAGCATCGGGTAAACGACCTGCTTGCTCTTGAATTTGACGACGTGCTTCACGACCAATAATCGATTGGAAATCACGAACCAATTGCGGATATGGATGTGGACCTGCAACTGTACCAATCACGTAATATGTAGAATCTACATTGGTGACCCAATCACGCATTGCTTCGTTCATGGCATCTTTTAATGTTTTTGAGCCACTTTCTACAGGAACAACTGTTGCGCCCAATAAACGCATACGATACACGTTCATTGCTTGACGTTTAACATCTTCTGCGCCCATGAACACAACGCATTCAAGACCTAAACGTGCTGCGATGGTTGCCGTTGCAACACCATGCTGACCTGCGCCTGTTTCAGCAATAATACGTTTTTTACCCGAAAGTTTTGCAAGAAGTGCCTGACCAATCGTGTTATTTACTTTGTGTGAACCTGTGTGATTAAGGTCTTCACGTTTTAAGTAAATTTGCGCACCACCTAATTCTTTCGACCATCGCTCAGCATAATATAAAGGACTTGGGCGACCTACATAGTAAGCCAAGTCACGGTCGAATTCTGCCAGAAACTGTTTGTCATCTTTCATGCGAAAATAGAGTTTTTCTAAATCCTCTAATGCCGCCATAAGAGTCTCTGACACAAAACGTCCGCCATGAATACCGAAATGCCCGTTTTGATCGGGGAATTGGGTATAGTCAATTTGACTGTTATGACTTTGATTTTGCTGATCCACGATGGACTCCTTGCATAAATTTTTCAATGAGTTGTTGGTCTTTTATACCCTTTGCGGACTCTACGCCTCCGCTGACATCTACGGCATATGCCCCTGTCGTCTTTATAGCGTCTTCGATATTTTCAGGCTTTAAACCACCTGCCAATATTAATGGAATATCAAGTTGTGGGAACTGAGTCCAATCGAATGAATGTCCTGTTCCACCTTTAAGCTCAGGGTGCCATGCATCTAAAAGCATAGCACTTGCACCCACTTGTTGATATTGCTGAATCGTTGAAATTACATCTAAATCGGGTTTAACTTGAATGGCTTTGTACCATCTTCTACCTGTTAATTTGGCAATATTTTGGCATTGTTCTGGGGTTTCATCGCCATGAAATTGTAAGACATCTAAAGAAACTGTTTTTAATACTTCTAATATTTCATCGCTCGATGCATTCACAAATAAGCCAACGGTTTGTACGTAGGCTGGTACTTGTTTTACAAGTTTTTGAGCTAATTCAATGGTGACATTTCTAGGGCTTGGTGGAAAAAATACAAAGCCAATTGCGTCTGCTCCTGCATCTACAACAGATCGAATATCTTGAGTTCGTGTGATTCCACATATTTTTACACGAGTACGCATGTTTTGTTGCTCTTGCCGTGCCTTGTTTATAGCCCATCTATAAATATTAAAGGCGAATCATTGTAATGCAATTTTTCAATCTTGCGTAAAGTTCATACGCAATATTCTTCACTTCGATTGTTTATTTCACATGCTAACTTTATACTTCGTGCGAATGCAATAAGTCCTAGCCATCGCTATAGGGAAGTTGGTGCGAATCCAACACTGCCCCCGCAACGGTAAAATGAAAAACTTATCTTTATAAATTGAACAATTTACACCACTGCAATTTTTTGTGGGAAGGTGGATAAGTAGATCGAAAGCTCGATCACATTTAAGTCCGGATACCTGCTTATTGTGCCCTTAAACTCAATCATTCACGGGGGGTGAATGTATGGAGCTAAAGCATGTCTATTTATTTTCAGCCTACTGCCCTTGTAGGTGCTATCGCCATTGCGATGGGTCTTTCAACTTCTGTATCTGCAAACACTGAAACTCAAGCGAAAGCATCAACGAAATCTACTTTAAATACCATTGTTGTGACTGCAACACGTTCTGAAGAAAACATTGAAAATGTGCCTGCTCGCATTTCAATTATTGAACCTGCAGTACTTGACCAATCTCCATTAGCATCATTACCACACTTATTAAGTAATGATGCATCTATCAACATGGTGCAATCAGGTGGATATGGTCAACAGTCATCTATTTTCCTCAGAGGCACCAATTCAACACATACGCTTGTTTTACGTGATGGTGTAAAACTCAATAGTGCAACAAGTGGCACCGCATCTTTAGCCTATATTGATACAACCGACCTCAAACAAATTGAAGTGCTGAAAGGCCCTGCATCAGTTTTATATGGTACTAATGCAATTGGTGGGGTTGTACAACTTGTCTCTAAAACACCTGAAAAAACAGGTGCATTTCTTACAGGTGAAATAGGTGAAAATAAAACTTATAAATCTATCGTAGGTGCAGATTTAGTTGAAAATGGATTTTATGCACAAATTCGTGGTCAACGCTTAGAATCAGATGGAACACATGTAACCAATGCTAAGCAACCTGATATTAAAACGGGTGACTTCGAACAAAAAGGTTTCAGTACTAAGTTTGGTTTTGAAAACGAATCCATAGCTCTTTCTTTAGATTATGCACAAAATGAAGGTCAATCTACTTATGTTTCAAGTGTTTTTGCACCATATCCATCTAATGCATTTTTAAATTTAAAAAATAATTCTGTTGATTTTAAAAATGAAAGTATCAATGCTAAGGCAAAGTATAAATTTTCTGATCTAATTGAATTAAATGCACGTTTATCTCAATTTAAAGATGAAAGTAATCAATTAGATTCTAAAGATTTTGTAAATAGTAAAACACAAGAAGCAGATCTATACACAAAAGTCACTTTACCCGCTCACCAAAACATCTTATTCGGCACTACCTACCAAAGCACCAAAGCTGATGCTATTTCAAGCGGATCCCCATATAAAGGCGATGTTGATGCGCAAGGCTATTATATTCAACATCAATACAGTAATCACGGTTTAAACACCCAAGTTGGTATTCGCGTAGAAGACAATGAACAATTTGGTACTCACACAGTGGGGCAAGTAGCTGTTCGCTATCAAATATTGGAAAACACAAGTATTTACACCAATTGGGGAACGGCATTTAGAGCACCTAACTTAAATGAGCTCTATGTTAACTACTACGGCAACCCAAATTTAAAACCTGAGGAAAGTGAATCTTTTGAATTAGGCATTGATCAAAAGCTTCCTTTTGGCCTCAGTACAGGTTTATCTATGTACAACAATAAAGTGAAAAACCTTATTGATTACAATGATAAAAATGGATACATCCTTGATAACGTAAGTAAAGCAAAATTTGAAGGCGTTGAAAGCTATATCAACTGGGAGCAAGATCAACTATTTGCAAAGCTTTCACATAGCTATGTTAAAGCTACAAATGAGGAAACAGGAAAAGAGTTAGCCCGTCGTCCTCGTCAAAGCTTAACATTAACTGCAGGATTGCAAAATTCAATTTATGGTATCAGTACATCGGTATCATCTAAATCAGCACCCAAAGACAATTCAAAAGTTGCTGGTTACACGACGGTTGATTTAAATGCCTATTGGAATGTAAATCCTTCAATCAAACTCTTTACTAACATCGACAATATTGGTGATGTGAAGTTTGAAACAGCCTCATACGGAAATGGTCTTTTCTACATTAACGGTGGTCGCCAAGCATCTGTTGGTGTGACATTCAAATACTAGGGTCTGTTGACATTT
>NZ_LWRV01000064.1 GCF_009372215.1 Acinetobacter portensis | reverse complement strand
TCTGCTAGTCTAGAGCCTAAACAATAAGTTCATCATTATGAATGGCATGTCTTAATTCACGTTCGAGTTGAACATTATCATCGACTAATTTACTCATTCCAGTTGAATAGGTTTTAATTGTATTGCCGCCTAAACGTTTTGCTTCAAATAAAGCTTGTTCTGCGCAGTTGTTTAAATAATCAATTTGTCGACCATGTTCAGGGTAAAGTGCAATTCCCATAGAAGCAGTAATAAGATGCTCTTCATCATTTAAAATAAAAGGGGTGTGAAGGGATTTTATAATGCGATCGCAGTGTTCTTTTATGGATGGTCGAATGTGTGAAACTTCATATACAATTGCGAAATTATCACTATTTAAATGCGCAACAATAAGAGCTTCAGCTGTCGCTAATCTTAAACGTTGTGCAAATTGACGTAGTAATTCATCTCCACCACTGTTGTTTAAATAATCATTGATTGGGCGGAATCTATCGATATTTAAACGAATAATTGCCAGCTGTTGAATAGAATCTTGCTGATTCATTAAATATTGGTGTAATTGTTCGTGATAATAAAGACGATTTGGGAGATCAGTTAGTTTGTCGTAGTTTTCTAAATAAGATAGACGTTGTTCTTGGAGTTTATGCTCTGTCAGATCTGAAATAATACCAATATAGTTAATGGTTCTATTTTGATCATCTTTTACTGCATTGATATGGAATCGAATAGAAACTTTTTTTCCAGATAAAAACTTTTCAGTGACTTCACCATCATATATACCGTGCTGCATAATTTCAGCGATGATTTTATTGTGGTTGCTACGTTGGTGTGCTTTATAATTTTCTGAAATATCAAAAATATGCTTACCAATAATTTGTTCACGTTGAAAGCCCACCATATTTTCAAAGAATGGGTTAATTTCAATGTAGTTAAAATCTTCATCTAAAACAATAATACCTTCAGCCGCTTGTTGTAGAACACTTGCTGTGAGTTTTAAACGTTCTTGATCTTGGCGTTCTTGATGAATGTCACGTCGAATTCCGACCATGTGTAAAGGGTGATTTGAATCGGGGACACGTAAAATAACACTACCAATGTCATGTACCCAAAACCATTTGTCATCGGATCTTTTTACCCGATATGTCGCTTCAAAACGTTCTGTAATACCCCGTAAATGTAAGCGCATTTCCGTTTTAAAATGTTCTATATCATCGGGGTGGATGAGGCTCATTAATTTAGCACGGTGCACATCCGAATCTTTAAGATGCGTTTTGTTTAATTTATCTGTAAATGTAATTTTTTGATCTGTGATATTCCAATCCCATGGGATTAAACCTGCAATGTCATGGGCAAGAACAAGGTTAGTCTGTTTATTTTTTAAATCCCGATGAATGTTTTCTAAATCTTTTGTACGTTCTTTGATTTTTTCTTCCAGTGTCTGGGAATAGTTTTGTAATTTGAAACCAGCTTCTTGTGATTTCTTCATTTCAATATTGATCTGTTCATTTAACTGTTTAGTTATATCAACTTGTAGCTCGGCATCTTTAGCAAGTTGTTGGTTCTTAAAATTAAATCTGGTGAGGTGTTGCTGAAAAGTTGTAGATATGTAGGCGCAAATGACTAACATAATGAGCGCGAAATTGATGGTAAATAAAAACAGTGGGTATTTATCTAAAGTTAATACAGATTCTAAAATTGTCAGTGGCGTTATAATTGGGAAAAAGAAAAGTAAAAAATAACGAATTCGTTGCGTTAAAAAAGTAATTGCAAATAATAAACAAACAATCACCAAAAGCGTGACTAACGCAACTGCTTCAAATAAATTAAATCCTTGAGTTAGATGGGGAAGATGCGCATAAAGAAGATAAATACCTAATGCGATTAAAACACCGCTGCTAAAACAAATAAAGTGAATCCAATAATTTGCAATTTTTAAGTTGTATTGATCGGGTTTAAAGTATTGAAATAATAAGAGTAGATTAACACCTACAAAAGAAGCCGTTAATATCATCCAAATATTGAGGTGATATGAAGAATAATAAAAAAAGGTGTAAATAACGTGAATAAATAAAGATATTGCAAAAATACTTGCTAAAAAGTACCGAAATACGTGTAGCGTATCTGATATTTGAGTCGCATAAAGGTATTGATCAAATGACTGATCTTGTATTTCTGCCATGAAATAAACCTTATTTACCTACGAAACTTCGTAAAATATTTTCGTATTTGTATTGATCGGTGATATGTATATTTATTTTAATCAAGCATCTCAGATTAATTTGGATTACTTGAAAAATCAATCACTAATATGACGATTTTAACCTAAAAATTAATTTAAATTAAAGTTCAAAATAGACAGGGCAACAATAGGTGCTGTTTCAGTTCTTAAAACACGCTCGCCAATACACCAATTGATGAATCCTTTGCTGTTTGATAATGCAATTTCAGCTTCACTTAAACCGCCCTCAGGACCAATCAGTAAGGCGATATCTTTAGATGCATTTTGAAGTACATTCACTTCATCTTTATTGGGTGCAAGGACTAATTTTGTGGTGGGTAGTTGAGTATCTAGCCATTTTTCTAGGCTTAATGGTGCAAGAATTTTTGGCACAGTGTTTAAGCCACATTGTTCACACGCTGCAATTGCAATACCTTGCCAATGATCTAATTTTTTTTGATCGCGATCATATTTCAAGCGCATTTCGCAACGTTCAGAAGTGAGTAACTGAATTTCAGATACACCTAATTCAACGGCTTTTTGAATGGCATAATCCATGCGGTCACCTTTACTCATCACCTGACCAAGTAGGGCGGTAAATTTAGGCGTACGATTATCTGAATTAAAACTTTTGACAAAAACAGAAGCAGATTTTTTCGCAACCTCGGTGAGTTCAACTTCATATTCACCACCTTGTCCATTGAACAAAGTGGCAGTTTCACCCACTTGAGCGCGTAAGACTTTAACCCAATGGTGAAAAACTGTTTCTGTAAGTTCTACAGTTGTTTCTACATTTAGGTCTGCTTCAATAAAAAAACGAGGCATTTAATCTCTCTCAAATGGGTGGTGGCTTTATGCTAAACCTAAGTCTAGAACAAGCTGACGGTTTGGTTCAGTTTGGTTCATTGTATAGAAATGTAGGCTAGGTGCACCACCTTCAATCAGGCGTTCACAGAGTTTTAAGTTCACTTCATGACCAAATGCTTTAATACTTTCGACATCATCACCATAAGCTGCAAGTTGCTTACGAATCCAACGTGGAATTTCTGCGCCCGTACCATCAGCAAAGCGAATTAAATTACTTGCATTGGTAATTGGCATAATGCCTGGAGCAACAGGAATATTTACACCTTCTTTTTGAATGCGTTCTACAAAGTAGAAATAAGCATCTGGATTAAAGAAGAACTGTGTAATAGCTGAATTTGCACCTGCATTGGCTTTTTCACAGAAACGTTTGATGTCTGCATCGAAGCTATCTGCTTGAGGGTGCATTTCAGGATAAGCAGCAACTTCAATATTGAAGTAGTCCCCAGAATGTTCACGAATAAAGCGAACAAGATCTTGTGCGTAAGGTAATTCACCTAAGCCCACTTGACCAGATGGCAAATCCCCACGAAGTGCCACAATACGGTCGATACCTTGTGATTTATAGATATCTAATAATTCAGTAATTCGAGCTTTGTCGTCACCAATACAAGAAAGGTGAGGAGCGACAGGTGTACCTTTACCATTAAAATCGTTCAATGTAGATAAAGTGCGCTCGCGAGTTGAGCCACCTGCACCATATGTTACAGAGAAAAATTCAGGATTTAGTAACTGAAGTTCTTTATGAACTGTACGTAATTTTTCCGCACCTGCATCAGTTTTAGATGGGAAAAATTCAAATGAAATTGGAACACGTTTAGACATTTTAAATCCTATTTATAAATACTGATTTGATTTAACCTCTCCCTAACCCTCTCCTGATAGGAGAGGGAACTTTACACCTAGATTAAAATAGGATGTGTTCCTTCTCCCTTTGGGAGAAGGCTAGGATGAGGGTAAAATTAAAACTTAGTATTTATAAGTCTCAGATTTAAACGGACCTTCAACAGGAACGCCTAAATAATCTGCTTGAACTTGAGTTAATTGAGTTAACACACCACCAAAACCTACAACCATTGCCGCAGCAACTTCTTCATCTAATTTCTTAGGAAGGAGTTCTACACGAATAGCTGCTTGTTTTTGATCTTCAGGAAGATCTGCAAATTTTTCAGCAAATAAATGCATTTGACCCAATACTTGGTTGGCAAAAGAACCATCCATTACACGTGATGGGTGACCAGTTGCATTACCAAGGTTAACCAAACGACCTTCAGATAAAAGGATTAAATAATCGCTGTCATTTTCTGAACGGTAAACTTGGTGAACTTGAGGCTTAACTTCAACCCACTTATAACCACGTAAGTAGTTTGTGTCGATTTCAGTATCAAAGTGACCGATGTTACAAACAACTGCACCTGCTTTTAATGTATCAAGCATTGCTGAATCGCAAACGTGGTAGTTACCCGTTGTTGTTACGATTAAGTCGGTATTTTTAAGAAGATCAACATTTACATCTTCTTTTTTACCTGTTTGAACGCCATTTTTGTATGGAGATACAACTTCATAACCGTCCATGCAAGCTTGCATAGCACAAATTGGATCGATTTCAGTTACACGAACAATCATGCCTTCTTGACGAAGTGATTGAGCAGAACCTTTACCTACGTCACCGTAGCCAATTACAAGCGCACGACGACCAGATAAAAGCATATCTGTACCGCGTTTAATTGCATCGTTTAATGAGTGACGGCAACCGTATTTGTTGTCATTTTTAGATTTAGTTACAGAATCGTTTACGTTGATTGCTGGAACTTTAAGTGAACCGTCTTTCCACATTTCTAGAAGACGTTGAACACCTGTTGTTGTTTCTTCAGTAATACCGTGGATTTTAGCAATTAGCTCAGGATATTTTTCGTGAACAACAGCAGTTAAGTCACCGCCATCATCCAAAATCATGTTGGCATCCCAAGGCGTACCATTCACATTAATTTGTTGTTCAAGACACCACATGTATTCTTCTTCAGTTTCGCCTTTCCAAGCAAAAACAGGAACACCTGAAGCAGCAATCGCAGCAGCAGCATGGTCTTGAGTAGAGAAGATGTTACATGAAGTCCAACGAACTTCTGCGCCTAATTCAACTAATGTTTCAATTAAAACAGCAGTCTGAATGGTCATGTGGATACAGCCGAGAATTTTCGCGCCTGCAAGGGGTTTAGCTGCTGAATAGCGTTTACGCAAACCCATAAGTGCAGGCATTTCAGCTTCAGCAAGTTTAATTTCTTTGCGACCGTAGTCAGCTAAATTGATATCGGCAACTTTATAATCTGTAAATGAAGCATTAACCGCGTTCATTAGGATCTCCTTGTTATTAAATAACAATAAAAATAGATAGGATCATGATGTTCGCGGATGCCGTTGTTGGTTTTTCTTAAAATGAATAAACCGATGGTCGAGCCTAGCGATTTCACATTGCTTTTTTTGAAAAAAATTAGCCTGTGAAAAAGTCGCAGCACCCCTCGACTAGTGAACTATTCTACTTGGAATATAAAATCGTTCCAAGTTTAAAAAAATAATATTATTCTTTTTCTGACATTTGAGCTTTTAATTGATCAAAAGCTTTCCAGCCATCATCAGTGAAATTAAATAGTTGTCCTTTATAACCTTCATCTTTAATTAAGCCAAGATCTTGTAATTTTTCTATTGTACTTTTCCAAGTAGCTATTTTTCTAGGACTATCTAAATTAAGATTTAAACTGCCAGCATATAAATTTGTTTGATCTATGCCCTGAATAAAGTGTATTTCACTTTCTGCCTCACCAGCGCTTAATAATATTTGAACCATTTCGTCACTAGGCTCGATAGTTTTTTGTGCAAAATTGTTGTCAAAATCACCTTTTACTTCTTGTGATTCATTTAAAATATTTTGAATATATTCATTATTTTGAATATGAAGAGATAAATGATCTTTAATTTTTTGTTTAAAAACTATTAGATCATTATAAAATTGTAAAACTCCACTTGGTTTCCATTCTTCAATTTGGTTTTTTAATTTTAGGTATTGGTCTGTAAATTGACTTGGTGGTAAAGGTCTGTCACATATATAAATAGAAGTTAATTTATTGGAAGCTATATGTTTAGTAATTTTCTCTACAGTACCACTCACATATTCTCCAGTTTCTGTACCTAAACGAGTCCAAAAGATCCCAATTAAAATATCTGTATCATTTAAAATTCTTGTATTAATAATTTCTTGAGGACGATTTCCCATTTCAGGCGCAACATGAGTTTCCCATCCAACAGGATTGAGCATTACACCAAATTGTTTAGAGTGAATGGCATTCCACTCATAAATTGCATCACGAACGAGTTGTCTTTCTTCTGCCACATCACTTGGAGATGCAATCATCACATTTAATACAGTTGCTTGATATGCCATTCTTATCTTTCGGTAATTAATTCAAACTAATATAGCTCTTATTATTAATTAATATAAACATTTTTTAGCTTAAATGTATTTTTATAAACACTTAAAAAAATTCCAATCTTAGATTAACCAATAGCAGATCAAAAAATAACAATAAAGTATGTTTTTCAACGCAACAGTGAATAAAAGGCAGTTAAAAATTAAGTGAAGGTTTGTAAGGCTAGACAATGATTGAGTACACATTTGTAGATTTAAGTGAGTTTATTTTATTCTCACTATGAAGCTGTGATATTTTTGCGCGTTTTTATTCAATGCAGGCATGATGATATGCAAAAAATATTGATTTTAGTTGCAAGTATTTTTGTTATGCATAGTGCTTATGCAGGTGTTTTAGAACCTAAACGAACAGATCCTGGTGCAATTACAGTAGATAAAGATTTTCGCTTAGAAACAGATTTAGGATACTTAGTGAATAACAGTAGTTCTAAAAATGGAAGTTCAAAGCAAGACAACTTGACAGCTCATATCTTATTCCAAAAAAAATCAGATGATTGGGGGCAAGAGCTTATTGCAGATGCCGTGAGTACGCATGGGAATAATTCTGCTCAAAATATAGAACGCTATTATCTTTCAGGAAAGATTTTGCATCGGAGTTCAAATGTCGTTTACCGATTTGGAAAAATAACGGCTGAAAAAGACTTAACTAGCATTTTTGATCATCAAATTACGACATCAATTGGATGGGGAGTTGATGTTTTAAAAAGTGATAAAGTTAGTTTGTCTTTAGAAATGGGCGGTGGTTATCGATATAGCCAGTTGCAAGAATCTGAAGATGGCAAAGCAATGCATGAAGGAACAGGAACTTTGGCAGGCTTTTATACCTATCAAATTTCTCCAGATATACAATTTAATCAGGACATTTCATTTGAGCTCGGGAAAGATTCCAAAGTACTGCGTTCCCGTAGTGCATTAAGTGCAGATTTAACAAAAAAAATCTCTGCTGTAGCCAGTTATAGTATTAAAAATGTGCAAGCAGATGAAGGCGACAATAGAGATTCACTCCTTTCTTTAGGTTTGCGTTATCGATATTAAATGCGATAAATAGCACTTAGCTGTATGATTGCTTGTATTTAAAGGGGAAAACATGTCATTAGAAATACCTGAAGAGTTAGCAAATCTTGAAGCGAATGGCGGAATTTATGCGGTCTGGATGTTGCTCCAACATTTAGGTATCGATGCTGAAATTTCACAACTCATTCAAGTCTGTGGGCATGATATTGAATATGGTTCTACAACCATTGGTTTAGCTGTTGGTTTAAAGAAATTTGGTTTCAATGTTCAGTTTTATACAGAAGAAGATCCTGATATGCAGGAACAAGAAAAACTGAGCTATGCGGAAGCAAAAGCACTTGATTTACCTATTTTACCTGCAATTGAATATTCAGACATTCAAAAAGCATTTGAGCAAAATAAATTTGTGATTGTGTATTACGATACTTTAGAGGGACTAGGCAATCATTCGCTTGTGTACGATGTTAACCAATCTGAAATTTGTTTCTTTGATAGTTTTGATGCGATGGCAAAAGAAGTTTTTGAGCAACAACGAAAAGTGGAAGGTATTTGTCGACAAGCCATTGTTGTAGATGCAAATCATATCTAATCTGTTTATATGTTTTTCTAAAAAAGCCCAATATAAATTGGGCTTTTTATTTCAATATTATTTTTCAGCGTCTTGGACTTTTTGATGCCAATAATCTGCTTTTTCTTCGTCAGCATCTACACCTAAAGCATTTTCATAAATAAATGCCAAATCTCGCATTGCTTGTACTTCACCAAGTTCAGCGGCTTGTTTAACTAGTTTTACTGATTTTTCGACATCTTTTTCAATGACATCACCACGACGGTAATATCCTGCCAATTCTAAAGTTGCAGCAGGGTGTTTTTGCATATTGGCTTTACTTAACCAGTAATAGCCTAATTCAAAATGTGTTTTCGATTCTTCAGGATCTTCTTCAGCAAGGTCTTTTGCATAAACGGTATAGCCTTCACCTAACCAATACATGGCTTCTACATGACCATTTTCAGCTGCTTTTAAAGCCCATTCTTCCGCAAGAATGATGTCATCGTCATGCTCACTTTCCATATACAATTCTGCAAGTTCAAATTGTGCTTTTGCATGACCTGCTAAGGCTAAATTAGCAAGAGCAGAAGGGATTGAAATAGGTTCTGACATATGAATTCCACGGCAGTATTTGTAAATACTCAAGATCAATAAAAAAGCCAATCCGAAGATTGGCTTTCACATTATAGCGTGCTTTCTAAATGAGGTGGAATACTCCGCTCAAAATCACAATAAATCCTAAGACTAACGTGAATAATTTCATTTTATGGCTGTAATAACTCAAGCAAAGCCCAACAGCTAGAGCTGAGAATGTTAAAACACCCATCCAATAACTGATGCCATTACTTAAAGTACTTGGACTTACACTCAATACCAGTGAGATTGCAAGTAAAATCCAACCACAAACTTGTGCTAAATGACCTTTAGATGCGTCAAGTTCTTGAGCAAAAATTTGCTTTTGATGTTTAGACATCGATGCAGCCAAAGAAACAAAACCTAAACTGCTTAAAGACCAAATCAAGAGAAAACTCATCATGCTTTAGACTCCACTGATGTTGCAGTCTTATTCGTTTTTTTCTTTCCTATACCTTGATGCTTTTTAACTTTTTGATAAGAAAAGAAAAACAAAATTGCCAAAACCCACATTGCTAAATCAAAACTTGCAATGACCCACTGACCATTTGCAATGGTGTTCCAAATTGCTTGACCACCTGTCAAAAAGTTAAGAATAGGTAATAAGGCAAAAAGGGCAGTTGCAAGAACTAAAAGTTCTAACCAAGCTTGGCGATGTGTACGGAATATTGGATAAATTAGAGTGATTAACCACACGATAAAGAATGTACGGATTTCCCAATTTAAACGCATTTCCATATCGGCAGGAATAAAACGATTGGCGTAAAAATATGCAGCACATGCAATAGGTAAACCAATAATTGCGGCAATGTTTGTTACTTCAACAACACGATATCCAAAAGATTTGTAACCTTGCTTTTGCTGTTGAGGGGCACGTTTTACACACCATAAGATTAAACCTGTTGCCACCATCATTGTGCCAACAATACCTGATAAGAATAAAAGCCAACGTAGAGCTAAATCTACGCCACGAGCTTCGTGTAATGTTGTGACAACATTATAAATGCCCATAGGAACAGAAGGATTTTTTAAGCGAGTATTTTCATCCGATATGTTTTTACCTGTAACGCCGTCAAACTCTAAACTTTCATAAACATTACGATAAGCAACACTTTTACCATTTAATGCACGAAGTTCAATTTTGGCTTGATTGGTATTTGGCGCAATAATGTTAATGGTTCCAATAGGATTAGAACCCCATTGTTTTTGAGTTTCACTCACAATAGGTGCAATATTGACAAGTTCAGCAGGTTTTAATTCTGCTTTTTCACGTCCACGACGTCGCTCACCACGACTTTCACCAGATTCACCATGATTGTTTCTTACCTCACCACCATTTCTAGCAGATTCACCACGATTCATTCTAGATTCACCGCGTGGTTCACTCATGTTTTCGCGGTTATTTTGAGCTGCTTTATCACCGTCGCCACGCATTTGTTGCTGATCTGCCGAACGCCCATCTCGTTGAGTATTCTCTGAATGAGATCTTTCAGATTTTTCAGAACGCGGTTTATTTTCTTCAATGAGGGCACGGTTTTGTTCTTGTAAAAATGCACCACGATTTTCATATATGCGCTCTATTCCCCAAGGCATAATTGTGAATAGTAGTAAAAGCAAACCACTAAAGGTAATCATAATATGAAAGGGTAGGGCAAAAACAGCCGTTGCATTATGCGCATCTAGCCAAGAACGTTGTCCTTTGCCTGAGCGAAATGTGAAGAAATCTTTAAAGATTTTTTTATGGGTGATAATACCGCTAATAATAGCAACCAACATAAACATGGTTGCTATTCCAATAAACCAGCGTGTCCAAATACGAGGCATGCCATAAAGTTCAAAATGGAAACGATAAAGAAAACTGCCACCACGAGTTTCTCGAGCTTCTAAGCGTTCACCTGTTGCACTATCAATTGCAATTCGAGTTCCACCACGACGTGCACGTGGGTCTTCACCTTGTTCCCGAATTGTAATTTGTGTGGTGTTTTGGCGTGAGTTTGGAAGTTGAATGCTCCAACTACCCGCATCTGGGTGATTTTTTTGTAAGTAATTTAAAGCGACTTGAGTTTGTTGAATTTGAGATTCTTGCGGGACAGATTGATGAAGTTCTGGTTTCATCCAAACAGTAATTTCATTTTGAAAAAAACTTAATGTTCCTGTAAGGAAAATTGCATAAAGCAACCAACCTAAAATTAGACTTGCCCATGTGTGTAGCCAAGCCATAGATTGGCGAGGACCTTCCTGTTTTGCATCTACACGCATGTTAATTCCCTAAAAAATAATAAACTGTAAACAATAAAATGCTTGGAATAATGATGCCTAAGCTCGCTTTTAGTGTTTTATTCACCATAAACACCCAAATAAATGCACATGCCCAAAGCGTAAAGGCAACTAATGTTGCACTCATGGCTGCATTACCTCGGTCTTCAGAAAAAGTTTGTGCAATGACAATAGCTGAGAGCGTAGCAAGAGCGTATCCACCCACAAGTGCGAGTGCAAAGCGGTAAAAAATCATTAATCGATACGTAAAAATGGATGGCTTTGCCTTGGTTTTTGCTAACGATGAGCTAGAAACAGGCATTGTAGAGATGGCATCTATTTGTGAGCTATTCATAAGTGGAATATCGGATGTAGGTGAATGTGAAAATTGGTAACGATAATGATAACAATTATTATTAAAAGTTAAAACAGTAAATAAGCAATTAGTTATTTTAAAAAACAAGAGATTAAGAGCGTATAACTTAATTATTTCTTTATTCTTAATAGTCCAATATCTATTAAGTAGAAGGGGTTGTGATTTAGAGTATAATTTAGAGTAAACTTTTTAGAGGTTTTTGTATGTTATTATTGATGAATAATATGGGCTAATCTTCATATTGATAATATAAATATTAGAATAAATTGTTTATTGGGCTAGTACTCGATTATATCATTTGGTTAAAAGACCGCTATAACGGCTTTTTACAGCTGAAAATGATAATGAAATGTGTGTAAAATGAAAGTTTACTTGAGTAAATGCTAAAAATATATCAGATGCATAAAGTAACAGAACCTTACAGTTACTAACTTGTATGGAATTTAATCAAAAATTATTCTTCTTATTAATTAGTATGTTATGAATTTAAGAATATGTCGGTTTTTTTGAATGTTGATAAAGAAAAAAATTTTGCACAAAATATAAGTTACGATATAAGTATATATAAGCAACATTTAGCGCAGTTAATTGAAGATAATGCTGAAAGTGGAAATACGGCTGTTTTTACTGTTTTACCTAAACATTTAACTTTAAGTGAAATCCGTTGTTTGACTTCGAATTTGACTGAATTGGGGTATATCGTTCGATTTGAAGTTAAAGAGCTTTATTATAATTTTAATGTGCATTGGAATTAATTTAATGAAGAGTTGGTTCATGCTCTAAATTCGTTTAAATAAAAAAAGCCCTCAAGTGAGGGCTTTTTTTATTTCTTTGTTTTAAGCTTCAATTGTTTGAACTGCAATTTTTTTAGCAGGATCAGCTTTACGACGTACAACAGGAACAGGTTCGCCATAATATTGACGATCTGCAAAGTAGCTTGAACGAACCATAGGTGCTGCCCAAATATTACGGAAACCTAATTTTTGACCATGTGCTGTGTAGCGTTCAAATTCTTCTGGTGTTACAAAGCGATCAATAGGTGCATGTTCTTTTGATGGTTGTAAGTATTGACCAATCGTGATGTAGTCCACACCATGTGCGTGTAAATCATCAAGTAGTGCAATCACTTCTTCTTCTGTTTCACCAATACCGACCATCAAACCGCATTTTGTTGGAACATCTGGGCAGTATTCTTTAAACATTTTTAATAGGTTTAATGAATGTTGATAGTCAGAACCTGGGCGCATTGCTTTGTACAAACGTGGCACAGTTTCAATGTTGTGGTTGAATACATCAGGAGGGCATTCCGTCATAATACGAAGTGCAATATCCATACGACCACGGAAGTCTGGAACTAAAATTTCTAATAGTGTTTTTGGACTAAGATCGCGAGCTTCTTTAATACAGTCAACAAAATGCTGAGCACCGCCATCCAATAAATCATCACGGTCTACAGAAGTAATCACTGCATATTTTAAACCAAGATTTGAAATGGTTTCTGCCATGTGGCGTGGTTCATCTGGATCTAAGGCATTTGGACGACCATGTGCAACATCACAGAAAGGGCAACGACGTGTACAAATATCACCCATAATCATAAAGGTTGCAGTACCACCACCAAAACACTCAGGTAAGTTTGGGCAAGCTGCTTCTTCGCAAACGGTATGAAGTTTTTGAGCACGTAAAGTCGTTTTAATACGCTGAACTTCATCAGGCGCAGCCATTTTTACACGAATCCAATCTGGCTTACGCGGTGTTTCAACCGTAGGAATAACTTTTACAGGTATGCGAGCGACTTTTTCTGCACCACGAAGTTTGACACCCTGTTCTGGTTTACGGTTTTCTGACATATGCAACTTTTCCACTGTTTTAATATGAGGAGATATACAAAAATATAGCTTTATTATAGCGAAGTTCGTTTTAAATAGGTGGAAAACGGTATTCATTTAATAAATGTTGTTATCACATAATATGTGTGAGCTAAATACACCAATTTGAAATAATATCAGTCATAATATGGCAATGATTAAAGATGAATTTGATTAAGGAGCATTGAATGGCGCGTAAAAAAGAGGTCGTGAGTGGGAATTTCGTGAAATACGATGCTGTAGTCCTTGGTTCAGGCCCTGCCGGTGAAGGTGCTGCGATGAAACTTGCCAAGTCAGGCAAGCGTGTTGCAATTATCGATATACGTGAACAACTGGGTGGTAACTGTACACATGTAGGGACTATCCCAAGTAAAGCATTACGTCAAACTGTGTCTAGTATCATTCGTTATCAACGTGACCCGATGTTCCAAAAAGTTGGTGAGTGGAAGCAATTCACCATGAAACAGGTGTTGCGTAATGCACACAAAGTGATTCAACAACAAGTAGATACGCATTCACGCTTTTATGACCGTAATAAAATTGATGTTTTTCATGGTCGTGCTTATATCCAAGATAAAAATACAGTATTGGTATTTAGCCAAGAAGGCATCACTGAAACTATTATTTTTAAACAGCTTGTTATTGCGACAGGTTCACGCCCCTATCATCCACAGGGTCTAGATTTTAATCATCCACGCGTATTTGATTCAGACAAAATTTTAGATTTAGATTACTCGATTCGTAAAATTATTATTTATGGCGCAGGTGTTATTGGCTGTGAATATGCATCGATCTTTATTGGTCTAGATCATAAAGTTGATTTAATCAATACGCAGCAAAAGCTATTGAGTTATCTAGATGATGAAATTGCAGATGCATTGTCATATCACTTACGTGAACAAGGTGTATTGATTCGTCATAACGAACAGATTAATCATCTTGAAACTTTTGATGATCATGTTGTGTTGCATTTGCAAAGCGGTAAGAAAATTAAAGCCGATGCCATTTTATGGTGTAACGGACGTTCGGGTAATACCGATGGTCTAGGCTTAGAGAATGTAGGTATTACACCAAATAGCCGTGGTCAGTTGGCTGTGAATGATCAATATCAAACAGAAGTTGAAAATATTTTTGCTGCTGGTGATGTGATTGGTTGGCCTTCGCTTGCTTCTGCTGCATATGACCAAGGTCGTTGCGCAGGTTCGAACATGAGCGGTGAAGAAAATGTTAAACCTGTTAAAGATATTCCAACAGGTATTTATACGATTCCCGAAATTTCGTTCTTTGGTAAAACTGAGCAGCAGTTAACTGAAGAAAAAATTCCGTATGAAGTAGGTCAAGCATCTTTCCGTCATTTGGCGCGTGCGCAAATTACGGGTGATACTGTAGGCGAGCTTAAATTATTGTTCCATCGTGATACTTTAGAGCTTTTAGGTGTGCATTGCTTTGGTAATAACTCATCTGAAATTGTGCATATTGGTCAGGCAGTAATGCAAAGTGGAAACAATACGATTAAGTATTTTGTTGAAACCACATTTAACTACCCAACAATGGCAGAAGCGTACCGTGTAGCAACTTTAAATGGTATGAATCGTTTATTCTAATTTGCATAAATGATGAATAAAAAACCGCATTAAATATGCGGTTTTTTATTGCTGAATATTAATCCCATACAGAATATAATGAATTAAATAAAAGTGAAAATTTATAATTTAAAAATAGGAGATGCTTAATGAATGTTGATGAATCAAGATCAACTGAATCTATATCAAGTATAAAACGGTTGGTTCAATTATTTATTCGTCCTAAGCAATTTTTTAGTGATTTTAAACACTTAAATCGAGAATCTTCATATATCTTTGCATATATTGTCGCTATGTCCGTTTTTATGGATAGGGTGGATAGTCAATTAATTAAAAATGATGTTTTAAATGGTGGAAGCCTAGAAAAGTATGATTGGTTGATTCATACGTGGATTAAATATTGGGGCTTTACTGCAATTATTGCGATATTTTTTGCATTCTTTATTTGGTTTGTTTATGGCTGGTGGTATGAAATGCGCTTGAAATGGTCGGGTGTAGAAAATCAGTCATCGACTCTCATTCGTCAAGTAAATATTATGCAATTGTCTATTATGGCAATTCCTGTAGTTATAATTACATTGGTGCAAACAGCTGTATATCCAAATTATGAACAGGCATTTTTATCACCTGAAATGTATTCGGCACTTATTTTAATATTTTTTAATATTTATTCATGTTGGGTGAGTTATGTTGCGGTAAAAAATGTATTTAATGCAAATAAATATGCATTATTGTGGTTTTTATTTTTACCATTGATTATGTATGCCAGTGCAATTTTAATAATTGTAACGCGGTTGATATAACAAGCAATATCACCAAAGCATCAAATTTTAATCTAAGAAATAAAAAAGCTCCTAAAATTAGGAGCTTTTTATGGTATTAAAAATCACCATTTCTGAAATCAGTAAACGCTTTTTGAATTTCTTCCTCTGTATTCATGACAAATGGGCCATGTGCAACAACAGGTTCATTCAAAGGCTCACCACTTAAAATGAGTAATTTAGCATTAGATAATGTATTTACCTTAACGGCTGATGTATTGGCATTGACATAAAGTGTTTGCATGGAATGGTATGTTTTTCCATCGACACTGATTTCACCACTTAAAATAAAGATCATTGTGTTCCAGTTTGGATTTAAGTCAAAACTGTGTTCAGTATTAGCATTTAAACGAACATCTAAAACATTCATAGGGCTAAATGTTAGAGCAGGGCCTGAGAGTGTTTGATCATTTTGAGTATATTCACCCGCAATGACACGAACTATACCGTGCTCATCATCAAGCTTAACTTCAGGAATATTGGCTTCGGTTAACTCTTGATAACGTGGTTCGGTCATTTTTGCAGTACTAGGTAAATTCACCCAAAGCTGAACCATGTCTAATGTACCGCCAGTTTTAGCAAATGCTTTTGAGTGATGTTCTGCATGTAAAATTCCTTTACCTGCAGTCATCCATTGCACTTCATTTTTGCCAATTTGACCTTTATTACCTTTAGAGTCGAAATGTTCAACTTCACCATCATAAACAATGGTTACTGTTTCAAAGCCACGGTGAGGATGCATGCCAACACCACGTTGGTGATCTGTTGGCGAAAATTGGTATTCACCTGTATAGCCCATGACTAGAAATGGACTTGTTGCGTTGCCCATTTCATGCATAGGTAACATCGAATTTGTTGGAAAGCCATCACCAACCCATGTGCTTCTGTCACTGCTATATACACGTTGAATTGTATTCATATTAATACCTTAAATTTTTATATCGTTATGCTCTTATTATTGCGGTATAGTTCAAGAATGACAGGGCGATTAATTCAACAGATAATTCCAAAAATGCAACAATTATGCAAAATTTAAACGACTATTACTATTTTGTTCAGGTAGTAAAATACCAAGGTTTTAGTAAGGCAAGTGAAGCTTTATCTATTACAAAATCAAAGCTTTCTAGACACATCAGTGGTTTAGAGGAGCGTTTATCTGTGCGCTTAATTCAGCGAAATACGCGTAAATTTGCGGTGACTGAAATTGGGCAACAGTTCTATGAACATTGCTTGAAAATTCTAGAAAATGTGAGCGATGCTGAAAATTTTATTCACAGTACATTGCAAGATGAGCTTTGTGGAACAGTCAATATTTCTTGTCCTGTTGCTTTGGTGGAATTTCCTGTTGGGAAAATGGTTGTTGAATTTATGCAACAGCATTTAGATGTACATGTGAAATTAATTGCAACCAATGAGCGCATAGACATTATTGAGCAAGGTATTGATTTAGCGATTCGGGTACGTCATCTACCTTTAGAAGATAGTGATTTAGTTGTACGAGGTTTGGATGCATGGGAACATGTGCTTGTTGCATCTCAGTCGTTATTAAATGAATTTGGAATACCCAAAACTTTAGATGACTTGTCGACTTTACCGAAAATTGGTTTTAACCGACCAAAGCATTATTGGGATTTTAGACATGAAACAGACGATGTTATTAAGCAAGTTCCATTTGAACCTCGCTTAAAAACAGATAGTTTTTCTGCAATGAAATCTGCAACATTGGCGAGTATTGGTATCGCATCTTTACCCAAAATATTTGTGAAAGATGAACTAAAATCGGGTGAGCTTATTGAATTGTGTCCTGAATGGAAACTTCCTGAAGGGGTGATACATGTTGCTTATGCATCTAGACAAGGAATGTTGCCAGCAGTAAGAGAGTTGCTTAATTTCTTATTAGAAAAATTTAAAACTTTAGATATGAATTAATCAAAAAAAGGGAGTATTTAGCTCCCTTTTTTTATTTTAATGGGTGATTCTTACTTATTAGAAAGGTCGACCACCTGCAAGGCTAATACGTTTTAATAATCGTTTTTGTTCAGGTGGAAAAGCTTTGCGAGAGTGTAGCGTGACTTGATTATCCCAAAATACAATATCTCCCGCTTGCCAATGATGTTCATATTGAAATTCGGGTTTAAGTAAATGTTCACGTAATTTAGCAATAAGCTCACTTCCTGCTAAATCATCATAATTAACCAATTCAACTTCAGTACGTGTATTGAGCCAAAGTGCTTTACGACCTGTTTCAGGATGAGTACGTACAAGCGGATGTGCATACGCATGACCAATGATTGGTTGATCTTTAAAGCGATAATGTGGCATTTCTGTTTTATTACTATTCCAGCCTTTATTGTTTTGCGCGCGTACAAATGGGTTATACGTAATAAGTTGAAGCTGATCGATATGTTGTTTGGTTTCATCATCCAACGCATCATAAGCTTTAATGGTGTTATACCACGTGGTTTGACCACCATCTTGCGGAAGCTGAATGGCATACAGCAAAGAACCAAAAGAGGGCGGTGGTGTCCATTGATGATCTGCATGTGGCGAAAGCTCAGAATGACCCGTGTAATCACCTTGATCGACACCATTGGAAACTGGAACAACATCAGGTGGTGTGCCTGTATCTGCTTGATAACCTAAAACAGGGTTGTCTGCTGTTGGGCGGAAAATTGGGCCAAAATAACTTGCGAAAGACAAGTATTGCGCGTCATCTAAAACTTGGTTTTTAAAGATGAGAATTAAGTGTTCAGCCAACGCTTGTTTTAGTTTATAAATGGTTTCACCCGATTGTGCTTTGCGCGCATCGAGTCCCCACACTTCAGCACCTAATGCTTCATTTTCAAGTGGCACAATTTTAATTTCATTTGAGTTTTGAAATTGATCTTCTTGATGCCAACGGGGCGCATCTTTAATTGCTTGAGAAAGTTGTGTTAAAGCGGTCATTTTATTTTTTCACATTTTTATCTTGCTTAGAATGTATGCAAATTCATGGGAAATATGAAATTAAAAGAAATGCTAAGTTTGGAAATTTTAAAGATATGTCGTTTTTATATTTAAAACTGAATATTCAAGCTTAATGTGCACAAAAAGCTTGATTGAAATATTCAAATAATTGAGGGGTTTTAAGCCACAAAGAAAGCGCTATGGCAAAGAGAATAACAATGCCACAGCGAATGAGAAATTTCATCCAAAATAATGAATCAGTCATGAACAATACTTTCCTCGTTCACCCAAAAATGTACGATAACACCGACTATGCTTAATACAATAGAGAACATCCAAATCATATTGTAATTGCCTGTCATATCATGGTTTACGCCACCTAGCCATCCTCCAAAGAATGAACCAATTTGATGGGTAAAAAATACAATACCGCTGAGCATTGAAAGGTATTTAATACCAAACATATTTGCCACAATACCATTGGTTAAAGGCACAGTAGATAGCCACAATAAGCCCATAATGATACCAAAGGCATAAACTGTCCATACGCTAAGTGGAAGCAATAAAAAAGCGATAATGGCGACACCACGCAATCCGTAAAGCCACATTAAAAGCATAGGTTTTGAGTATTTTCCACCAAGCCAACCTGCGCTATATGTTCCGACAATATTAAATAAACCAACAAGTGCTAAGAAAACTGTTCCTGTTGTTGCATTAAAGCCGTGATCTATTAAATAACCGGGTAAGTGAATACCAATAAAGACCACTTGGAAACCGCACACTAAAAAGCCTAAAGCCAAGAACCAAAACGGTTTGTGATTTTTAGCAATGACCAAAATTTGTTTAAAGCTAAGTGCAGGTTTAGTATTTGCAGATGTTTGAGCAGTTGGATCTTGATATGCAGGGGCTTTGAGCATGAATGCTAAAGGCACAATGAATGCAATCAGAATGGCGCTTACAACCAATGCAGCAGACCATCCAATATTTTGTAAAAGGAGTAGGGTCGATGGCAACATTATAAATTGTCCAAACGAACCTGCTGCACTTGCAATACCCATTGCTAAGCTACGTTTTTCAGGTGGTGCAGCGCGACCAACAGCAGAAAGTAAAACAGAAAAAGAGGTTGCAGAAAGTGCTAAACCTAAAATTAAACCTGCGCTTAAATTGAGTAGTAATCCTGTTGAGCTGACCGCCATAAGTAATAAGCCAACCGCATAAAGAAAACCACCTATAGCCACAACAATTTTACTGCCGTATTTATCTGCCAATGCACCTGTAAATGGTTGAGCTGCACCCCAAATTAAGTTTTGCATGGCAATGGCTAAGCTAAAAACATTGTGCCCCCAACCAAATTCATGACTCATTGGAACAAGATACAAACCAAAAGCATGTCGTACACCCAATGAAAGTGCCAAAATTATGGCACTACCAATTAACATATAGATTAATGGCTTGGAGAATTGAGTGTTCGACATATTTCTTCCGTGAATATTTTTTGCTTTTAATTATAGTATTCGATTCGAGATGTAATAACGATCAATTATATTTGATCAATCAATAAAATTTAGTTATAAAAAATGGCTACCTAAGTAACCATTTTTCTGTCATTTAATATTCTAAATTAAACATTAAAACGAGATAAATCTTCTTCAGGACGAGCTGTTAAAACCTCTACACCTGTTTTTGTTACAAGAAGTGTGTGTTCATATTGCGCAGATAACTTATGGTCTTTAGTAACTACAGTCCATTTATCGCCTAAAAGTTTAGTTTGCCAAACACCTGCATTCACCATAGGTTCAATGGTAAATGTCATGCCTTCTTCTAAAATCATACCTGTGTCTGGTTGACCATAATGAAGTACTTGTGGTTCATCATGGAAAGTTGTTCCAATACCATGACCACAGTATTCGCGCACTACACTGAAACGTTCAGATTCAACATATTTTTGAATGGCATGACCAATATCACCCATTGTTGCACCCGGCTTAACCACTGCCATACCACGGTACATTGCTTCTTGCGCAACATTACATAAACGGTTTGCAAGAATAGATGTTTCACCACCAATGATGTACATCATATTGGTATCGCCGTGGAAGCCATCTTTAATCACGGTTACATCAATATTTAAGATGTCGCCTTTTTTCAAAATTTTACTTTCCGATGGAATACCGTGACACACAACATGGTTCACAGATGTGCAAATTACATGTTGGAATGCAGGACGACCAGGGGCTGCGCCATAGCCTAAGCATGCAGGAATTGCATCTTGCTTATTGACAATGTAGTCATGACAAATCGTATCAAGTTCAAGTGTGCTTACACCTGGAACAATATGCGGTTTGATCATATCCAAGACTTCTGCAGCCAGTCGACCTGCAACACGCATCTTCTCGATATCTTCCGCAGATTTAATTAAACGACGGGGTGCTTCGTAAGTATTGCTCATGATCTTTAAAAACTTTTGGAAATTTATATGTGACTATGGTATAAATAGCCGCCCATTTTATCAAATGCTTTTTCGTGAATTAATTTCACGGGCTTTGTGCGATGGGGCAATAAAATCCGCACATATATCGACACATATCTCTGGGTGCCTTTTTATAAAGGTGGAGAATGCGGATATATGGAGGCCTAACCCAAACATTTAAGGTAAAGAAAATGGCAGATTACAACGTAGGTATGCGTGACCTTCTTCAAGCAGGCGCGCACTTTGGTCACCAAACACGTTTTTGGAATCCAAAAATGCGTGAATACATCTTTGGTGCACGTAACAAAATTCACATCATTAACCTTGAGCACACTGTTCCTGCGTTAAACGATGCTTTGAACTTTGTTAACAACTTAGCTAGCAAAAAGAACAAAGTATTGTTCGTTGGTACTAAGCGTGCTGCTTCTGCGATCATTCGTGAACAAGCTCAACGCGCTGGTCAACCATATGTTGATCACCGTTGGTTAGGTGGTATGTTGACTAACTGGAAAACTCTTCGTCAGTCAATCAACCGTCTAAAAGACCTTCAAGCTCAATCTGAAGATGGTACTTTCCTTAAGCTTACTAAACGTGAAGCTTTAGAACGTACTCGTGAAATGGAAAAACTTGAACGTGGTCTTGGCGGCGTTAAAAACATGGGTGGTTTACCTGATGCATTATTCGTAATCGACGTTGATCACGAAGCAATTGCAATCAAAGAAGCTAAAAACCTTGGTATTCCTGTAATCGGTATCGTTGATACAAACTCTAACCCAGACAACGTAGACTACGTTATTCCTGGTAACGATGATGCGATCCGTGCAGTAACACTTTATGCTTCTGCTATGGCTGATGCTATTCTTGCTGGTAAAGAATATGCTCAATCACAAGCAAATGCACAAGCTAAAACTCAAGAAGCTCCTGCTTCTGAGGCTTAATGCGTTTGACGCAGGCTTGTCATTTTTGCGACATGTGATCGTGGCAAACTAAGCGTTATGTATGCAGACGGCCCATTGGATACCTTTGGGCCGTTTCTGTTCTAAAAAGAATTCATTTTCTACCGAATTTAGGAGATTCTCATGACTGCAGTTACAGCAAGCATGGTTAAAGAATTGCGCGATCGTACTGGTCTTGCAATGATGGAATGTAAAAAAGCTTTGACAGAAGCTGGTGGTGACATCGAATTAGCGATTGATAACCTTCGTAAATCTGGTCAAGCAAAAGCAGCTAAAAAAGCAGGTAACATTGCTGCTGATGGCGCAATCACAATTGCTCAAGCGGGTAATAAAGCGCTAATTTTAGAAGTTAACTGTCAAACTGACTTCGTTGCTAAAGACGAAAACTTTGCTGGTTTCTCTGCTAAAGTTGCTGCTGCTGCTCTTGCTGCTAACGTAACTGATGCTGCTCAAATTGCTGAATTGAAACTTGAAGATGGCGCAACTGTTGAAGAAGCGCGTATTGCTCTTGTTCAAAAAATCGGTGAAAACATCCAAGTGCGTCGCGCAACTATCGTTGAAGGCGACAACCTTGCAGTTTACAAACACGGTCTTCGTATCGGTGTTGTTGTTTCTTACGCTGGTGATGATGCTACTGGTAAAGGTTTGGCTATGCACATTGCTGCATTCAACCCAGTTGCTGTTAATGCTGAAGGTGTTTCTGCTGAGCTTATCGCGAAAGAAAAAGAAATTGCTGAAGCTAAAGCGATTGAATCAGGTAAGCCTGCTAACATCGTAGAGAAAATGGTAACTGGTTCAGTTGAGAAATACTTGAACGAAGTTGTTCTTGAGCGTCAAATGTACGTAATTGACAACGATAAGAAAGTTTCAGAAATTCTTAAATCAACTGGTACTACAGTTGCTCAATTCGTTCGCTTTGAAGTAGGCGAAGGCATTGAGAAGAAAGTTGAAATGAGCTTTGCAGAAGAAGTTGCTGCTGCTCAAGCTGCTGCTAAATAATTTTACTGAATAAGTAAATTATTTAAAAAAAGCCCCATACGGGGCTTTTTTTATGATTAAAATAAATAAAAATAGGAAAATCTTATGGCGAATAAAGCAAATTTAACAATAGGTGGGGTTGTTGCAGTATTGGTTGCTGCATATTTTGGTATGGATGTTCAGCAAAACGATATCCAGCAAAACAATACTGTTGATCAACTGTCCAACGAAAATAAACCTTCTGAACGCAAAGTAGTACAAGTTGCTTCATCTGCGCAAAAGAGTGGAACGCGCATTATTGAAAATGCTTTTAAAAATAAACTCAGTAATGTTCAGGTTGAAGGTGTTGGAAAAGTTGTAGCAATATTACCCGATGATAACGAAGGTTCGAGACATCAAAAATTTATTTTAGAATTAGAGAGTGGGCAGACTATTTTGATTGCACATAATATTGATTTGGCATCACGTCTTCAGCATTTGAGTAAGGGGGATGTTGTTCAATTTTTTGGCGAATATGAGTATTCCGCAAAAGGTGGTGTTGTACATTGGACGCATCATGATCCACGAAAAAAACACCCAGATGGATGGTTAAAACATAATGGGAAAACGATTAAATAAAGTTAAAAAAACAAAAGGCTATATTTTGCGAAATTTAAGCTCTATTTTTTGAAAGAGCTAGTTAGGTAGCAAAAAAATCAAAAACCACCTTAGGTGAGAATGGAGAGCGAAATTTAAGGGGTTTTGTTGTAGATATCTTGACTTGTAATTGTAAGTTTAAAAAAAAGCCACGTTTTCGTGGCTTTTTGTCAAATATAGTTTTAAGTGAAATTTAAGAGTTTGGACCTGCTACACGCTCAATACTTACTTTAGTTTGACCTGCACTTGTAAAGCCAAGTTGCTTCGCTGCGCCATAAGATAAATCTAGAACACGGTTACCATGGAATGGGCCACGGTCATTTACTTTTACAACGACACTTTTACCGGTTGCGTTATTTGTTACACGAATGTAGCAGTTTAAAGGTAATGTGCGGTGAGCAGCAGTCATTGCATTCATATCGAATGTTTCGCCACTTGCTGTTTTACGGCCATGGAACTGACGACCATACCAAGAAGCAACACCTGTTTGGCTAAACTTACGAACTGTATTTGAAGCAACAGAGTTTAACTTTTCAATCACAGAAGGCTCTTCTGCTGGAATTTCAATTTTCGCAGCAATAGTTTGACGACGAATTTTGTCGGCAGAACGTTCGGTGATTGAAAGGCTATTAAGATTAGAAAGATGAGAATTAAAATTCTGAGCATCTTTATTAAGCACACGAGCAGCTAAACCTGAATTTTCAGACTCATGAATAAATGATGAAGATTGCACCATTTCTGCTTGCGACTGACTTAAGCTAAATAAGACAGTAGATGTGGCTATTAAATATTTCAGCGAAGAATGCATTATTGATTAAACTCCTAGGCATTTTTTTCTAAATTTTCAATAATTTGTGATATTGAAAAGTAGAGGTGATGCCAAATTTTTCACTTTTGCAACTACATTTGACGAGTAGGATAATATTCATCCAGATACAAAGGTGTCTAGTCTGAATCTACAAATAGTTGTAAAAAGTATCAAAAGCGTAGTTTGTTTGATTAAAAAATAAACAAATATGTAACAGAGTATATATTATGCTTAAAAAATAATCAATAAACCAAATAAAATTCTTGACTTTATTTGTATGGATTAAAAAGCTGGCCTTAACGACCAGTAACTTCGGTACCTAAAAGCCATAGTGCTGTGGCATACATGCGACTTTTGTTATATGTCGTGATGACCTGAAAGTTTGGATAAGTAATGTAATAAACAGGTCCGTAGCTTTCTTGAAGTTGAATTACATTCACTAAATCTAGGTCGTCAATT
Source organism: Acinetobacter portensis (assembly GCF_009372215.1). Classification (GTDB taxonomy): domain Bacteria; phylum Pseudomonadota; class Gammaproteobacteria; order Pseudomonadales; family Moraxellaceae; genus Acinetobacter; species Acinetobacter portensis. The sequence continues at coordinate 6,851 of NZ_LWRV01000064.1, read as the reverse complement.
TTGACTAGTGGGTTAAGTGGGGTAATTCCTTGTGTTTTTAAAACACCATAAGGGATCGGTTGTTTTAAATCTTGAGAAATAATGGAATCAGGATTGTTACCTGTGTAACGCGCTTGGAAGGCAATTGGTTGATCACGTTGCCAACCATTTTGTGCTAAATAATTTGCAATAGAACCAATCGCATCAACCGCGGAGTTTCTTAAATCGACATGTCCGTTGTTGTCATAGTCCAAACCAAATCTTGGAATGTTACTTGGCATAAATTGAGGATAACCAACAGCACCTGCATAAGAACCGACTATTGAGTTTGCAGCAACGCCATCTTTATAAGACCAAGCAATGAGTGCAGCGAGTTCATCTTGGAAGTATTGTGCGCGACGTTCATAGCCAAAGCCTAAAGTTGCCAAAGCATCTCGGGTAATAAAAGATCCTTTATTTGAGCCATAACCTGTTTCTACGCCTAAAATTCCCAAAATAACGGATTGAGGCACACCAAATTGCTGTTCAGCACGGTTTAATGTATCTGCATATTGGCTTTTAAATGTAACACCACGACGAATCGTACCTTCGGATAGAAAATTAGTTTTGTATGAATACCAAGGTTTACTTTCACCTGGACGATTCATGATATTAATAATATTGGGAAGATTCTTGGCGCCATTCATTGCCCAATCTATTTGAACATCACTTAAACCGTAAGTTTGCATGGTTTTTTGTTTAAAGTTTTGGTACTCAGGGTTTGATTTAAAGTCATTGGCATGACAAAAACTCGTTAGTGAAAAAGCCCCGAGTATTAAAGGTAAATGCATTATTTTTTTATAAAATTTTTGAGTAAACATAAATACAAATTTCCAAACATATTATCTGTGTGTGTGGATTGACATAACGATGCCAAAAGATGCCATTAACGTAATAATTGCCGTACCGCCATAACTCATAAACGGTAAAGGGATTCCCGTAACAGGTAATATACCGCTAACCATGCCTGCATTCACAAAAACATAGACAAAAAAGGCGAGTCCTAAGCCACCTGAAAGCAATTTACCGTAATTATCTGGAGAACACATGCTAATTTGCATAGTTCTCATGATAATTGCAAAATAAAGTAGCATTAAGATAAGAATGCCAATAAAACCAAATTCTTCGGAAAATGCCGCAATAATAAAGTCTGTATGACCTTCGGGTAAATAATGTAGATGTGATTGTGTACCTGATAAAAAACCTTTACCCGAAATACCGCCAGAACCAATGGCAATTTTAGATTGAATAATATTCCAACCCGATCCTAATGCATCTGCTTCAGGATTGAATAAAGTCATGACCCGTTTCTTTTGATAATCGTGTAGTAAAAACTCCCAAAGAAAGGGAACAACAATTGCAACAGCCGTGCTTGCAACAGCAATTAAACGCCAGGATAAGCCAGCTAGGAAAAGAACAAAAATCCCGCTGGCAAGCACTAATGCAGATGTGCCTAAATCGGGTTGCTTTGCAATCATGAGGAATGGTAAAGCGGTGAGTGCTAAAGTAATAATAATACGAAAGAAAGACGGTGGTAAGCTTCTTCTTGATAAATGCCATGCAGCCATCATTGGCATAGCAATTTTCATAAATTCACTGGGTTGAACGCTACCAAAACCAGGAATGTCGATCCAACGCTGTGCGCCCATACGCACTTCACCAATAACAAAGACAGCTGCTAATGCAAGCAAGCCAAAACCATAAAAGAACGGTGTAAAAGATTCATAAATTTTAGGTTGTATTTGTGCAAGCATAAACATCACAATAAAACCAATGCCAAAGCTCATGATTTGCTTAGATAGCATGAGTACATTTTCACCAGATGCACTATATAGCGTGACAAACCCAAGTAAAGCAGTAAGTGAAATATACAAACACAGCCAAGGGTCTAAATGTAGACGTTGGAAAAAAGACATTTTATTTGATTTGCCTAAACCGTTTCGAGGCGAATAGCGCAAAAATTTATACTGGATGTCTGAAGACATAGCTAAATATAGGATTAATTGTAATGTTTTGGATGCTATCACAGGAAATTATAGAGTGATAATGAATCTAAAAATATTGATACAAAAAAACCTAGCAATGCTAGGTTTTAATGGAGATAAGAGAATAAAGGTGTTTAGTTGTGAAACAAACTGTCATGATATTCAGCAACAGTCAGTAATTCATCTTTAGTTAAATTAAGAAAGATTTTGTCGGTTGCAATATGCACGGCTTTTGTTACGGCAGAAGCACCAAGATCGGCAGCTTTGCGTTTAATCATGCCTAAATCGAGTGTTTTATTAAAGTCGATCATAAAGTGACGAACAGTTGCTTCAGCAAATTGTTTATACAATTCTGACAAAGCTGCTTTATTCACATCATTTCCAGCTTTAATTTCAGCGAAAGTCATCTTTAAGTTTGTCACCAAACTTGCATCTAGATTTTCACCAACACGTAAATTTCCATCAGCATCTTTAAATAAGCTACTTTTTGAAAATTCAATAGATTGTTTCACAACATCATTAGAAGCTTTGCTCATGAGCTGTTTAAGTAAAACTGCAACAGTAGATTTCACATAACCTGCCAATTTTTCAGCGGTATCTCGTTTATCACTTGGTGGAAAATGACGAACAAGCTCAGTCAAAATTGCATCAATAATCTCATCATTAATGAGTAAAGCTGTTTTATCACGTAGTGGATAAAGTGGCTCACTTGAATTTTTCTTTTGCTGTGCTATTTCAATGCTGTCTAAAAGTTCTTTAGATGGAATAAATCCAAAAAATGGCATAGTTGTTCAACCTCAATGTTGTTTATTTTACTGTCGCGCCAATCGAATTGGGCGAGGCATCCATGTTAAGTCAGATACACGGCATGGATTAATATCTAAACCGCCACGACGTGTATAAGTTGCATAAACCATTAACTTTTCAGGTTTCAGGTTTTGCCAAATATCGGCAAACATTTGTTCCACACATTGTTCGTGGAAACCGTTATGTTGACGATACGAAATGATATAAGCCAAGATACTTCTGTAACAAGGCTTTTTACCTTTAAATCGTATAAATACAGTACCCCAATCGGGTTGTCCAGTGACTGGACAGTTACTTCTTAATAAATGTGAATAAAGCTGAACTTCAACATCTTCATTTGAATCATCAAGTTTTAATAAAGAAGAATCTGGATGATTTTCCAAACGCTCAGGTAGAAGATCATCAATACAAATGCCTTCAGGCTGTGCAATGTCTAAATCATTTGCATCAAATAAGTCAATTGTCACTTCAGCTTCGGCAGCCGCAGATAAATCTTTTTCTACAGTAGCAATAAAAGCTTCTTTAGAGTCGAACTTGGTAAAGTTCATACTATTAAAGTACAGCTTTAAAGATTTCGATTCGATGAGATTGGGTGATGATGCTGGAAGTGTCAAACGACCAATCGCCACTTGAGGAATTCCATGTGCGTTTAACCATGAAATTTCAAAAACATGCCACCAATCCTTACCCTGACGAATATGATTGATATGACTATAAGACTCACGTGCTTGTTCACGAGAGATGGGAAATAAAATATCGGGTTGATATTGTGTTGGGTAATGGGTGTCTTTACCCAATAAAGATTTTTCTACGCTCATTATTCACGCATTCCTGAACCACGAGAAAGTAAATAGTACGCTATGCCATAAAGCACAGCACAACATAATGTAATGACTGTTAAAGATAGAGCAACATTCACATCGCTATGACCTAAAATGCCATAACGGAAAGCATTGACCATATAAACAATAGGGTTAACTAAAGATAGATTTTGCCAAAATGGGCTTAATGCTGAAATGGCATAAAATACGCCACCTAAATAGGTGAGTGGTGTAAGTACAAAGGTTGGAATAATTGAAATATCATCAAATGACTTTGCATAAACAGCATTAATAAAACCACCTAATGAAAATAAGAAAGAGGTGATAAGTACTGTATATATAGTCACAAACCAATTGGTAATATAAAGGTCTGTAAAAAATAAGCTCATTGCTGTAACAATAATACCAACAAGTACACCTCGAGCAACACCACCTAAAACATAACCCCATAAAATGGCATGCAGAGGTACAGGGCTCATAATCAATTCTTCAATGCTTTTTTGAAATTTAGCACTAAAGAAACTTGAAGATACGTTGGAATAGCTATTGGTGATAACCGCCATCATAATTAAACCAGGCACAATAAATTGCATATAGCTAAAGCCACCCATTTGTCCAATGCGTGACCCGACTAAATTACCGAAAATCACGAAATAAAGGCTCATGGTGATTGCAGGTGGTAATAACGTTTGTGGCCAAATGCGCATAAAACGACGGATTTCTTTATGAACAAGGGTATAAAGCGCAACTCTAAGTTGAGTGAAATTCATTATTGCGCTACTCCATCTAGATTTTTTTCGACCATTTTGACAAATAACTCTTCAAGACGATTCGACTTATTACGCATACTACGAACTTGTATTCCTTGAGCTTCAAGTAATTGGAAGAGTTCATTTAAGCTATGCGCTTTATCCATAGTAACTTCTAACGTCACAGCATCGATTAAATTGAAATGCACACCAATAATGTCTAAAGCAGGAGCTTGAATCGGTTGTGCTAAATCAAAAATAAAAGATTCTTCATTAAGTTGATTTAAGAAGTTCTTCATTGAGGTGTCTTCTTTAATTACACCACGGTCAATTATTGCAATTCGACGACACAGCATTTCTGCTTCTTCTAAATAATGTGTCGTAAGAATAATAGATGTGCCTTGATCATTCATTTCTGTGAGGAAATCCCACATAGAACGTCGAAGTTCAATATCTACGCCTGCTGTTGGTTCATCTAGAATAAGAAGTTTAGGATTATGCATCATGGCACGGGCAATCATTAAGCGACGTTTCATACCGCCTGAAAGCATGCGAGCTTGAACTGCTCGTTTATCCCAAAGCCCCAATTTTTCTAAATATTGTTCTGCACGTTGTTCTGCAACTTTCTTAGGAATGCCGTAATAACCTGCTTGAGTCACTAAAATATCGAATGTTTTTTCGAAGTGACCAAAGTTAAATTCTTGAGGCACAATACCAAGACATTGTTTTGCTTGCGATGGATGGGTATCTAAATTATGACCAAAGATTTCTACAGAACCCGAAGTTTTTTTAGTCAATGAGCTGATGATGCTAATGGTCGTTGATTTTCCTGCACCATTTGGTCCTAGAAGTGCATAAAATTCGCCTTCTGGTACAGTTAAACTTACGCCTTTCAAAGCTTGAAAACCATTTTTATAGGTCTTAGACAGATCTTTTAGCACTAGTGCATCAGTCATGTATTTCTCGCTAGGTGAATAATAGGCATATTGTGAGTGATCTTGGTTCAGAAACCAAGCCAATAAAGAGAAATACTCTGTTGTAAATTTAGAACGTTGTATAAAGTATAAGCACTAAAAATAGTTACTTATATATAGGTGCTTTACCTTCTGCTTTTTTTTGTTATGATGTGCGCATTCACAAGCATGCGGCCATAGCTCAACTGGATAGAGTACAGGTCTCCGAAGCCTGTGGCGTGGGTTCGAGTCCCGCTGGCCGCACCATTTCTTTAATAAAAATGAATAATAAGCTTTATTACAATATAGTTTTTATGATTTTTTAAATCTTACTTTAATGATTGTTCCATTACTTGAAGATTTAACTTCAAATAGACCCTCAAGGCGGATCACTCGCATTTTCATACTATGTAATCCTACATGTGCAGCATTTGAGACCAAATCGGTATCGAATCCAATACCATCATCTACTATATTTAGCGTTAAATCATTTTGGGTTTGAATGAGAGATATATGGATAATTTTTGCATGGCTATGTTTTAAAATATTAGTTAGTGCTTCTTCAAGTACGCGAGTTAAGGTTAAACATTGCAAAGAGGTTGGTGGATAAATCCATTCCAGTGGTAAATTCCAATGTGCAACAATACAAAGTTCATCAAAGATTTCCATGAATCTGTATCGGGTAGAAGCCGCCCATAAAATTGGGTTTTCAGGTGTCTGAGCATCTAAACTAGAGCCTTGATCAATAATTTGTCGTAGATCATTACGAAGTAGCTTTAGAATTGATAAAAATTTATCTTTTTCTAGATGCTCATTTCTATTCACAAATTCAATTGAACGTACAAGTGAACCACCAATTCCATCATGAAGATCTCTTGATAAGTTAATTCTTTCTTGTAGTAGAATATTATCTAAAGCGAGTTTATATTGAGAATTTAATGATGTACTTAATTTAAGTGTTACATGATTAATTTCTTCAGTCAGTGTTTGGTTGAATTTAGAAATCACATTATTATTGCGATACAATCTGAGTCCTAATAATAATCCTAAAAATATAGCAGTAAATGGTGTAATAAATGGCGACCAAAATTCATTTTGATACGTCAATATTATATAAGCATCATGTAATGCAACAGGCACAAAGAAAGCATGTAAAGCAGCCATTAAATAAATTTCAATTTGCTTAGATTTATAAATTAAAAATGGATAAGTGGAATTTTCTAATAAAAAAACAATCATATTTATTATAAAAAAGGCTTGAATGGCTTGTTTAAGATATAGGTCGGGAGTCGAAATAAATACAATTGTTGCAATAAGAAATATAGCGAATAGTAGTTTTTCAATTTTAGGAAATTTTAAATTGGCAAATCTCCAAATTGAAATACAAGAAACTATGGTATAGGTTGAAAATAACCATGCTAAAAATCTTTCAAGTTGGAAGGTGGTTAATGATGGAGAAGTAATAATAAAAAATGATGAATAAGAAACCCAAAATAGTAGACTTCCTTCATAAATCAT
>NZ_LWRV01000063.1 GCF_009372215.1 Acinetobacter portensis | reverse complement strand
TATTCTGGATAGGTTCTTAGAGAATTGAGCAAGCTCAATTTTTAATGTAGCTCTTTCAGCCTGATCCCAATAATAAATTTCTACAGGTTGCCAACCAGCATCCTCCTCAGTCACTGTGACTAGGAAATAATCTGTTTTAGCATTTTGGTTGCCATCTTTAATTACAATTGCTTTACCATTCACTTTAATTTGATAGCCATCATCTCCTGTCACCCTAAAGATGTATGATCCTGCATTCAAATTCATATAACCTGTGAATTTAATCATGGCATCTGAAGTATGTTGATACCCGTTATATTCAATATTTTCAGCATTTTTACCTAAAAAAGTAATAAGATGGTTTTTATCTTTAGTTCTACCTGCTTGCCCTAAGCCATAATTTGAAAGTTCAAAATCAAATGCCTTAGTTTCAAAAACCACTGTTGGTGTATGAGTCGACATAAAGTTTTGAACTTGATTTAAGCTTGTTAAATTATCTCCATCATATTTAATGCCATTAATATTTTCACGATATCCCCAATACTCTGATTTAAGCCCAGTTTTAACAGTTATAGAATGTCCATTATCATCTTTTACCCAATATGCTGGGTCACTCGTATCACTATCACCTATCCCTAGATTACCAGCTAAATCTGTATAACTTTCATCATTGACCGATACTTTAAGTGATTTGTCTGTTACACGACCTTCAATTTTAGCAGTCCAAACTGTAGGATCTTTAGTATCTTGCTGTAAATCTATAATTTGACCCTGAGATAAATAAACATCGCGTTCCGTGAAGTCCTTAACTTTCTCAGAGAACTTAAATGTAACCGTATTATCATCATTTAAAGTAACAATTACGGTTGGTGCTACTGTTTCAACTTTCTGATTTAAAATCGATTTTGGCTCACCATTATTATTTGCATAATCTTTAAAGCCATTTCCAACATTTACATTAATAGACTGATCCACATTTTCAGGAACTTTAGCCGTATAAGTTAAACCATCACCAGAAACAGAAAATTCCAATGAAATAACTTCACCTTTATTATTTGTAACTTTTATATTGTCAGACTGAATGCTTTTCGGATCAACATCACTATCATACTGAACAGTGATCATGCCATTTTCAGATATGCTGATATCTTTCACTTTTGGAGCAACAACATCAACTTCTGGTGTTCTTTCAGCTACATTTGAAACAATAGATGGCTTACCAGAAGAATCTAATTTATCTGGATCAACAAAATAAGCTTTAACATCGATGTCTTGATCTTTAAATAGTGCTTCTGAATAAGGTAGTGCTAAAGTCCAAGTACCATCCACCTCATTCACAGTAAGTTTAGAATTAACACCTTGAACATATTCTTGATCATTAACTGTTACAACAAGTGCTGCTTTTGGATAATTTGAGTTGTTAAGCTTACCCGTAATCTCAACAACATTTTTTTCACGATACTCTGCATGTTCTTGGATATTAATAACATCATCTTTTGCTATAACATCAATAACAACAAGTGGAACTACAAATTCATCTTGATCTAGAGACACTTCGTTGCTGCCTTTTACTACAGCGATAACGGGTACTCCCTCTTCCAAAATTTCATTTGTGGTCACACTCCAACTACCATCAGTATTTGATATAACTTCTATTTCTTTAGTCCGAGTTATGTCATCCTCAATTACTTCAAGCGATACAACAACTTTTTGTTTTGGCGCTGATGTTTGACCAGTGATAATTGTAACGCTTGTATTATTCTCTTTAGATGGAACCACACTTTCAATTTTGAGCGTAATAAGCTTATCATCAATAGCATTAGCAATATTTCCTGCTTTATCTTTATAACTTTCTGTATTTACAGAAACATCTAAAGGCTGACCTTTATCATATTCAATATCAACAGTCCAAGTTCCATCTAAGTTTCGTTGAAGTGTTTCAGGTTTTAATACTCCACCATTAATAATAATATTTTCAACGGTGAATGACTTATTGCTAATTTCTTTATCAAATTCAAATATTGCTTTTGCGATATTCTCTGTAGCTTCAACATCTTTAGTAACAACAACAGTTACAGTTGGTGGTTGCGTATCAACTTCAACATTTTGAGTTGCAATATTCTGCCCACCCAATTGGTTAATAATTTTTGCAGTTACACTATTATTTCCACCTTCTAGAAAATCTGAAGCTGAAACATTTAAAAACCATGTACCATCCTTAGATACCATAAGCCCATTATCAACAGTGTAGGTTTGTCCATTTACATGAACTGAAATGGTTACATCATACTTCGGATCTGACCAGCTACCCGTAAGCGTAATAATAGGATCATGACCTGAACTTTCTTTTAAGTTAATAATATTATCGTCTGTAATTGGGTCAACCGTAATACTTGGAATAACCGTATTATCCTGCACATCTACATCATCTTGATTTTTAGTTTTAGCGGATATTTTTCCCCCATTTACTAAAATCTCATCTGTAGAAATACTCCAAATACCATCCTCATTAGATTGTGTAGTCAATTCTTTGAGTACCACACCACCATCAATTAAAGCTTCGACCGATACAACGACTTCTTGATTAGGTGCAGTGATACCCTTAATAGTTGTTACATCTTTATCATTCACTTGATCCTTAGATGTATTGATTTCATTAATTTTAATTGTAATAAAATTATCGTAATTTTCATTACCCAGATTTCCAACTAAATCTATATAACTTTCAGGCTTAACCGCTACTTTTACAAGTTGACCTTCTTTTTCTGGCTTAACGTCAATAGACCAGCGTCCATCATCATTCTTTTTTAAACTTTCAGGAATTAAAACACCACCATCTACTTTAATATCATCTACAGTAAATGAGTCCTCATTAATTTCTTTATCGAATGTAAAAAATGCTTTTACTTGTTGGTTGTCAACTTCTTCAATATCGACTGTTACTCTTGGTGCTTGCTTATCAATTACTGGTGTTCTTTCTGCAGTATTTGAAATTACAATTGGATTTCCAAAAGTATCTAATTTTTTAGGATCAATAGCTTGTGCAGTAACATTTATCGTGCTGCCTGCAAGCAAATTACCAGTTCCTGAAAGTTTTAATGCCCATGTACCATCTTCATTCACTGTAAGTTGAGGGCTTTTACCTTCTGTATATTCTGCACCCTCCACATTCACAACAAGTACAACATTTGGATAGTCTGGATTACTTAGTGTACCTGTGATTACGAGTGGCTTATTTTTACTGTATTCCTCTACCTCATTAATATTAAAAACATCATCTTCAGCAATTACTTTAATTGCAACAAATGGAAGCTTAACTTCATCTTGAATGTCTTTGTTATCTTCATTTTTAGTTACAGCAACAACTGTATTTCCATCAATTAACTCTTTATTCGTCTGAGCGATCCATTCACCTTCTGAATTTGATTTTGTATAAATTACCTCTCCACCAGGGATCTTCACCGCTACATATTGATCAGGTGCAGTTTGACCAATAATCTTCGTTATATTTTGGTTATTCTCATCTTTTGATGGTATGACACTTTCAATCTTAATTGTAATGTACTGATCGGATTCACCAAGTCCTAAATTACCCGCTTTATCGGTGTAACTTTCTGAAAGCACAGATACATCTAATAACTGACCTTTCTCAGTCTTAATTTCTACAGACCATCGTCCATCAACATTCTTATGTAAGCTTTCAGGGAAGATCACTCCACCATCTACTTTAATATCTGAGACATTAAATGTAGCTTCATCGATTTCTTCATCAAATGTAAAAAAAGCATCTACGCTTGAGCCATTTTTTTCAATTATTTCTACATGAACACTTGGCACGTTTATATCAATTTTAGGTGTTCTTTCAGAAGTGTTTGAAATAACCAATTTATCTTGATCAAATGCTTGCGCTGTAACTGTAAAATTTGTATTAGATAGTAAATCTTTAGTATCTGTAAGTGTTAATACCCAAGTACCATCTGTATTTACGCTCAGTTCCGGGCTTGATTTTTCTGTATATTTTTTACCATCTACATTTACTACTAGCACTACATTCGGGTAATCAGGATTACTAATCGTTCCCGTTATTTCCAAGGGCTTACCATTAGTATATTCATTAGTTTCTCTAATATTAAAAACGTCATCTTCTGCAATCTTGTTAATTACAACAAGTGGAAGTTTAATTTCATCTTGAATAACCTCATTATCTTGGTTCTTCGTTTTTGCTGTAACAGTATTGCCTTCTAACAAAGGCTCACTTGTTTGGACTTTCCATTCACCCTTTTCATTAGATGTGGTTAATAGAACTTGCCCCCCTGGAATAGTAACTTCTACCTCTTGGTTTGATGCCGTTTTTCCAGAAATTATCGTTATATCTTTACCATTCAAACTCTTTGAAGGTACAGCACCATCAATCTTAATCGAGATATATACATCAGAATTACCGCCCCCCACGTTACCTGCTAAATCTGTGTAACTTTCAGGAATCACAGATACATCTAGTAATTGACCTTTTTGGTAATTCACATCAACAGACCAACGTCCATCATCATTCAGTTTCAAACTATCTTGAATAGTCTTTCCACCTTCAACCTTTATATCTTCAAGCGTGAAAGTTGTTTCGCGAATTTCTTCATCAAACTTAAAAAAAACTTGAGCAATAGATTCACTTTTCTCAACAATATCCACCTCTACATTAGGCACTTTTGTATCAATTTTAGGTGTTCTTTTAGCAGTATTTGAAATAACCAATGTGTCTTGACCAAATGCTTGTGCTGTAACTGTAAAATTTGTATTAGATAGTAAATCATTAGTGTCTGTAAGCATTAAGACCCAAGTACCATCTTTATTTAAATTCAGTTCTGGGTCTACATTACTAATATATTTTTTACCCTCCACATCTACAATAAGCACTACATTTGGGTAATCAGGATTACTCATTGTCCCTTTTATTTCTAGCGGTTTACCTTTAATGTATTCATTCTTTTCTGCAAGATTAATAAAATCATCTTCTGCTATTGTATGTATAGCAACATATGGAAGGTCCACTTCATCTTTATTAATTTCATTATTATCAACATCTCTTACAGTTGCGGTCACTTTTTTAATTTCATTAATATTTTTACTACTTTCAACAACCCACTCCCCATAATTATTTGAAGTCGTATAAATTTTTTCTTCGCTATCTAATTGAATAGAAACTATTTTATTGGGTTCTGTTTTTCCTTTAATAATAACTATATCTTGATTGTCTTCAACTTTAGATGGCACTACATCATTAATTTTTATGGAAATATACTGATTAGCTCCAGCAACTCCTTCATTCCCAGCCAAATCCTCATAACTTTTAGGCCGCACTGAGACCTGTAAACTATCACCTTTTTTAAATTCGATATAAGCAGTCCACTGATCATCTGTTTCTTTTTTCAAAGTTCCAGCAACTAACTTCCCACCATCTACTTTAATATCTGCTTCGGAAAAAGAATCCTCATTAATTTTTTCATCAAATGTAAATATCGCCTTTACAATATTTAAATTACCAGAACCATCAACTTCATTCACAATATTCACATCAACTTTTGGCACCCGCGTATCAACAAGCGCAAGCTGTGTTACTTCATTTCCAATACCTAACTTATGAATAATCTCCGCAGTCACATTATTATTCATCCCTTCGTTAAAGATAGAACTAGGTACTTTTAAATTCCATGTTCCATCCTTTGAAAGCAATAATCCATTATTTACAGTATAAATTTCACCATTAACGATAACTCTAATAGTTACATCATCCCTCGCCCCTACCCAAAAACCAGATAAGGGTACACCATCTTTCAGAGAGCTTTCTTTAGAATTAATAACATTATCCATTGCAATAAAGTCGATACTAATTTTTGGTCGCTCAACCTCATCTTTAGCTTGCGGTTGGTTTCCTTTATTCGAGGGTATTTCAGCAACAATATTTTCTAACTCAGTCATCTGTTTTGATGTTGGAATTTCCCAATTTCCATCTTCATCAGATTTAATTTCACCAAGAATTTCATTATTTACTTTCACAACAACATTTGAATTTGGTGTTGCTGTACCGCTGATGACAGACCCACTTCCCCCTTTACCAACTTCAGAAGAGTCTATTGGACTAATATTTATAATTTTAACTTCAGGTGTAGGCACAGGATTATTGTCATTTGAACCTGAACCACCACCCGCAGCAAGGCCACCTAAAAGTGCAGCCCCTCCACCCAACAACCAAGGTGTCATACCACTAAACACAGATGTAGACATTGCTGGTAGTAATTCTTCTAAACCTGAAATTGATTTAAAACTTGCAATGCCATTTTCATAATTAAACCAAAGGAATGCGCACGCATCATCTTCAAAAACCAAATCTGAAGTTACATTCTCTTTATTTTTTTCAAAAAAGTTTTCTAAAGTTAAAATTTCACCATTTTTTAATTTAACAATCAAAGTATTGCCTTGCTGAATAAACTCAGCGACATCCTCTCTCTTAACTTTTAGATGAACAATTGAAGCTGTATTTAAGCTTAATTTCTCCTCATTAAAACTCTTTTTATCAAGTGAAAATTTATTTACTACAACTACATCTTTCATCTAAAAAATAACCATATCTTATGTAACATCTAGTAAACATATTAACAAAGTGTTATTTTTCACACAATATTTTTAATTAATACTATTGGTTCTCATTATTTTAATTAATTTTAAATTAATTGATTACTATATGGTTAATATTGTTTTAACAAAGGTCAAATATCGTGCTAAATAAAGTTATTTTTTATACAACCCTGTGTATTTTAATATCCTCTTGCAGTATATTAAACAAACAAAACAATTACAAAAAACCAATAGATTTATTATTTCAAAACAAAAAGATAGATAGCATAAAAATCCACGTCCAACGTGATGATAAATTATGCAAAGATGAAACAGACAATAATCAAGATTGTCCAATTAAATTATATGTAGATGATTTTAAATCTGGAGAATTCTTTACCAATAATGAAGCATTTTACTACTTAAAACCAAATAAATATATTTTAAAAGCTAAAAATTGCACAAATGAATGCTCAAAATACGAACTAAAAATAGATTTAAATAATCAGTTAAAATATGTAACTTATGTTTTATCGATCGATAATGAATCAAATCCAATCATTATCCAAAAATAAATATTTTAGTCAGTCTAATTATTTAAATTAGACTGACTTATTAATTATAAAAATATAGATGCTTTATTTTTAATATTTACACAGTACAATTGTTCCATCATTCATCTATAAATGATCATTCATGCACGAGTTAAGACGTCAAATTCGTAAGCAACGCAAACAGCTTTCTTCTTTTCAGCAAGTACAGGCTGAAAATTTTGCTTTGAATCATCTTCGACGTTTTCATCAGTTTCAATCTGCAAAGCATATTGGTATTTATTTAGATGCTTTTGGTGAAGTTAAAACAAAGAAAATCATTGAACTGGCTTTTCAACAATCTAAACGTGTTTATTTACCTGTTATTTGCAATATGAATCAAAAACTCGTTTGGGTTGAAATTTCACAACATCAATATAGAAATAAACGCTTTGCTAACCATATTTTAGGTATGCAAGAACCTCGAAAAAGTCGTGGTTTTCATGTTAATCAATTAGATTTACTGATTCTGCCTTTATTGGCATGTGACGCGGTTGGGACACGTATTGGCATGGGTGGTGGTTTTTATGATAAAACCTTAGCAAATTCTACTCACAAACCCTATCGTTTAGGTTTAGCGCATGAATTTCAATATATTAGACACAAACTACAACGGCAAACATGGGATCAACCCTTAGATGCTTTACTTACACCGACAAAATTGTATCGGTTTAAACGCTAAATCATCTTTCAATCTATATGTATCACTTAAAAATCACATATTTAGTCAAATTTCATAGATTTTATTTCGCATTACCCTTGTAATTTTTTAAATACACATCACTATAAAAACATGGCAACACCGTTGTTACTCATTAGGAGTGCCCATGTCTGAAAATATTATGAATGAAGAAAGCTTAGAATCTCCAGTTCCAAGCATATTACCGCTTTTAGCGTTACGTGACGTGGTCGTTTACCCTCACATGCAAATTGCCTTATTTGTGGGTCGTGAAAAATCGATCAAGGCTGTTGATGTCGCTCGTAACAATGACAATTTAGTATTTGTTGTTGCACAAAGAGACTCTCTCACAGAAGAAATTGATCACGACAACTTATATCAATACGGTACTGTCGCGAAGATTGTCCAAGTTGTGAATCATGAAAATGATGAAAACTGTATAAAAGTATTAATTGAAGGTTTACATCGTTCTAAGCTCGTGAAAATTATCGATAACGATGATTATCTTACAGCGGAACATAGTTTAAGCGACATGACTGTTGCTGTTGATGCTGCAACGCAGTCTACTCGTATTGAAGAATTACGTGCTTTGTTTGCTCAATATGCTGAAGCAAAATTACGTAATGCACGTGAATTGATTGCTGCGGCAAATAAAATTGACGATTTATTGCAATTATTATTCTTTGTTGCAACACGTGTTCCTTTGAATATTGATGTAAAACAAAAGTTCTTAGAACACGATGAATTTGAAGCACATTTACAAGAAGTCATGATTTATTTATTGCAACAATCTGAAGAACAACAGATTGAGCAAACTTTGCATGATTCTGTAAAACGTCAAATGGAAAAGAATCAACGCGAATACTTCTTAAATGAAAAAATGAAGGTTATTCAGCGTGAACTTTCCGATATTAATGGCGGTGCTGAAGATGATGTTGCAGAAATTGAACGTCGTTTAGCAGAAGCAGATTTACCTGAACATGTGCGTAAAAAAGCTGAATCTGAATTCCGTAAATTAAAAGCAATGCAACCAGCTTCAAGTGAAGCGGCTGTCGTTCGTAATTATATCGAGGCAATTTTAGATACGCCTTGGAATAAAGCGAGCAAAGTCAGCATTAACTTAGCGAAAGCTCAAGATATTCTTGACACTGACCATTATGGTTTAGATGAAGTTAAAGAACGTATTGTTGAATATCTTGCTGTTCAATCACGTGTGAAAAAACTTCGTGGTCCTATCCTTTGTTTAGTTGGTCCTCCGGGTGTGGGTAAAACGTCGCTTGGTGAATCTGTAGCGAAAGCAACAGGTCGTGAATTTGTTCGTATGGCGCTTGGTGGCGTACGTGACGAAGCTGAAATTCGTGGTCACCGTCGTACTTATATTGGTGCGATGCCGGGTAAAATTGTTCAATCTTTAACAAAAGTAGGCGTTAAGAACCCATTGTTCTTACTCGATGAAATTGACAAGATGGCGCAAGATTACCGTGGTGACCCTGCTTCTGCATTGCTTGAAGTGCTTGATCCATCACAAAACAGTAAGTTCAACGATCACTATTTAGATCTTGATTTAGACCTTTCTGAAGTGATGTTCATTTGTACTGCAAACAGTATGAATATTCCTGAAGCACTTCTTGACCGTATGGAAGTCATTCGTCTTCCGGGTTATACAGAAGATGAAAAAGTGAATATTGCAGACCGTTATCTTGTTCCTAAAGCAATTAAGAACAATGGTTTACGTGCGAAAGAATTAACAGTTCATGAAGAAGCAATTCGAGACATCGTACAGCGTTATACGCGTGAAGCAGGTGTTCGTAGCCTAGAGCGTGAAGTGTCTAAAATTGCACGTAAAGTGGTTAAAGAAGCGGTAAGCAAAAAAGCGAAGAATCTTCAAGTTGAAGTGACCTCTGCAAACTTGCCTGATTACTTAGGTCCGCATAAGTTTGACTTTGGTATGGCTGAAGAAGAAGCTCAAGTGGGTCGTGTCAATGGTCTTGCTTGGACTTCGGTTGGTGGTGAACTTCTGAATATTGAAGTTGCTGCTGTGCCAGGTAAAGGTAAGTTCATTACGACAGGTTCGCTTGGCGATGTCATGAAAGAGTCGATTACAGCAGCAATGACTGTGGTTCGTACTCGTGCAGATGAGCTTGGTATTGAAGCTTCTCGCTTTGAAGAAACTGACGTTCACGTGCATTTACCTGAAGGTGCAACACCGAAAGATGGTCCATCAGCAGGTTTGGCTTTAACACTTGCGCTTGTTTCTGCGTTTACTAAAATTGCGATTCGTCCTGATATTGCAATGACAGGTGAAACGAGCTTGAGCGGTCGTGCGATGCGTATTGGTGGTTTAAAAGAGAAGTTACTTGCTGCTCACCGTGGTGGTATTAAGCTTGTCTTTATTCCTCAAGAAAACGTTCGTGATTTAATTGAAATTCCTGACAATGTGAAAGAAGGATTGGAAATTAAAGCAGTTAAATCGATTGATGAGATTTTAGCTTTAGGTCTTGTTTCTACGCCTAAGCCGTTGGTGAAAGCGCCAATTGTTAAAGCGGTAGATGAAGCGAAAGCTGCCCGTCATTAATTTCACGAGCAAATAAAAAAAGCACACTTCGGTGTGCTTTTTTGTATCTGAAAGGTTCTAAAAATGATATTTTTTTAATATTTATAATTTATTTTTAATCATTAAATGAGAAAAATCAAACTCTTTTTAAAGGTAAGGACAGCAATTTTTCTATATTCCGCTGACACTCATAGACACTCTATAAAAATATTTGATATATTCAAAAAATGAGAACTACTTAACACATTTTATTAATAATTAATTTAAAGCTCAATTTTATAAAAAAGAAGATAAACATATGAAAGCGATTATTACTCAAGGCGCAACTACAACGCATGGTGGTGTAGTTTCTGAATTTTTAGATACTTTTACAATTGACGGTAAAAAAATTCATTTAGATGGTATGACCCATTATTGTCCATTATGTAAAAAGACCGTTTCTGCTATTGGTACAGATAGCACCAAAATAGTGATGGGTAAAAAAATGGTTTTTGAGGGTGATAAAACCAGTTGTGGTGCGACTTTTATTGGTAATCAAACTCTTGCTTTTAGTACAACTGGAAGTAAGGCGCTTGGTATGGATTTAATTAGTAGTCTAATTCTAAATAAAGAAAGTCATGAGTTTGCGGAACGTTTTTTACTACAAAGTGAAGTAACCAATGAGCCAGTACGTAATGGGAAATATGAAGTTTATAAAAATGGTCAACTCGTTTTAACGGGTACGACTGATGAAAACGGTATGACTCAACTCATTACAGGAACGAATAGTGAAAAAATAGATATTCGCATTGTTGGTAAAAGTAATGACTGAATGGTATCAAGCTGTATTAAAAAAAGCGAAAGAAGAAGCTGCTAAGAATCCAACGGTGATTAAAGTAGATAGTGATAGATATTTAACCAGCGGTGAAATATCTTTAGCTAAGTTGATTTATAAAAACTCTATTGATTATGAAAAAGTTAGAATTATTAATGGTGGGCTTTTAGGTCTTCCAAATAGATCAAATAATGCTATGGCACCATATGGAAACATACATTTCCCTACAAAGCATTATGAAAAAATTAAAGATTTTTCAAAATCTACGTCATCAAATAAAATTTGGTTTATTCATGAAATAGCACATGTTTGGCAATATAGACTAGGTTTAAGTGTTGCCCTTAGAGGAATAGATATTGGTCTACGAGGTGGTTATTACAAGGCGAAAGCTTATGGTTATGATTTAATTTGTGATGATCAGTATCTAGAATTTAATCAATTTAATTTTGAGCAACAAGCTGAAATCATAAGCCATTATTTCGATGCTTTTTACTTGCCAGAAAAAGGTCATAACGATCTTGATTTACACAATAAAAATTTAAAACAGAAATTTGCATTACAAAAAGTTTTAAGTATATTTATTAAAAATCCCTTAGATAAAAATTAGATCG
>NZ_LWRV01000062.1 GCF_009372215.1 Acinetobacter portensis | reverse complement strand
ATACTTTTTGAAACACCACCCTTTTTTATTCTTTAAATTCTATAGTTTAGATAAATTTTGCTCGCGAATTTTAGCCCGATTATATGCAGGTCTAAGCTTCACTTTTTCTAAATAAGCATTAATATTTGGATATTTCCCACCGATACGATCTTGTATTGCCATCAGTGGAAATGACATATGAATATCAGCAAAAGAAAAATCACCTGCAAAAAATTCATTTTTCGCTAAATAATTTTCTAAAAACTGAATATGTTCCTTCACACGTGGTTGGGTAAATCCTGTCTTAATTCCACCTGTAATTTTCTTAGCAATAGGTTTAATTAGCCATGGTACATGTTTAGGCACATTTGTAAGCACCAAAGTCATCACCAAATATGGCATAAGCGAACCTTCGGCATAATGCATCCAATATCGATATTGGTTTAAATCTGATTTTGTATTTGGTTTAAAATTTTGTTCTAAATCATAATTTTCTTGTAAATATTCTAAAATCACCGCAGATTCTGCAATCACTTCATCTTCATTACTTAAAATAGGCGACTTACCCAAGGGATGAACTTTTCTTAATTCTGGCGGTGCAGCAAATGTTGGCAATCGCTTATACAGTCTGACATCGTACTCAAGCCCCAATTCCTCTAAAGCCCAAAGAATACGAAAGGAACGTGATTGTTCTAAATGATGGAGTGTTAACATAATTGATCTCTTTTTTATTTTTGTTTCATTTGTTTAGGCATAAAAAGGAAACATCTCTTGTTTTAGAAATATTTCCTTTTAGTTTTATACCAATACCGTATTTATTTTTAAACTTCGTAATAACGTTTTAGTTACAGGCGTTTTTGAGCAAATATCTAAAATTTTTTTCTGTAACTCTTCACTTAATGAATCTACAAAATATAGACGACGCTCCATCCACTCTTCACCTTCTTTATTGGCTTTAAAGTCCGCCTCTACAGTGAATTCACCCAATTCAATTCCTTTATGCTGAGCATACATACGCAGAGTGATCATGGTGCAAGAAATTAATCCTGCACAAACTAAATCATAAGGTGCTAACCCTTTATCTTGCCCACCAAAAGATTCTGGCTTATCGGTAATAAGTTGATGTTTACCACTTGTTACCTCACCCGACCATGGTGCTTGTAATGTTTGTACTTTTGCATTTGCAATAACTGCCATAATCATATCCTTGTTTTATTTTGATGGGTGCATTCGATCTGGGAATGTTGGGGCTTCTAAACGAGGTCCTTGGTAATTTGGAATTGTGCCAAAACGCGCATCATTATTAATCCATTGTTCACGTGCATGCTGTAGTTCTTCTTGTGTACGACCAACAAAGTTCCACCACAGTAATATTGGAGATTCAAATGGCTCACCACCCAACAATAGAACTCGAGAATCGCTGTGAATTTGAACATCAATTTCAATCACACCAGGCTCTAAAACAACCATATTATCTTGGGTTAATTCATGTCCATTAATTGTTGCTGTGCCTTCTAATGCCATAAATCCATATTCAAATTTAGGATTAAGCTTTAAGCGCGTTGTTGCCATTTCTTTTACTGCTAAGTCTACACCCAGAAGTTCTGTATGTACTGCAACAGGTGATTTTGCATTTAAGAACTCACCAACCAGAACAGTAAATTCAACACCATCTTTTTCAACCACAGGCAATTCTGGATAATGATCAAAACGTGGTGCCATATTTATTTTGGCATCAGGCAATGCAATCCAAAGCTGTGCTGCATGCATTTTTGTTTCGCTATCTGGTGCAACTTCAGTATGAGAAATACCATAGCCTGCCGTCATTAAATTGACTTGTTTAGGTCGAATTAATTGCTCAGAACCAACGCTATCATTATGCAGCATTGTGCCTTCAATCATCCAAGTAAATGTTTGCAAACCAATGTGTGGATGTGGTCCAACATCTAAGCCATCACCTTTTGGAAAACTAACAGGACCTGCATGATCTAGAAAACACCAAGCACCAATCATTCTTTTATGGCGACTTGGCAAGGCACGTTTTATAATTGTACCGCGACCAATTTCAGCATTTCGAAGCGGGATATCTTGAATAAACTGATTAATGATCGTTTCACAATCATCTGACTTTGAAAGTTCTGTATAGTTTGTATTTGTCATGAGTTTACCCTGAATCTTAATGGCTATTTTTAAATAAAGTGGCTACACGGTACATTTAAATAGTAGTCTTTAATTTCTAATACGCCCACCTTTATCTTAATACTCAGAGTTCCATGAATAGGATAGTTTTTAACAACTATTCAGAATATCACTCATATCATTGAAATTCCTTACTTTATAAAACTAATATAATTAACACATTACGCTACACAACCAAGATTTAGATCACTATTTGCTTATTTTTTTTACAAAAACTTACATTTATTGTTTTATATAGTCTTTATTTATTTCATTTTTTTATATTTACAATTAATATACAAATAGATAATGAACATATTTTAATCAATTTTTATTTGCAATTTCATGCATCTTTTTTATATTTTTTCTGGGGCGTATTACTGTGATGTATCAAGAATATGAGCAAGAGTCTCGCTTAATTATACGAAAAGCATTGAAAACAATGTTAGCTCGCATCCCACAACAATATCATCATGAATATTTAGAATACCAAAAAGATCTAAAGCTTAAATATCTATTACATATCAATTTAATTGGACAATTTGCTTATGCCTTATATAGCATTGCAGATTGGTTTGTTATTTCTGACGTTGGTTTGACTGCTGTTTTATATAAGTCTATTTATACCTTATTTGCATCTGTAACAACTTTATATCTGTATAAATATTATAGGAAAGTTGAAGTTTTTGATTTAATTCTACCTTGCTCAATTATTGGTGCTTCTGCACTTTGGTTTTACTTAGTTAACCTATCGGCAAGCCCCAATGTACCCATTTATATTTATTCTTCTTTGGTTTTTATTGTTTTAGCAAACTTATGTATTCAAGTTCGCTTTATGCCTGCTCTCATTACTTCTTTTCTCATTACTATTGTAAGTTTCGTTGGTGTTTACCATATTGTTG
This sequence comes from Acinetobacter portensis, assembly GCF_009372215.1. Taxonomy (GTDB): domain Bacteria; phylum Pseudomonadota; class Gammaproteobacteria; order Pseudomonadales; family Moraxellaceae; genus Acinetobacter; species Acinetobacter portensis. The sequence goes on along the minus strand of NZ_LWRV01000062.1, from coordinate 22,988 downwards.
ATGGCGTTGTAGGACAATTTATTCTTTACTTATTGAGTTATATACCTGTTTTAATTTTTAGCTTAGTCATGAGCTGGGGCTCTACATATAAATCTAGAAGTATTTTTTTACATCATAAATTAGATAGTTTTAATCGTCAGATTTTAGAAATAATGGCGCATACAGATATGCTCACCGGCATAGATAATCGTCGATATTTTGAACGCAGAGCCAAAAATGCAATTGAAGAAAATTCAATTACTGAAAAGCCCATTTCATTGCTCATATTTGATGTTGATCATTTTAAATCTATTAATGACAACTATGGGCATGATGTTGGTGATGGCGTACTGAAAAAAATTTCTGATGTGTGCAAAACTGTTTTACGCAAAGGTGATTTATTCGCTAGATATGGAGGTGAGGAATTTATTGCTTTGTTACCAAATACGAAAGAAAGTAATGCTTTTTTAATCGCGGAGAGACTACGTCAAAAAATTGAACATACACCTATTATTGTTCATGGGCATGGTCCTGTTTATTTTACTGTATCTGTTGGGGTAACAATCGTTGATTACCATAAAAATACTCTAGATGATGCGATTAAACAAGCCGATATTGCTTTGTATTCCGCAAAATCGGCAGGTCGTAATTTAGTGATGAAAGCGAGTTAATAAACAACTCAGATGACCTAACATTCAATTGCATTGACTGCTAAACCACCTTTAGATGTTTCTTTGTATTTTTCAGACATATCCTTCCCTGTTTCTTTCATGGTCTGTATAACTTTATCTAAAGATACAAAATGCTCACCATCACCACGTAAAGCCATTTGTGCCGCGTTAATTGCTTTAACAGCAGCAATAGCATTACGTTCAATACATGGAATTTGTACCAATCCACCAATAGGATCACACGTTAATCCTAAGTTATGTTCTAGTCCAATTTCAGCAGCATTTTCTACCTGCTGAGGCGTACCACCAAACATCTCAGCCAACCCTGCCGAAGCCATTGCACAAGCAGATCCAACTTCGCCTTGGCAACCAACTTCAGCACCCGAAATAGAAGCATTTAACTTACATAAAATTCCAATCGCTGCGGCTGCAAGGAAAAATCGAACGATTAAATCATCGTTAATGGAAGGGTCATTTTTTAAATAATAATAAAGTACAGCAGGAATAATGCCTGATGCGCCATTGGTTGGTGCTGTAACAACACGTCCACCTGCGGCATTTTCTTCATTTACCGCTAAGGCATATAAATTCACCCATTCCATTGCTTGGAAAGATGAAAAGATTAGCTCTTTACGCGTATGATTCTGTAGCATTGCATGAAGCTTTTTAGCACGTCGCTTCACTGCCAAGCCACCAGGGAGCACACCTTCATTGGTCAAACCATTTTGAATACATTCCTGCATGACCGCCCAAATAGAAAGGATTTTTTCACGAATCTGCTGTTCATTTAGCCATTTTTTTTCATTTTCTATCATGATTTGGCTAATACTACAGTTCTGCGCATCGCAATGTGCCAATAACTCTGCCGTGTTTTGAAAAGGAAATGGAACATCGGCAGTTACTTTTGTCGAAACAGGTTGTGACGTTTCTTGATGATCTAAAATAAATCCACCACCTACCGAATAATAAGTATTTTCATAGATGACTTTCCCACTCAAATCAAAAGATTCTATGCTCATTGCATTTGGATGGTACGGTAGAGATTCGTTCGAGAATATTAAATCTGTTTTTGAGCAAAATTTAATTTTATGTCTTCTATCAATATTCAAAGCTTGCTGTTGTTCGATTTCATTAAAGTATTCAGCGTTCTTATTCGTATCTATGGTTTCAGGGCTAAAACCCATTAGACCAAGTAAGGTTGCCTGATCTGTTGCATGACCAACGCCTGTAGCAGATAGTGAACCGTATAATGTAATTTTGATGCGATGTACTTTACTCAGCAATTGTTGCTGTTTCAAAGCATTGATGTATTGGTACGCTGCTCGCATGGGACCAACGGTATGGGAGCTTGATGGGCCAATTCCAATTTTAAATAAATCAAATACGCTAAGAGTCATTTGGTCTTATTATCTCGAGTGTGTTGAAGTTCAATGTCTACAATATTCTTTTAATAGAACGTTATTTTTATGGGTACACCATGAAAGTCACTCTTATCCATAGAATGACTTTATTACTTATGATATTGCCTTAAGTTTCTTTAGTTTTATATTTGTGGAATGTAATGTTTTCTCATATCAAATAGCTGTTAATATTTCTAAATTATCTTAGAATATCCCACATAGTCACAACTATAGTATAGAGCTTTTAATGCCACAAACCTTGTCTTGCCCTCCATTTCCTCACAACCTGCAATCTAACTTTACTTTTATTGACTTATTTGCTGGAGTTGGCGGTTTCCGCATGGCATTACAAAATATCAATGGGCATTGCGTTTTCACAAGTGAGTGGAATAAACATGCTCAAGAAACATATTTTCAAAATTATGGTGAATATCCTGAAGGTGACATTACTTTAGAGGAAACTAAGCAAAAAATTCCTCAGACGTTTGACATTTTGTGTGGGGGTTTTCCATGCCAAGCTTTTTCTATTGCAGGCAATCAAAAAGGCTTTCAAGAAACGCGTGGTACGTTATTTTTTGATATTGCAGAAATTGCTGAAAAACATCAACCTAAAGTGATTTTTTTAGAAAATGTAAAAAATTTAGTTTCTCATGATAAAGGAAACACTTTTGAAGTCATTAAAAATACACTGAAAAATCTAGGCTATGCTGTTTACTACAAAGTATTAAACAGCATGCTACATGCTAATGTCCCGCAAAATCGTGAACGTATCTTTATTGTGGCATTTCATGAAGCTAAAGTTCCAAATCATGCTGAATTTGATTTTCCTAATGAAATTCCACTTACAAAAACAATTCATAACTTTTTAGAAAAAGAACAGGTTGATCAAAAATATTATTACAAGCCTGAGCACATGTACTATCCAATACTTAAAGAAAGTATGGTTTCACGTGATACTCTCTATCAATGGCGTCGTGTTTACGTACGTGAAAACAAAAGTAATGTTTGCCCGACTTTAACTGCAAATATGGGTGCAGGTGGGCATAACGTACCTTTACTTGTTGATGACTATGGAATTCGTAAACTTACCCCGAAAGAGTGCTTTGCTTTTCAGGGTTACCCTGTAGACAAAATGGTTTTCCCTGAAAAAATGGCGAATAGTGCTTTATATATGCAAGCGGGTAACTCTGTCACTATGCCATTGATTCAACGGATTGGAGAGCAGATTTTGAAGGTGATTCAAGGCTAAAAATGTGATTCACCATTTCAATTAATTGTTGGTGGATTTCTGGTATTTTTTGACTTAAATCCACCGTATAAAAATGAAGTGGTACTGACAACATTTCAATCGACATAGAATAGTTTTCATCAATTGCTGGATACAGAAGCATGCCTGAACATTGAGTTTCAGGTTCTTTCAACTTATAGCTCATGACATAGGTATAAATTTGCCGAATATAATCACTTTTAATTCGTGATGTATCTCGATACTGACTCTTCAGCATGTCGGAAAATTTAGTATCGATAACCAATAGCTTTTGTTTGCTTCGAATCATCATATCCAGAGCCATATTTGGGAAATAATGTTCAACCCCATTGATTGGATGTTTTAGATCTAAATCGATTTTTGAACCTTTACCTGACACGACTCGATATATTATTCTATCCAAATTGAGCTTGAAGAAGCCTGCAACACCTTTTTCAAATACCTTTCTGAGTTTTTCATCACTCAACATTAATTCAGGCTGCACATGCTCACCGAGTTGCGTTGTCATGATATACATGTCATGAATCAGTTTGGATAAATAAATGGCTTTCTTACAAACATGCTCAAAGCTTGAAAAATGATCTTGTTCTACACGATACACACGGCTCGCAACCACGCCATAACTTTTCAGTTCAAACTGAATTTTAGATAATTTCCTTCGTATTTCCTTCTCAACTTGAAAATTCAAAACCAGCTCTACAGCACTCAGCATATATGCATGGCGAGCTGTGTTATAAGTCGTCTCATTATACGAACAGAAAACGCGTCCTTTCGATAAAGACTGTCTAATTGCAGTTTGATAATGATTAATTTTGCCCTTTACGACACTTAATTCTGCCTGCTTAGAACGTAGCTGTTTACGTAGGTGTTGCTGTATATAATCATCTAAATGCTCTACAAGTACGATACCTATCAGATTTTCCAAGCCATCAGCTTGTGCTGTATCGAATTTATTGGTTGCATGTTCATGTACATACTCAGATGCATATAACAATAAAAACCATAAATTCTGAATAGGAATAATTTTAGACATTGCTGGTGCAACCCATATTAAAAATTAATTTTTTCGAGTTGCTCTAATTCGTCATACCAATATTCGGCCAACAATGGTTTTATTTCATTTTCAACGACATTTTGCATCCACAAGATTTGTTCAGCGGTATCTCCTAACTTATGCGTCGGCACAAAGAAACTATGACCCAGCATATAAGAAGCACCATTTTTTTTCTCAATCTGTTGATTCAAGCCCTCAACAAAGTTACGGATTTTTTCCGTAACAGCAAGGTCTATATCAAATTGTTCTTGTAGCCATGTTACCCATGACTCATTCAGCATTGGCTTTAAGTTAAAGAAACTAAAACGACGTCTAAATGCAAAATCCATATGGTTAAGTGATTTATCTGCAGTATTCATCGTACCGATAATATAAAGATTCTCAGGTATATAGATTTTCTCTAAATCATATTTACGATAAGTCAGACTCATCGCATATTGCTCACTGCGTTTACTGTTTTCTAGTAAAGTTAGCATTTCACCAAAAATGACGGATGGATCACCACGGTTAATCTCATCGAAAATAAATACGTATTTTTGCTCAGGATTTTTCTTCGCTACCTCAATCATTTGAAGGAATGGACCATCAATCAATTCCAATTTTCCATCTGAACGCGGACGCCAGCCACGAATTAAATCTTCATAAGCATAGTTTGGATGGAACTGCACATTTTGAATATTCTCTGCATTCGGATATTCGACCATGACTTTGGCCAACTGCTGTGCTAGCCACGTTTTTCCGGTTCCTGGCGGGCCTTGCAAAATGATATTTTTCTTATCATTAAGCTGAATCAAATATTTTTGTAAAGTTGCAATATCCAGAAAACAGCCCTTTTTCAGCACATATTCTAAAGTATATTGCTCACAAATAATGAATTGAGAGAAATCAAATTCATCTAAAAATTTTAAATAATTATTATCACCTAAAACTGCTCTAGGTGCTCCCCTACTGGTGCATTCATTAAAAGAATTCCACTCTATATTACTTTCATCTATCTGCTTTTTTAAAATTTTTATTTCATTTTTCGATTCTTCTATATTTTTGATATCAATATCAAAGAGTTTTTTATCAAAGAAGATTTCATCCCAACTTAAGATGACTTTTTCATGAGCTAACCCACCATATGATTTTTTATAATTTTCCTCTTGATTAAACCACTTTACAAATTCACCAACCAAAATATCTCGGTCTAATATTTGCGATGTAGTGATCAAAGGGCTTTTGTGTGTATCTTTTAATTCGGCCTTATTAAGGACTGAATCTTGAGGAATCAAATCCAATAATTCATCAGGTAAAAAAGCTGGATATAAGTCATGAATGGCCTGTAAAACACTAAGACCTGCTTCAACTTGTCCTAATGCTTGGTTCGGTGAATTTTTTGTTTCAGGGCCAATACTCGGGCAATCTAATAAGTCAGGATATAAATAAAAGTCTTTTTTTGTAATAACTTCTGGTAAAAAACTAATGATATTCAAGTGAATAGAATATGATTTTATTTTTGTTTTATTTTCATCTTTATATTCATCAACTCTCTTATCTGTAATTTTAGCAATGGCTTTTAAACCATTTGAATAAGTTTCTCGTTTTCTACCATCTTCTCCACTGAGTACAAGAAAAACAAAATCATCTTTTGCAACTTTATCAAATAGCCATGTAATTCCAGGAATAATAATTTGAGTTTCATGATCCAAAATTTTTTTAATTGAATCCTGATCGTTCGTACGAATTGAAAAAAAAGACATAAGTTCCCTGTAAAAAATTATTTTCTCTATTTCAATATTATAGGCATAAAAAAGGACGCCTAAGCGTCCTTTTTTAATGAATCATTTCCGTTAGGAAATTATTCCCACTCGATAGTCGCTGGTGGTTTAGACGATACGTCATACACAACACGAGAAACGTCAGCAATTTCGTTCATGATACGAGTAGAGATTTTGTCTACAAGGTCATATGGAAGATGAGCAAAACGAGCTGTCATAAAGTCAACTGTTTCAACCGCACGAAGTGCAATCACCCATGCATAACGACGACCATCGCCAACAACACCAACAGATTTTACAGGTTGGAATACAGCAAATGCTTGAGCAGTTTTGTCATACCAACCGCTTGCACGAAGCTCTTCCATGAAAATAGCATCTGCTAAACGTAAAATGTCAGCATATTCTTTTTTCACTTCACCAAGAATACGAACACCTAAACCCGGACCTGGGAATGGATGACGGTAAAGCATTTCAAACGGAAGACCTAAAGTTGTACCTAAACGACGAACTTCGTCTTTGAACAAATCACGGATTGGCTCAACCAATTCGAATGCTAAATCTTCAGGTAAACCACCCACGTTGTGGTGTGATTTAATCACATGTGCTTTACCGTTCTTAGTTGCAGCAGATTCGATTACGTCTGGGTAAATCGTACCTTGCGCAAGGAAGTTTACGCCATCAAGCTTACGCGCTTCTTCAGCGAATACTTCAATGAACTCACGACCAATGATTTTACGTTTTTTCTCAGGATCAACTTCGCCTTTAAGCGCAGTTAAGAAACGCTCTTCCGCATCGGCACGAATTACACGGATACCCATATTTTTCGCGAACATTTCCATTACTTGCTCGCCTTCGTTCAAACGAAGTAAACCGTTATCTACGAATACGCAAGTCAATTGATCGCCAATTGCGCGGTGAAGTAATGCAGCCACAACAGATGAATCTACACCACCTGAAAGACCTAATAATACTTTTTGATCACCAATTTGCGCGCGAAGTTGTTCAACACGTAAATCGATAATATTTTCAGAGTTCCATAAGTTACGGCAACCACAAATACCGTGAACAAAGTTAGAAAGTAATTCAGCACCTTTAGCCGTGTGAGTTACTTCTGGATGGAACTGGATACCATAGAAACGACGAGCTTCATCAGATACCATTGCAAATGGGCAGCTTGGTGTGCTTGCAGTAACTTGGAAACCTTCTGGAATTGCAGTTACTTTGTCACCGTGGCTCATCCACACTTTCAATTGATTAGCGCTATCTTCAAGATCGCCAATCAATTTGTCACGTACTTGGATATCGACTTCTGCATAACCAAATTCATGCACATCACCCGGCTCTACTTTACCGCCAAGTTGTTGTGACATTGTTTGTAGGCCATAGCAGATACCAAGAACAGGCACACCTAAGTTGAACACAACTTCAGGGGCACGTGGACTACCAGCTTCATAAACACTTTCTGGACCACCTGAAAGAATGATCCCGTTTGGGTTAAATGCACGAATGTCTTCTTCAGACATATCAAATGCGTACATTTCTGAATAAACACCAGCTTCACGTACACGACGTGCAATAAGCTGACTATATTGAGAACCGAAATCCAAGATAAGGATACGATCTTCAGTAATTTGGGTATTGGTAGTCATGGCAAACAACTATGCAGGCAACGAATATAAGCGCGACATTCTAACATTTTTAAAGCAACTACGCACACTATTCGGACAAGCTAAATAAAAAGGTATTTTTCAAACTTATATGCTTAAAAAACACCAACGATATAATAAAAATTAATGTGTCATTTTTTCGATATGAACAACTTCAATATCTGTTGCTCTGTGACGATGCGTATCTACTTCGCCAATCACTTTCACTTGATCGCCCACTTTTAAATTTATTGCACGAGAAAGATCATCATCAACATCTAATAAAATTGAAGCGGTTGAATCTTTAAGTTCAAAGCTTTCTTCAGTTATTTTTTTCGTAATTGTGCCAGTTAAAGTCACCGCAGTTTCATCTGCTAACTTTTGAGCTTTAATGATTTGAACATGATTCTTTGCAGCTTCCTGAATAATCACGTGATCATCTTTGCCTGCCCATGCACTTACCGTTGCAACCATTGAGCTAGCCAATACAACAAACAATGCTACTTTTTTCATATTCATTATCCACTTAATCATTAAGCTTAATATTTAAGCAAATAATGACTCATGTTAAAGCTGATGTTTTGTAAAGTAAAAAAGGCTTCCTTAATAGAAGCCTTTTTTGTTCGATCTATTCAAAGCATTATTTTTCAATCAAATGATCTAAACTGATTTTTCCTGCACCATGTAACATAAGAAAGAATAAACCGCCCGCCATAGATAAGTTTTTCATTAAGTTAATTGCATCGTCTGCACCACCATGAAAAAGAAATGCGGTAATTAAGCTAAACACACCTAAACCCAAAGCTGTAAAACGTGCTTGAAAACCAAAGAGCAACGCCAAACCACCACCAAATTCAACTAAAATCGTAAGGGGCAATAATGCAGCAGGAACGCCCATTGCTTCCATATAACCAGCAGTTGCAGCGTAGCCTGTAATTTTACCAAAGCCTGCAACAATAAAAATATACGCAATTAAAAGACGTGCTAACAAACTTACAATCGCATTCATTTGATTTTGATTCACAATATTTTTAACAACAACATTTGGATTAAACATTTTAAAACCTATTATTGGATCATTTCTGAAGATGCGCCCATTCTAACGTTCAAAATTTGTGGAATAAATACGCAAAATTAACACCCATCGTTTTATATTTAGAACAAATACGATTAAAAATAATTATTTTTTAATACTGACTTTCACGACATGGACTGCTAGGATTTGACTACATTTTTAAGTGTCTAGCCCTAATGGAACTCATTGATTTTATATTGCATGTAGATGATCACTTACTCGAATTCATTACCAATTATGGGGTCTGGATTTACGCTATTTTGTTTCTGATTATCTTTGTTGAAACAGGCTTAGTGGTTATGCCATTTTTACCCGGTGATAGCTTATTATTTGCAGCAGGTGCGCTTGCAGCATCTACAGGGGCTATGAACCCATGGGTACTTATTGCTTTATTATTTTTAGCCGCTGTACTTGGCGATACATTGAATTACCACATTGGTAAATATATTGGGCCACGTGTTTTTGAAATTGAATCTCGGTTTATTAATAAGCAACATTTAGTTAAAACCCAAAACTTCTTCGAGAAGCATGGTGGTAAAACCATTATTTTCGCCCGTTTTATTCCATTTGCTCGTACTTTTGCGCCATTTGTTGCAGGCGCAAGTCACATGAATTACAAATACTTTTTAAGCTATAACGTGATTGGTGGTTTCTGTTGGATTTCATCTTTTATTGTTTTAGGTTACTTATTTGGCAATATGCCAATTGTTAAAGATAATTTCACGCATCTTATTTTCGGTATTATTATTATTAGTGTATTACCTGGCATTATTGGTTTTGCAAAACAGAAGTTTTTTAAGTCAAAATCTGATTAAAAAAATCGTGCCACAACAGGCAACATGCATACAATGAGTAATAGAGCCGATCCTTTGTAAAATTGATCGGCTTTTATTTTATTTAAATGTCCCGATAAAATTGCACGACCAAAAGACATCCAAAACATAGCTGTTGGCACTAAAACCAAACAAAATACGGCATACACCAAAATACAGTTGGTCGCATTATCCCAAGTTTCTACTGGAAAAATTCCTGCTGCAAATAACAAAGCTTTCGGATTTTTTAAAGTCGCAAAAAACAATTGGCGGGGACGAATAGAGGTATGGCGCTGATTATGCTGTTCTAAGTATGAAAGCCTCCATAAACGAAATGCTAACCACAAAACATATGCCGCACTAAATAAATGCAGAATTGTGATGAGATGTGGCCATGTTGGAGAGCATAAATGAATGAACAACGCCCACAAACTAATTGCGTAAAAATAGCCCAACAATTGTGTTGGAATAAAGAGGCTTGTTTTTGCAATACCCTGCTGATGTGCCGAACTCGCCAACAATGCATTGGTCGGTCCAGGGATCATCAAAACAGCAATTACTGCTAAAGCAAAAAGCCAATTTTCTATCATTTAAACACATTTACACCAAAAGTTAGGTGCACACATTAAACGAAAGTTATGAAAAATAACAAGATATTGACTTTTTCAAAATGAAAACTAATGAGGTCATTTTAAGTTAAAATTATTTTAAACATTTGTTTTTATTTATTTTATGTATGAAACATTTGCTAATAGTTTCACTCTGTTATTTATCTAAAACCGAATAACAGAGTGAAATTTCAATTAAGAAGTCGCTTTATTTCTTACAATAATTGGGCAAGCCTTAAATTGAGCAGACTGAACAATTGCCTCTTGCTGACCCAATAATTTAGAAATTTCAGTCTTTTTGGTATTTGAAGATTGTCCCATATTAACCGAAATGCTCGGACCAAAACCCCAACCACCACGCCCCCAACCACCGCCTAAACCAACACCAACACCCATACCTGTACGTTTTTCAGGTTGTACGCCATTGTCTAAATGTTGTTGAATTCGATTATATTCCGCTTGAAGTTGTTGACAGTTTAACGCTTGAAACTGAGTTGGTGAAACATAAGTCGGCTTAGTGGTCGTTGCACATGCACCTAAAAAAACAGTACTAGTTGCAAGTAAAATAAGTGGGAGTACTTTCATATTATTATCTCAAATGTTGTTCTAGCTCATTGAACAATAATTTATAGGCCTGCGTCAATTTATGTTCTGCCGCTAAATGGATAAGTGGTAGATTTTTATGATGAGATTCTTTCATTATGACAGATGGTGGCAACATACTTGCCAACACAGGTAAACCTTCATCTTTTAATTGCTGAACCACTTCACGTGGTAGTTTTGCTTGATGTTGATATTGATTGACTACAATACCTTCTATAGCCAACTGATCATTATGATCATCTTGTGTTTCCAAAATATTTTCAATAAGCGTTTGCAATGCGCGTTTTGAAAATACATCACAGTCAAAAGGAATAAGCACCCGATCTGCTGCAATTAAGGCAGATAAAGTAAAAAAGTTAAATGCAGGCGGTGTATCTATAAACACTCGATCATAATGCCCTTCTAATTGTTGCAAGGCATCTCTGAGTTTATAAATTTTATGTTTCGACTCTAATGCATGTGCTAACGCGCCTAAACTAGGGCTTGCAGGAATCACATCTAAATTTTTAAAAGGCGATTGATGTACAAAAGCCTCTAGCCCCTTAGATCTATTTTTTAAAAGATTGTTTAAGGTATTTCCAATTAAACCCTTCGTTTGATTTGCACCCAAAATCTCATCAAAATAATTTTCTATATTGGGCTCTAAAGCAGGCTTATCTGTTGAATATGTTGCATCATCACCTAATAAGTACTGACTAGAATTGGCTTGAGGGTCTAAATCGATAACAAGCGTGTTAAAGCCATGATGTGCGCTAATTGCCGCTAAATTAACGGTAATACTCGATTTTCCGACACCACCTTTTTGGTTAAAAATCACTCTGGTTAGCATATCCACTTCCCCCATTTATTTTTATTTCATGCATGTAGTTTAACCTACATGCATTTTGACCAAGAAGAAAGTGTCTAACAATTACCCAAAGACAGGTTTCAGCAAAACTAATCCATAAATTGAAATAAAAGCAACCAAAGCAATGCCCCAACCTGCTTTACGCTGAATCAATAAAATCGCGTCATCTTTTTTATAAGCTTTCATTAAAGACGAAAGCATAACCAAGAACAAAACCACTTTTGCATAAAACCAAGTTTCAACTTGGAAATTATTCATTGCTAATAAAGTTATGCCTGTAATCACAACAAGTGTTAAAGATGTATGTTGAATGGCAACAAATAACTTTCTAAAAGATGGATTCGGCTGATTCCCTTGCGTACCTTTAAATAAAGTCGTTGAACGAGCAACAATGACCATAAAAAGCAATGCAATACCCACAACATGAATTGTGCTTATAACAGTAGGGTTCATCTAGAAATTCCTCTTATGATGTTTTAGGTGCATGCGCACATTCCGGACTAGATGTATCTTGGTTTTTCCACTCTTCAGCAATAAATGCATGAATGGCCAAAGCATGAATATTTCCTGCACCCAAAAGCTCACCCACAACTGCATATACTTTTTGATGGCGCTGAACTAAACGCAAACCTGTAAAACACTCACTCACAATAACAACTTTAAAGTGCGATTCTTTGCCAGGGAAATACCCACCATGCCCTGAAGACTCATTCACAATATCCAAATAGCTGGGTGCTAAAGTTTGTAAACGCTCATTGAGTTGTTGTTCCAAGCTCATATTTAACCTTTATATATTTAAACCATCTTCATATTGAGTATAACGTGTTCTGACATTTTCAATAAAAATTATAATAATGATTCTGTTCCATGTGGCTACACAACCAATCTCTGCATGTTTTTTACCCATATCCATCATGCTATACATAAAAATGGCTTTTATTTATGCAAACGATTAAAGTTTTTGAATAAAAATGTTGACCCTATTTTTGCTTACTGTATTATACACGGCATGCGGGAATAGCTCAGTTGGTAGAGCATAACCTTGCCAAGGTTGGGGTCGGGAGTTCGAGTCTCCTTTCCCGCTCAAATTTTTTTCATTTAGTTTTTTATTTAAAAAACTTTATAGACTCCGCGGGAATAGCTCAGTTGGTAGAGCATAACCTTGCCAAGGTTGGGGTCGGGAGTTCGAGTCTCCTTTCCCGCTCCAGATTTAAAAAGCCCTCATCGAAAGATGGGGGCTTTTTTCTTGTTGATTTTTAAGATTATTTTCTCATAAAAATTAAAATTTCTAGCTTTATAAAAGTACTAAATATTATAGATAAATGTTTTCATAAGTTGGCTGCGTGACCAAAAGTGGCCAAAACGTGCCCTAGCCCATCATATATAGATCTATAGATTCATTATTTTGATATTTATTTTATTAGTTTCATTATCAATAATCAGGATAGTAGACTTCAAGAAAACTGAACTCCCTTCTTTTTCTCTATTTTAGTATTTTTAACTTCATATATTCCCAAGGTGACCAAATTTGGTCACCAAAAAATATTAAATAAAACAAATATTTAACTTATATAATTATAACTCAGACTTCATTTTTCTTAAAAATCTTGTTCATCATTTTGCTTAATTTTTAATAAATCCCCCACTTCAACATTCAGTAATACGCATAACTTTTCTATGGTTTCAAAATCTATTCGAGTTGATTGACCATTATATAACTTATGTAGTGTGGTCTTACTCATCCCTGTCTCTCTAGCAACATCTGCTACTTTCATTCTTCGTTCTGCCAAAAGAACTGGCAAGTTACAAACTATCATTAATTACCACCATTGTGTAATAAAGTACTTGCATGATGTATTAAATGCATTTATTATCGCATTATGGTCTTAAATAACATCATTGTGATACTTCATAAAAGGATACAAATATGAATCTTACTTATATTACTACAAAAGAATTGGCTGAACGAATCCATTATAACGAACGTACTATCCGTAATCAGTTAAAGGATAGCGTTTTAATCGAAGGCATTCATTACATTCGCCCTTTTGGTGGTCGCAAAATTTTATATGTATGGGAGCGTATTGAAGAAGATATGACTAAAACCGCTTTAGGCTCACTACACAGCCTACAACTTCAGTAAGGAGAACATAATTATGGCTGCTATTCGTACTAGATACGGTAAGTTATGTGTCGATTTTCGATACTTAAACATCCGTTGCCGTGAAACAACGGCTCTTGAAGACAATGCTCAAAATCGAAAAAAGCTTGAAAAAGCGATTGAACGAATGGAGGCAGAAATCTTATTGGGTATTTTTGACTATACTAAATACTTTCCAAAAAGTTCTCGTTTGAAAGAAATCAAAAATGCAGAAAACAGAGTAAATGAAATCAGCTCAAAAACACCTCTATTTTCTAAGTTCTGTGAAATCTGGTTCACTGATAAAGAAATAGAATGGCGTACAAGCTACAAGGGAAAAATTCAAATTGTGATCAAAAAGTACTTAATCCCTTTCTTTGGCACAATTCCGGTTATTAATATCAAAAAGTCAGACATTCTTGGATTCCGTTCATCCCTCGCCAAAGTGACTCACGGGAAAAACCAAGAATGCCTTTCACCATCAAGAATCAACCAGATTATGATAGCACTTCGTATGATACTCGATAGTGCTGCCGAACGATATGATTTTGACAGCCCTTATAAGAATATCAAGAACTTAAAGCAAGGAAAAATTGAAGTTACGCCTTTTTCATTAAAGGAAGTGCATGCAATTTTAGCCACAGTTCGTGATGATTTTAAGCCTTATTACACTGTTCGGTTTTTCACAGGTATGCGCACCAGTGAGATCGATGGGCTGCAATGGAAAAATGTGGACTTGCAACGTCGGGAAATCCATATTCGTGAAGCCTTGGTGAATGGGGAGCTGGGTGGAACCAAAACCTATGGTTCTGACCGCACCATCCAAATGAGTGATCGGGTTTATCAGGCCTTTCTGCAACAGAAAAACTTAAATAATGGTAAATCCAGTTTTGTTTTCTGCAATCGTGATGGTGGGCCTCTCGATTATCGCTTGGTAAACAAGCGTATCTGGCATCCCCTGCTACGCTTTTTAGGGCTAAAGCCCCGTCGTGCTTATCAAACACGTCATACCGCAGCAACACTCTGGTTGTCGGCAGGCGAGAACCCGGAATGGATCGCACGCCAGCTGGGACATTCAACCACTGAAATGCTGTTTCGAGTCTATAGCCGCTACATTCCGAATGTTACACGTCGCGATGGTAGTGCTTTTGAAGCCATGCTGGAGAGACTAAATACAGAGGAGCTTGCCCATGAACAGTAAAGCTTTCTTTGGTGGCGTAGTCGTTAGCCCAGAAGCAGATATGGTCGCGCGTGAACTCATTCAAGAGTTACACATTCCCAAACTGCACAATCTGGCCTTTTTGCTGGAAATCAATAAATGCTTCGATGATCACCAAGCATTAAGACTCTGGCTACAGCGAATGCTGGATGAAGGGCAAGCTCATTACGATGACTTGGCTCAACAGGCCCGTTTCCGGTTAATGAGCCTAGTTCCCTGATCAAACAAATATACAAGGTCATCTAATTGATGACCTTAGCCCCTCTATACCTATAAAAAGGTGAAAATATGCATAAAGATATTTCAATTTGGATGCCACTCTATATTGGCGACTTGCAAGCGAAATTTGCACGAATGACCGCAGAACAAATTGGTGCAGCACTGCTGTTAATGATGGATTTCTGGAAAAATGGGGCTATTCCCAATGATCTAGCAACGGTCTGCAGCATCACGAAATTACCACAGCAGACCAAGGCTAAAACTTTTTTGAATACACTGATGGCCCTGGAATTGTTTGAAATCGAATCTGAGCAGATTCACTCAAATTTTTTAACCAGTTTAAAAAGCCAGGCATTGCAAAATCAGCAAATGAAATCTGATAAAGCTAAAAATGCAGCTCAAGCACGTTGGAGGAAATCCGCAAGTAATGCTCAAGCATCAACCAAGCAACGAAAAGTAAATGCTCAAGCAGCTCTTGAGAAGAGCCCGAGTATTACTCAAGTCATGCTTGAACCATGCCCTTCATCTTCATCTTCATCTTCATCTTCATCTTCATCTTCAAATTTTGAAGAAAAAAATGAGGATTTTTTAGAAAATTCCAAATGGATTTAGGAGAATGATCATGAATACTATGCTTAAAACACTCCAGTTTCGCGCAGAAACAACAGAAACACTTTGCCCTACCCATCATATACCTCTAATGGAAATTGCCGGTCACAGGCTCTGTAAATTGTGTGCGAAAGAAACCGTCCATCACTCACATGCAGCCTATGCAGATGAGCTGCAACAGCGATTGCTACAACAGAAAATCAAAAATTCAGGACTCAATAAACGCTACCTAGACCGTGGCTTTAAGAATTATGTGATTGCATGTCCTGCACAAGACAATGCCATCAAGCTATGTCAGGCCTTTGCACAACAAATTATTTCCGACCATCATCCGAATTTGCTGCTCATCGGCACACCGGGTACAGGAAAAACCCATCTGGGTGCATCAATCATTCGCAATATTTTGCATAACTGCACGAAATCTGCACGCTACTACACCAGTGCAGAAATTGCACAAAAAATGATGGACACCTGGTCAGATGCTTCACGCTCTGAAAAAGAATTAATCGACCATTTTTCCAGTTTTGATTTATTGGTGATTGATGAATATGGCCTGCATGACCGGCATGAGAAACGCCTAGAGATGGTACATAAGGTTTTATATAGCCGTTATGACAATATGAAGTCGACGCTGCTTATTTCCAATTTTACACTGCAGACCATGCAGCAGGATTTAGGTGTTCGATTATGGTCACGGTTACATGAAAACAATTTGATTGTAGTACCGTGTTACTGGAGTGATCAAAGATTTTCTTAATACCATCAAGAGCTTCATTAAGAGGCTCTTTTTTATTTAGAGTCAGCTGAGACACATGAGTTGCCAAATTATTTCTAGACTTATTGAAAACGTTATAATACTTCAACCATCAAGTACCGTAGAGCTTAAGTTTATTCATGCCAAAAACATGCAAAACCTTAATTATTATGAGATTTATACAGTAATACCTTCCAGTAAAAATACTAAATTTAAAAAAATTAAAAATACAGATTTTTAAGTCATTGTATTTTTCTCTAACTTTTTTCGATCACTTTCAGATTCTTTTTAATATAAGCCTCCTGCCAAGGAGAAATACCATAAAATGATCCATTCAATTGAGAATATGAGATGAGCTCTTTTCGGAAATAAGAAAAATAATTAGTATCAACTTCATCTGGATTTTTCCAAAACTCGGATAAAGCGTATTGATTCGTAAGTTTTGGCAGGTTATACAAAGCGTGACCAAGCACTTTTACAGGAACATTATGATAAAGGGCTTGAATTCCTGTTGTACTATTGACTGTTACCAATCCTAAACTGTGTTTGAGCAATGTAGGGAAATGAACATCACAAAAATAATGAACTCTTCCTTCAATTTTGAATTGCTTAGCATATTTATTAATTAATTTACTATAATTTCGATAACCACGATCCATCGGATGATGTTTCAGTACTAGATGCTTCGAAGGATCCGAATGACGGCTAAAACTCTCTAATACTAATACAATATATTTTTCTACACTTTTTAAATCACTGTGAATCATAATTTGAGAGTCATTATGTACTTGTAATGCAAAAATAAAGTACTTTTTAGAATACTGCTGCAAGAAACGATTAAATTTATTTTTTTCAAATAATTTATTCTGAATACTCCTAAAACCCGATAATATCCAACACCCTAATTCTTTTATTGGTCTAATATTACGGTGATGCTGATAGCCAGAATATTGAAAAGAAAATAAAACTCCGAAAATATAATAAATTATGGCACTGATGACCATTTTTGAATAACTATTCTTTACATCATTGATATCAGCAACTAAATCATTACCTTTTTCTGAAATATCGGTATTATTATAGTAATTTAGAAAATTAGAAAAAAAATTAACCCCATCTTGCTCAAACGTAATGTAATTTGGACGAATATACCCCTCTTCAAAAACGAAAAAATTAATATTATTTTTTTTTGCGATTATTTTTGAAAAATTATGATACTTTCTACAATCACCAAAGCAAACGATAGAGTCAATATCATGCTCTATCAAAAATGTCTCTATCCAAACTGAATAATCATCTAAACGTCCTTTATAATCAAAAACATTTTTATCAGATTTATAAAAAAAACGATCACCACCATTAAAGTTAATTTTATAACATTCAATATTTTTACTATTTAACCATTTCGACAAACGATAAAAAAAATCCCCCATTGGTCCCTGCAAAAGTAGGACTTTATGAGATAATAACAATTTATCGACATGTTTTGACACGAATGAATCTTACCTATTTTTTACATTTCTAAATTTAATAACAACATCTTTCCATGATTTCCAATATTTTTTCTCAGGAGTATTTATTTGCTGCTGAATATAAGAAATCACATGTTCTGGCGCCACCAAAGGAATATTCATGCTTTGGGTAGATGACAGATTATACACAGCATAATCAACCAAAGTGACATATACCAAAGTTTCTAGATCTAATTTTTTGTTTCTTCGAGAGCAATTAAATTTATCATTGGTTAATCCCCATCCAGCATAAAAAGGTAAACCATAGCAATATACTTTAAGACCCCTTAATAGTGCTTCAAACCCACTTAACGAAGTAATAGTATGAACTTCTTCACAGATTTCAAAACATTCTAAAATAGAAGAATATAATTCAATTTGATTTGCAAATTTTAAAACTAATTCTTCTTCAATTTTACCTGTTCTCAGTCCTGCATAAACATCAGGATGTGGTTTGTAAATAATATAAGCATCCCTGTTATTTGCTCTAACTTCTTTTATCAACTCCAAATTGGTTTTTATGCTAACCCCACCTAATTGAATCGACATATCATCCTCAACTTGACCAATTACCAGCAAAACTTTTTTATCCGTTTCGGGTCGACTCAACTTATCAACTTTACCTACATTATATTTTGATATATTAAGCTCAACTAATGAATTACGTAGTTTCTGGGCACGTGTATATTGAGAAGCAGTTAATTTGGTTGTCTGTAATAAATTTTCTATTTTTGACGGCTTGGTTGCATCATAATAAATACCAATCTCATCGAACACGAGTGAACATGGCCGAATAAGAGAAGCGCCCAATCCAATGGAGCGAATAAAACCATCTTCAACTGTAATCACATTTTTATAGCCTTGGTCTTTTAATAATTTTGCCTTTTTCCCCCATGCCAATATATGGTCTGATTTTTGAGGTTTAAAAAATTTTTTAAATTTTAATTCTATTTTAGGAAAATTTAAGAAATCTCGAATGAAGTGTTTTTTCCATGGACTAAATCCATAGGCAATAATTGAATTAGAAAGTTTTTTTTGAAGCTCTACATTAGGAATTAAAACTTCTAGAATATCCTCCAGTTCACAACGCTTTTGAATTACCGGCGAAATATAGCGCGAATATTTTAAATAAGCACATACAAAAAGATGTTCTAAAGATCGGTTAATACCCCTACGGCCGTCTAAAATATCAAGTGATGCATAATGATCGTTTGTTAAGCCCCAGCCTGCATACCAAGGCACTCCAAAACAATGCACTTTTTTTCCACACATCAATGCCTCAAAGCCCAATTGAGAACTTACCACATAGACTTCCTGCATTAAGTTAATAATATCAAAAGGGTGATAATTTTCTTTTAGCACTTTGACATTAGAATGAGTTAAATCACTTGATAAAAAGTGCCCTTGTGATTTTCCTGCAATAACATCAGGATGAATCTTTACCCAGATTGTTGAAGATGGGTGATCTTTTATTGCCTGCTGAAGCATTTTTCTAAAACTTTCAGGAGACGCCCCCGAGTATTTAATGGATTGATCGCCAAAAGTTTGGTCTACTACTAAAATATTTTTGCCTGATTGAAATAAGTTCTCATCAACTTGAAGAAATTTTTGATTATATTTTGTAATGCTAAATGCTTTAATTTTATTAATATTCACTCGAGCACGTTCATTAAACTCTAGAGATTCTTGAGCTTGAATCAATTGCTCTAAATCAGATGTTTGAAAGGCATCAAAATAAATACCGTGAGTATCAACTACTAAAGATAAAGGTAAGAAACCATCTTTTCCTAAGCCTAGAGAACGTATAAAGCCATCTTCTAAACAATAAAGTGGAATATCAAATTTGCTAGATATATTTTGTGCTCTAAAAAAACTAGGCTTTCTCCCCCAGCCCATTGCACCCTCTTCTAATTCAAAGTTACATAAATAAGAATAGAATAGTTTTTTTAATTTTTTAGAACCGAAATATCTCATACAATAAATTTATAACATAAAAATTTAGAAACAAGCTGTAGAATACACAATTAGATAAAGTTATACATTGTTATATTTTGGTAGACTATTAGTATTTATGAAGAAATTACGTATATTAACTATATTGGATGAGTTCACACATACTAATCTAAAATTTGAAAAAGATATTGAATTAATTCAGAATAAACCCATTTGGTATCGAAAAAGCAACCAGATTGATTTGTTACTGGTCGAATCTTCATGGCGTGGCAACCATGATGAATGGCGCCACAAAGTAGCAAATTATCCGCTACATTCTGAAAGAAATCTCAATGATTTAAAGAAATTAGTTTCCTGGTGTAAAGATAAAAATATTCCTACAATTTTCTGGAACAAAGAAGATCCATATCATTATGATCAGTTTATAGAAGCAGCTCAGCTATTTGACTTTATTCTGACCACCGATGAGTTAAGTATTCCTCGCTACTTAAAAGATGCCCCTAGTGCAAAATGCCAAAGTATGACATTTTTTATTCAACCTCAACTTCATAGTCGAAAAATTCATACTCCTCTCAAAAGATCTCTTTTTATGGGAACATATCAGCACAATATGCATGAGGCACGTACCGCTTGGCAAAATCGTATTTTTACAGCTTCAGCACCCTATGGTCTAGATCTCTATAATAGACACCCTAATGAAAATTATTATAAATTCCCCGAACTGGATGGAGACGTAAAATACTTCCCACCTATTAAATACAATCAAGTTAATAATATATATAAAAATTATCAACAAATTTTAAATGTAAACACGATTACAAATTCTCCCACCATGTTTTCTCGCCGCTTAATTGAAATTATGGCGTGTGGTAGACTGGCTATTAGTAATCCGAGCCTCTCGATTAAAACTCGTTTTAAAGACATGTGTATTGAGCTAGATCAAGCTGATCATGCACAAGTGCTATTCGAACAATTGCAATCTGGCTATACTGCTCAGCAGCAGGACATGGTGAATTATGCATATGACCATATACATCAAAATTATACTGCACATCAGTGGTTAAAACAGATTCTTAAAATCTGCAATATTGATCATCCTTATCTTTATAGCTGAGAAATAAGCTTGTTAAATTTAGATTTATCTATTGTGATTCCTATTGATTTACACCGTAGAACAAGAGATATTTATAATCGCATCAAAAATTATGTTCGTATCTTTTCTGGTTCAAAAATAAAAATTATTTTCGGTTGTAACAGTGAACCTCGTCATTGGGTCAATAAGGTTAAGAATTTAATTGCACCACATGCTAATTTTGAATTATGTCTTGTTAATGCAGATGCAAGCTCTCTTGCTAAACTTAGAAATACTGCCTTAGAGGCAGTAAAAACAGAATTTGTTTTATTTCTAGATATTGATATTTGGCCAGATCTAGACATCATTCATGAAGCTTATAAACAGGTTGTAAATCATCCCTCCCAATTAGGCATGTTTCCATGTCTATATTTAAGCAAAAATGGCAGTAAAAAAATTGGGAAATGGTCCACATCAGAATTTACTAATGGTTATTATGATTTCCGTCGTGACCTGATTCAACATTTGGCTTTCCCTTCTTCTATTGTTTTAACAGATATGGCGTCAGTTAAATATATAACAGGTTTTGATGAGGCTTATGTAGGTCATGGTTATGAAGACTTTGATTTTATGCTTCGCTTATTTCAACATAAAAAATTGATCGAATATACTCAGGATCTTTTAATTGATGAGCCGTACTTAGCTCCACTCATGAGTGCCGGTTTAAGAGCATTACTGGCAAAACCTTATTTAGAAAGCTTACTTTCACCGTTTTATTTTTTACATGTATTTCATGCTAAAGATAGAGAGGAACAATATTATCAATGTCGTGAAATCAATAAAAATTATTTTAAAACTAAGTTTCAAAGTAAGATTTCTGTCAATAGTCAAATGAAAAAACTTGACCTGTTACAGTCTTTTTTTGCCTCATTGGAAAATGAAAAAGAAAGCCCAAAGTATGCTGTACTTTGGGCTGAGATTTATGGTCATAAACTACGTAGTAATTAACTATTCAGATCACAAATTGCTTTTAATCTTTCTATAAAATATAAATATACTTGATCAACATAATGAAATGGAGATTTTCCCCATTTATGATTTTGTTTTCCTACAAAAAGCTTAGCATCATAATTTATGAAATTTT
Source organism: Acinetobacter portensis (assembly GCF_009372215.1). Lineage (GTDB taxonomy): Bacteria > Pseudomonadota > Gammaproteobacteria > Pseudomonadales > Moraxellaceae > Acinetobacter > Acinetobacter portensis. The sequence continues at coordinate 645 of NZ_LWRV01000062.1, read as the reverse complement.
GAGCTGGTATATACTTCGAAGCCACCTTATATAAACCATTAACTACTTCAGTACAAAAGGCGATTCGCTCTGGCGTTGATAATGGATTACCCTCATTTGTAAATGAAGCCCATTGAACATTATTCATTATCAATCGATCTGAACCAACTAGCTCAATTACTTTCTTAAGGCCACACTCCCAAGCAGTTAAGTATTCTTCTGTATTTGGCAAAATTTTAGATTTAATTTCACTTTTAATAAATTTAGCCCTCTTTAACTCATCAGAGAAAGTAACAAAAATATCATTATCATCTAATTTTATTAAACCAAATCTATCATCTACAACATCTAAAACAATGTAATCAAATTCAGACTGTTTTAAAATAGTTAGAAGGTCACCTGATATAGCATGCTTCAATACATTTTTTTGAAATTTTGATTCTAATTTGATTTGATCCGTAGAAATATCTAATACAGGAAAGTTTAATCTCGCAAGTGATGTCCTTGCAAAATAATTAGTTACTTTAAAATCATCTTTCATAAAAATTGGAGTAAAAGCATCTCTTGTTACGCACGAACCAATTATTAATATATTAACCACAATTTATCTCTAACATTTACTACATCATAAGGTCGTTCAATACTGGGTGGTGTTTCCAAAAGTAT
>NZ_LWRV01000061.1 GCF_009372215.1 Acinetobacter portensis | reverse complement strand
AAATATGTGGTCGCGAGTCAAGGCGATTCGAAATAAGTTTAGAGTTAAAGATATTGATAAATTATTTAAAGATTACTGTAATGATTTATTTAGTATTTAGCTATAGTGCATCGAGCACCATGTCTGTATTCATACGTGTTGATACTTTCCATCCAACAATCGCTCGTGAGAACACATCAATAATAAAGGCGGTATAGACCCAGCCTGAATGAGTTTGAATATACGTGATGTCACCGACCCATAGTTGGTTTGGATAATCAGCAGTAAAATTACGTTTCACTAAATCATCCGCTCTTTTTTGATCATCTCGGCTACGGGTGGTGTATTTATTCTTCCCACGCCAAACACCTTGTATACCTAGCTTCTGCATCAATCGAGCAACTGTACAACGTGCGATAATATAACCTTCACGTTTCAATTGTTGCCAGACCTTACGCACACCATATCGACCTGAACTTTCTTTCCAAATTCGTTTAATTTGTTCAGCATGATACTCATCATGTAGATCTCGTTTCGCTCGATGTTCTGGATTGTCAGCGAGATCTAAAGTTCGGTAATAGGTTGAAGCTGCGATCGGTAAAATCCTACAAATCGCATCAACACCATATAAGCCTTTATTGTTATGGATGAAATCCACCATTATTTGTGTGGGCGGTCGAGCTCCGCCTGGGCGAAAAAAGCGGCTGCTTTACGTAGAATTTCATTGGCACGCTTTAATTCTTTAATTTCACGTTCCATTTGTTTCATTTTTTCTTGATCAGATATCTGTTGTACTTTAATAGGATTTTGCTGATCTAAATTCTTTTGATGCCAGGCACGAAGTGTTTCAGGAGTACAACCAATCTTAGGCGCAATTGCTGTGATTGCAGCCCAAGTAGAAGGATAATCTTTTTCAGATTCAATCAATAATTGAACCGCTCTTTCTCTGATTTCAGGGGTATATTTTAATTTTGTCATCGGGGTAGTCTCTCAGAGTATTGACTCTCCGACAAACCCTGTACGGTTCAAAAAAAGTATTACATTTTTTTTGACACGATTCCCTTAGGTAACCCCCCAAATTCATGCTAAAAAAAATGCAAGGTTTGTTGGCTTGGAAATTGGTTGTCTCAAGCATTAGTCCCTAAAACTATTACATTTTTTGATACTATCTTCTAAGATTACCTAATAATGTATATGGCTAAATGTATTGCTAGGTTTGAATTTTTTTTACTGGGTATTTGAATAAGATTAAAGGGTAGATTGCCCTAAGCAATATTGAATAATCCTTCTGGGAAAAACGTTAAATGAATGACTTGCATGAATTGAATGGCCTAAAAAATATTTATCTCTATGATTCATACTTACCAAATAATTCTACAAAAATTGAATTAGGTGAAGGGAATTCTAATTTAACGGGTGCAAATGGTGCAGGAAAAACCTCTACCTTAAATTTAATCCCAATATTTTATGGGGCCCGTCCAGACAGATTAATGGATCGCTCTGCCAATAAACTCAATTTTACAGATTATTATCTCCCTCATGCGCGTAGCATGATTGTGTTTGAATACAACACACCGATGGGACTTTGCTGTGCTGTTTTTTACCGTAATCAGGATAAACAATGCTATCGCTTTATTCAGGGCAGCGCATCTGAGACTGTTTTTTCAAAATCTTCTATCGAATTCCATAAGCAACACAAGACGGTAAAAAGTCTGTTGCAAGAAATTGAAATTAAAGGTTATTACGTCAGTAAACAGATCGACAATAGCCTGGATTATGTAGCGGTTCTAACTAGCGATAAAAAACGTCTGAATCGTGATTTCAAATTGAGGGATCTTGCTTCTATTTTCTCTCTTAGCGGTAAAGGCCATGAATTAAAGCATATTGGGGCATCCACCCAGATCACCCTAAATAAAACCAACCTGTTAGATAACTTCAAGCTCATGTTGGTTGATGCTTTTTTAGAAAATGAGCAGATGATGAATCAGCGCTCAAATACGCTGAATTCTTCCAGCCTCATTGCTGATGTTCAGACATTACGGGAGTTTGATAAGGAAAAGCCAAAACTGCAACTGGGGATCGAGCAGCGACATGCTTTAATGCAGACTTACTCTTTGCTGGAGGCTTATCGAGGTCAGGCACTCAATAAACTAGAGTTTAATAATACGACAATCGCACAGCTTCGTTATCAGAGAAGCCAAGCTGTTGAACATGCCAAAGCTGGATTAAAGGTGATTGAAAATGAGATTATTGCGAATAGCTCCAATGAATCACGGGCGAAAGGTGAGTTGGAAGGTTTACAACATAGTTTAGCTTTAATAGAGGAAAACGAGCAGAAATATAAAAATGCTGACATTCTGAAAAAACAGGAAGAATTCAGTAATCTTGCTAAGTACAAGCAGGAAGCTGAAGATGCGCGCCGTTATGTGGATGAGTTAGAGAAGAACCAGAAAGAAATTGTTCATAAATTTGAAAAACTTAAAAATAATGCCTTGGAAGAAAAAGACCGAGATTTAGCTGCTATTCATGAACGTAAGAATGAGGTTTCTAATTTAATACACAATTTGCAACAGGATAGGTCTCATGCAGTAGATCAACTGGCTTTGGATGAAAAAAATGAGCTTAATGCTTTCGAGCAAAGCAAACAGAATGAGCGCAAATTTTATGAAGATGAGGTTGATCACTGCAACAATTTGATTGCTGAAGCATCTAATCATACTCAGGAAGAGCAACAGCAAATCGAAGAGTACCAGCTGAATCTACACACTCACCAAAAAGCGATACGGAATAAGGAACAGCAACTCAACACAGCAAACGCTGATTTATCACGCCTAAAAAGCGAGCATACTCGAGCTAATGTAGATTTTGATTCAGCTAAACACCATTTAGATAAATCTACACAAACGGAACATCAGTTAAGAGATATCTTGTATCAGAAAAATACATTATTGAGCTTTCTGAAACAATGTCCTGAAGACGATTGGAAACACAACATTGCCAAACTGATTAATCCTAAATTATTTTTGCATACCGGGTTGAAGCCTTCTTGGGACTCAGAACAACAAAGCGGACATGTTAGTTTCTATGGCCTTCATCTTGATACTTCCAAGCTAGATCTTCCGGTTGAAGCCGAATCACTCAATGAATTGGAGCAGCGCCTTGCAAAGGCAACCACTATTTTGGAAGAGGCTAAAGAAAAATACAGCCATACTGAAAAAGCAGTGGCTGTAGCTGCCAAAGCAGTTCAGAATTTTGAGCTAAACCTCATTAAATTACAGAATGAGCTGCGTCAATGCCGAGAAACATTTGATAGTACCCAGCGTATATTTGAGCAATATAAGCAAAAGATCCAAACAAATGTAATGGATCGGAGAAAATTAGCTGAAGGACAACGTGATCAGGCTCGTCAGCGATTAAAATTATTCAATCAACAAGTAAATGTAGAACGCCAAATGATTCATGATCGTTTTGGCAATGAAAAAAACCAAATTCAGCAGAGTTATGATTTCAAAATTAAAGAACAATTAGAACGTAAAGCAATGTTGGATGAAAGATCTAAATCTGTGATTCATAAATGTGATAATAAACTCATAGATCTTGAATCTTTACGTAATAGTGAATTGCAGCAAAAAGGTTTGGATACTACGCTTTATCAAAAGGCACAGGATCAGCTAAAACAACTGAACCATAAATGTCATATCGTGAAAGATTATGAAATCATCTTGATGCAGTACAAGATTTGGTTCGAGCAGGAATACTCTCGTAAAACGGGGATCTGCACTTTAATCGGAAATCTCGAACAAGAAATTTATGCTTTCCGACAAAATTTTGACAAACTGAATGTCAAAACCGAAAAACTTAAACAACAATCACGTCATGAAGTTAACCTTATTGAAAGCAATCTTCAGCAGGTTGAAGAGGAAAATACCAAGATAGCTTCTTTAAGAAACCGTATTAATTCAGTACTGGAAGGTATTCCGCAGATTGAACAGCTTGAGGTTGCTGCGCCGGTTAGTTTTGAATGGTTTTACCGGAATACGGAGGATCATCTCAATCGTCAGAAAGAACAGCTCAAGGAGTTGAAACAATCCCTCAATACCGTACTAAGTATTTTACGCCAGAATAGTGATTTCGAGCTCTATAAGCAGTGGGAAAATCGCATGGCACTATTGGGCAATGTGAACACCACCACATATGATCTTTACGGTATGAAAGAAATCGAAAATATGCTGTTGGTGGATATTCCCACAAAAGAAAACCTCACGATCAATAGTTTTAAACTGGCTACTTACGATTTACGTAATTATGGACAATCTTTGGCTAAATTCCGCCGTAAGCTGAATGCGATATCTAAGGATCTTACGGAGCAAACCAATACAACCAATCCATTTACAGCGTTAGGTAATATTCAGATTGAATTACTTTCTGTACTTGATGGCCTCAATGTCTATGAGCAGTTAGATCGCTTTGAAAAAGATCTGGATGAAGAATCAATCCAGGAATCATCTCAGCTCATACTACCGAGTGAGAAGCTAATACGGTCATTTGAATCAGCTGTTAAAGCATTAGAAAAGTCGAATGTTCAGACTGACGATATCCGCTCTTTAGTCAAACTGCGTATCAGCTATGAGGAAAATAACCGTAAGGTTTATGTGAACAATGATTCTGATTTGCTTTCCGGCAGTAGTACTGGTTTATCACGATTAATTGTCATTATTATCTTTACGGCTTTAACACGAAAACTATGTCCAGATATCAATACAGTCATCCATGTACCACTCGATGAAATCGGCCAGTTTGATTCACAAAATACAATGCGATTATTCGAGTTGATGCAAAAGCAGAATATTTATCTAGTCTGCGCTCAGCCGAACTTATCCAGTGAATTAAGTGAAAGCTTTGTGCATAAGAATGATATCGACCGAAACTTCGGTATACGCAAGTTTAAAACCCAGAAAAACGAAAAACCTAATCCGCTTTTAGCCTAGTGGGGACCTATTATGCAAATTGCTAAATCAATTTTTTCTGACATTGTAAATGTTTTAATTTCTGGAGGAATTATTGATGAACATGTCCACAAAGATCTCTACCACAAGCTCCAAGATGATCTGGTCTTGGAGGAAATAAATAATTATCTCGATTGGATGGGAAAAAAGTGCGTCCGTACCAAAGATAATTATGGGGTCTACTGTGTCTTTAGTGAAAGTCGCAAGAACAAAGCAACCCGTGAACTTCTAAGAAAACAGTTCAGCGAAATTGTGTCGAAAATGGAGCCCTTGAATGACTGGCTTCGCTTATGCCGTTCAATAAAAGACAATAGTCGTATCATGCAATGTGGGGATACGGTGACTTATGGTGAACTCATCACTGAGGTTGAACGATCTCCACTGATTATGTCGCAACTTAAGGAATTGGTCATTAAATTAGGTAAGGCATCCACCTCACCCAAAGAGCAGATTAGCTCTGTGCTTCAATACCTTGTCAGCAATCAATATCTACATCCAACCGGCAACACTGGCACGACTTATATTGCGACAGCTAAGTGGTCTGTTTTCTATGATGAGCTAGAATACATTTGTACTTTTAATGGCATCAATTACGATGAAATACCTGAACCGGAGCAGGGCGAGCTGATATGAGTGAGTTGGAATATCCAGCAGCCAAAGCGGCAAAAGCGCTCAACAACTATATTGAGCATATCGGTAATGCGATTGTATTTAACAACGCAATTGTGCCTGTAAATGATGACAATGAGTATTTAATCAAAGTATTGAATAAAGCAGAACTTGGCTATTTCAACACTGAAAAAAATGGCTTTAACTTATATAACCACGTGATTTCATTCGTAACGTATTATGAGAAAAAACGTAGGGTTACTGACAGCTCTAAACAGATTCATAAACTTATTTCAGATATTCGTGCCAATATCAGTGAATTTGAAACGACCAAACTCAAAAGTGTAGAAGATGCTGAAATTTATAAGGATGAAATTAGTGAAGGTATTGTTGAATTAGCCAATACTATTTTTGAGAGCTGCTATGATTTCTCCACCCAAGCACTTCAAGACCTGGCATTGTTTAACAATCTTGAGGTCCGTATTCAACGCATTGAAAAAACCATCAGGATTTTAAGTTCATTGACTGAAGTGATGGGCGCACTTTCAACCAACGCAATGCTTGAGCTTGGTGCTTCAGATAAAGATCTTGAAAGTTTGGTGGTAAATAAGCTGATCCCCGTATTCATTATCTGTAGTAAAGAGGTGAAATACAGTGCTTCTAAATTAAATAAGCAGTTGTTTGATTGGAAACAAGAATTATCTTCGCAGAAAAAAAGCAACATGGTGGATGCTTTCCACCGCTTTTTAAAAGGAAAATCTACATTAAACCTGGAGTTTGATGAAGCGACGGCGTCAGAAGTTTTTTATCATGTGCCATGCAGTGAACTCATCAGCTATGCAGATCTGGATGCTGATGAAGAACAGGAAACGCTACGTGAACTTGGCTCAAAAGTATTTGCCAAGCGTGAAAAACGGATAGAGCAGAATAAAAATCAAGAAAATCTGCCAGATGTTAGAGAAGGGAGTGAGGTTGTTGAACAGCCTTTAACTGCTTTAGAAATTGCTACGAGTAATTTCTTTGATGCATTGCTTGTGGATGAGGGAAAACATCAACAATTGAGTGGCGTTGAAACATATGAGCTGCTAATGCCAGGATGCGATATCGATTTTTGGCTGATCGCTTTAACCAGCCACTATAGAAACCGATTCAAAGATAAATTGAACATGGAATTTGTCGAAACTATAGATCCTATATTTGATGGAAACAGTTGTGTATCTGATGTCATCATTTCTCGAACTGATAAATTGCAACAGATTGCCTGATAGGAGAACATGAGTGACATTTGGTATACGTGAACTATCGGTAATTCAGACGGCATTGCAATTAAAAAAGCGGTCTATGGCATTCAATAAAACCTGGCAAAAAGTTCATCAGGATTATCAGATTGGTATGGTCCATGGTAAGGAGCTTCACCTTACATCCAAAGAACTGGAGTATTTGGAGCGCTGTATCTATGCAAAACAGGTTAAAGTCGCTCCTGAACAGTCTCTGAATTTAGAATCTGATCGTATGGATTTGTTAAACTTTTTGAAAGATGAAAAGTCTGGTGGATATTCTGTATTCGGCGATCAACTTGTATTTGCATCGGTGCATGCAAAATTGCCATTAAAACAGGAAGAGGTAACGATTGGATATAAGGGCTTAGTGCCCACGGTTCATGCCCATGTGTTGTGTTGCAATAAGATTGAAAAACTGATTATTGTTGAAAATGGAACGATGTTGACGAGACTGTTTGATTGGTATGAACAGCTACCTGAAAAATGGCAAGACAGTCTATTTTTATATCGTGGTCAGGGTCAAAATGCACGTCAGGTGTTTGAATTACTAGCCAAACTTCCCGAACATGCTGAAATTGCATTTTATGGTGATTTTGATCCATTTGGGTTGAACATCGCTGCTCATTTCCTTAAACGTAGAACAATGTCGATATTAATTCCTGAATGCTGGAATGAAATCAACCGAAACCATGTGGACAATAACACTACGAAATTTTTTGAACAGATCCATAAAAGTCATGATCTTTATACTGATACTGTTCAGCCTTTAGCTATTAGAAATTTGTATAGGCATATACACATCAATCAAATTGCTCTCATGCAAGAAAATGTGAATCGGTTAGGGCCTTTAATTGAGTTAAAGGTTGATTGAAATTCAGTTAATATCTATTTTAAAGAAATATTTAAATAAAAATATTTAGTGATAAATTGTTTTTTAATTGTAGTATTCAAAAGGGATTTGGTAAGAGTGGGGCTTTGTTGCACAAAGATTTGAAATACAAAGCCCCCTAATTGAGAGGTGGTCCCACATGTTTGAACAACTAAAAGCGTATTTATAAGTGATATTCCGCTCTAGTTAAGCCACCTTGTTTTGTTGGGGTAGCTGATCATAGTAAAACTCATTTGGTGTCATTTTGTCTAGACTCGAATGAGGTCGTTTCAGATTATAAAACTCAAAATATGCACTCAATTGCTTTTTCGCATCTGTGACACTGCTATAAGCTTTGAGATACACCTCTTCATATTTAACGCTCCGCCATAATCGTTCAACCATCACATTATCTACCCATCGACCTTTACCATCCATACTGATTTGAATGCCATTTGATTTCAATACATCAATAAATGCATCACTGGTGAACTGACTGCCTTGGTCTGTATTCAATATTTCAGGTGATCCATATTTTTCAATCGCTTCATTTAAAGCCGAAATACAAAAATCCACCTCCATACTAATCGATACCCTATGCGCAAGTACCTTGCGGCTATGCCAATCAATCACAGCACATAAATAAACAAAGCCTTTTGCCATAGGGATATACGTTATATCCGTAGACCACACTTGATTACTGCGCTGAATAGCCAATCCTTTGAGCAGATATGGATATTTACGGTGAGCTTGATTAGCCTGGCTTAAATTTGGTTTGCAATATAACGCCTGAATACCCATTTTCTTCATTAAAGTACGTGTATGACGTCGTCCTATATGATGCCCTTGACGATTCAACAAATCACGCATCATACGACTGCCTGCAAAAGGATATTGCATATGTAATTCATCAATACATCACATCAGCTTCAGATCTGATGAGCTAACAGGTTTTGGGCGATAATAATAACAACCACGAGAGACTTTCAGTAACTTAGCTTGTTTAGATACTGAAATCTGAAGTGAGTGATCGATTAACTTTTGTGGTTGAAGCGGCCCAGTTTCTTCAACACACCTTCTAAAAAATCAATTTCTAATGCCTGCTCACCGATTTTTGCATGTAACTTTTTAAGATCAATGGGAGGTTCTGATGGAGCTTTTGATTGATCGAAAGCTTGTGAGGAAGCTGAGATCAATTGATTTTTCCAGTCAATAATTTGGTTTTGATGAACATCAAACTCAGAACTCAATTCAGCAAGTGTTTTTTCTGCTTTGATCGCAGCAAGTGCTACCTTAGCCTTAAAGTCGTTTGAATGATTTCTTCTTGGTCTACGTGCCATAAAATACTCCATATATTGATGTTTATAACATCATTTGGGGAGCAAAATATCACTTATAAGTGTTGTTCAAATTTCCTGATCCACCTCTGTTATATTGAATATGCTTGTTAATTAATCAGTATTTACAGCAATTTCTAAACTTATAATTACTTAAAGGAAATATGAATGTCTAATTTAACAAAAGGGACAGTGAAGTGGTTCAACGGTACAAAAGGTTTTGGATTTATTGCTTCCGATACAGGTGAAGAATTATTTGCACACTATAGTGAAGTACGAATCGATGGCTATAAAGTACTAGAGGAAGGTCAGCGTGTAATGTTTGAAATTACGAATGGTAAGAAAGGCAAGCAAGCCAGCAATATCCAAATTCTCTAAAATAATAATTTCCCAAACATGTCATGTATTGCCCCGTCTTTGAAAGGCGGGTTTTTGTCATAAATTGCCATTAATTTTTAATATTTAAATGCTTAATTTAAATGAAATCTTAATGATAAGAGCAATAAAAAATGATCTTTACAAGACTACAAGTACTGATTGGCGTATTAATTATAAGTGTGTTGATTTATTCTGTGTGGATTTACCATGAGAATAAGAAACAACGACGGGAAGAGATTCAAAAAATCATTACGGAAGCGAGAGCAGGATTAAGTCACGCTCAATAATATGTGTGATTCATAAACACCCATTATATTGAAAGGATGTCTATGAATCACACAATAGTGATGGGTTCTCTTAAAGTTTAAACCTTATTATTTAACTTCAGTAATGCTGATTGGCTGGTCTTTTACAAATTCAACAACTCCTTCACCACGTTTAAAGTGAATTGAAACCCCATTATTATTAGCTAAACGAATACCACTACCAGAAACTGTTTGCTTTAAACGATATACCACGCCCGAGTTATCAGTCATTAAAGCAGTTTCAAAGTTATCGGATGATTTCAGAAAAATTAATAAACCATTCGGACCAGAAAACGTAAGGACCTGCATATCAGCTGAAGTATTGCTTGTAGCCTTATCTTGTAAAGTGAACCGTACCGGGATTGTCGGAGACCTCTTTTCTTGAGATGAAAAGCATTCCTTCGTAAGACGTAGCGAAGCGTAGTGTCCCGATGAAAAAAGTAAAATATACCCCTGAAATCAGAGAAAGATCGGTTCAATCATTGATTGAATCCGAAAAAGATTATCCATCGAATTGGGCCGCAATCACAGCTATTGCATCCAAGATTGATTGTACGCCTGAAACACTTCGTATTTGGTATCAGAAATATTGATCCTAGACAGTTTCGCCGCCAAACCGATATGCAAACGCAAAAAGCACAATATTCATGAGGGAACGACAACATCTGAATTTGTGTAGATGCGTCATGAGCGGGATACAACATTAAGTATGCCTAAACTGATTTTACCGTCTATTCAAATCCATATGAAAGCGGGTTAATTTCCCCCAACCTGAAGAAAATGGGGTGTCGTATTTAAAGTTACCGCTTAATTTTTTTAAAACCTAAAAATATTGTATTTCAAATTATTAAAGACTTATTTATATCTTTATCTTAAAAATTCATATTTATATCTTTAAAGTGAATATTCACTTTAAAGATCTTGGTATTTTAGGTATATTATATTCTATAAAGCTGAGTTGTATGATCGGATTTCAAGCCAGCACTGCCTTTTAAGTATTTTTGCTTTCGTTGGCATCTGTTGAGAGAATATGTTGATAAGACAGAGTGGAATGTTTTTTGCAATTGTGACTTTATTTTTGCAAATCGCAGTATATTTACAACCACTATTACCCGAAGAATTTCAAATTGCTCCGGTATGTCTCTCTATTACACATAATTTACTGTCCCCAGAAAAGCACAAACACGTACATGAGACGTATAACGAACTTGTTCATCATCTGACACAAGATCATAACCACGACGATCACATTGGACATAACCATCAATGCCAATACTGTACCGTCTATGGTGATGTTGTCCTACCTTTTGATTTTGAGATAGTTGAAATCATCGATAAGATTCAAGTCCGTCTAAGTTTCTATAAAGATGCTTTCCGACATGTATATTTCTCACTGCAAAGGCTTTACTTACTTCCACAAGGTAGGGCACCTCCACACACACTTTAAATCCTAATCAGACCAACAATTTGAATTGTTGATTTACCTCGGTATTTAAAGAGTGATTTTATGAAACTTTATATTTTTTCATCGTTTAGCGGATGCGAACAGAATCGGTTCGCCTATATCATTAGGCTAAAACAATTGATCAAATCCCAACAGATTCACAACAGTCTGCGTCATCGTACTGATCTATCTTTCCTAAAGCAGTCCCGAAATTATGGGCCGTTAGTGGTTCACCGCATAATTCCACAATAAGGTGATAGACATGGATTTAGGTTTGACAGCACTTGAATTGGCGCGAATTCAATTCGCTTTTACAGTTTCTTTTCATATTATTTTCCCTGCAATTTCCATTGGTCTGGCAAGTTTTCTTGCGGTCTTAGAATGGCGTTGGCTAAAAACACAAGATCCTGTTTACCGTGATCTGTTCCAATTTTGGATTAAGGTGTTTGCATTGTCTTTCGGAATGGGAGTGGTTTCAGGGGTAGTCATGAGCTACCAATTTGGCACCAACTGGAGTGAATTCTCTCGTATTGCGGGTAGTGTCACTGGCCCCTTACTCAGTTATGAGGTCTTGAGTGCCTTCTTCTTAGAAGCGGGTTTCCTAGGCATTATGCTGTTTGGGTGGGGAAGAGTGGGTCCTAAAACCCATTTCTTTGCCACACTGATGGTGGCAATTGGCACCTGTATTTCCATGTTTTGGATTTTATCTTCCAATAGCTGGATGCAAACTCCACAAGGCTTTAGCTTTGAAAATGGCATTATAGTGCCGCAAGATTGGTTTGCTATCGTTTTTAACCCATCATTCCCATATCGCTTAGCGCATATGGCTCTAGCAGCATTCCTAGTATCTGGCTTATTGGTCGCTGCTACTGCAGCATGGCACTTACTCAAAGGTCGCCGTGATGCCTTAGTAAAAAAATCATTTTCTATGGCGATGTGGATGATTCTCGCACTTGCACCTTTACAGGTATTTGTGGGGGATATGCATGGTCTAAATACGCTAGAACATCAACCTGCGAAACTTGCTGCGATTGAAGGTCACTGGGAAACTAATAAAGATCATGGCATGCCGTTATATTTGTTCGGTATTCCTGATATGGAGGCGGAAGAAACCAAGTATGCAATTGGCATTCCGAACCTCGGTAGTCTGATCATGACGCACACCTTAGAGGGAGAGGTGAAAGGCTTAAAAGAATTTGCCCCTGAAGATCGACCAAACTCGCTCGTAGTATTTTGGAGCTTCCGCATTATGGTCGGTATGGGAGTCTTGATGATTTTGCTTGCTCTGATGGGTGCATGGTTGCGTAAAACTGGGAAATTTTATGAGTCAAAATGGCTACACAAATTTGCCTTATGTATGGGACCTTCCGGCTTTATTGCCCTGCTTGCTGGTTGGTTTACCACAGAAGTCGGTCGTCAACCTTGGGTCGTGTATGGCGTACTGCGTACCAAAGATGCCTTGTCACCAGTATCGGCAGAACAAGTCGGTTTAACCTTAATAATCTTTGTGATTGTCTACTGCGTCGTATTTGGTATTGGGATTTATTACATGCTCAAATTGATGGTTAAAGGACCACAGTTCATTCATTCTCAAGCCCATAGCGATGGTGAGGTCATTCGTGCATCAAATCGTCCAATGAGTACGATTGATGAGTCGCTGGAAGTACAACCACAGGAGAAAAACCATGATTGATTTATCCTTAATTTGGGTGGTAATCATTGCTGTGGGTGTGCTGATTTATGTGGTACTCGATGGCTTTGATTTAGGGATTGGTATCCTCTTTCCTTTAGTAAAAGATCGCCAAGAACGCGATGTGATGATGAATACCGTCGCACCAGTTTGGGATGGCAATGAAACTTGGATGGTTTTAGGTGGCGCAGGCTTATTTGCGGCATTTCCATTGGTGTATTCGACTGTGCTTTCTGCGCTGTATATGCCGATTATCTTAATGGTCATCTCACTGATTTTCCGTGGTGTCGCCTTTGAGTTTCGTTTTAAAGCGAACCGCACCAAACATTTATGGGATCAAGCGTTTATTTGGGGCTCGATCTTGGCATCATTCTTCCAAGGTATGATTTTAGGTGCTTATATCCAAGGGATTGAAACCACTAATGGTATTTATAGTGGTGGCGGATTGGATTGGTTGACCCCATTTTCAATTTTTACTGGGATTGCTGTAGTGGTGCTGTATGCCAGCTTGGGCTGTGGTTGGCTGATTTTTAAAACTGATGCACGTGTTCAAAATCATATGTTTAGCCTCATGCCAAAACTGATTATTGCTTTATTGGTGATTTTTGCTGCAGTGAGTATTTACACCCCAATGGTACATGCAGAGATTGCAAATCGTTGGTTTAGTTTGCCACAACTATATTACTTTAGCCCTGTGCCGATTCTCGTGGTGGTGTTTACAGTGTTGGTATTACGTGCCTGTAAACGACGTCAGGAATTTGCACCGTTCATTTATACCTTAGCCTTAGTACTGTTGGCCTATACTGGATTTTTAATTAGTCTATGGCCAAATATCATCCCACCATCCGTCACCATTTGGCAGGCAGCAGCCCCACAAAGCAGCCAGTTATTTGCCCTGATTGGAGCATTGGTGTTGATTCCAATTATTTTGTTCTATACCGCACTGTCGTATTGGGTGTTCCGTGATAAAGTCCGTGTCGGGGATGATGGCTATCATTAAGGAGAATCATCATGAAACTGAATCAAGTAGGATGGTTTGTTGTACTTTGGCTGGGTGGCGTACTGACCTTAGCTATTGTTGCAGTTTTTTTTAGAATGCTCATTCAATGGGCATATTAGTTAAGTTGATGTTATCTCTAATCCATCATCTTGTTAATCAAGCTGATGGATTGTAAACGTCCACTGAAACCCATACCTATTTTTTAATTTGAGTTGGGTTTCCAGTGGTGTGATAGTAGTTCTTCATTTAGGTCATTGGGTCAGCAGCCTTTTCAGCACATGACTTAAATTATGCGTACGGTTCAAAGTTATTCAGCTTTGCTGGACTGGATTAAAGCACGATATTGACAGCTCGTTGACCACTGTAGCGACCCAGCAAAAAGCCAGATCTTATATCCCAAACCTAAGTTATGACCTAAATTTGAGTGAGTTGGAAAAAGTGGCTTCTGTATTGATATTAATATCTGGTGGTGTTTCAAAAAGTAT
>NZ_LWRV01000060.1 GCF_009372215.1 Acinetobacter portensis | reverse complement strand
TTATGCAGTTACTTTAGCAACAACACCAGCACCAACTGTACGACCACCTTCACGGATCGCAAAACGTAGACCTGGGTCCATTGCGATTGGGTGGATTAATTCTACTGACATTTCTACGTTGTCACCAGGCATAACCATTTCTACGCCGTCTTGAAGAGCGATAGCGCCAGTTACGTCAGTTGTACGGAAGTAGAACTGTGGACGGTAACCGTTAAGGAATGGAGTATGACGACCACCTTCTTCTTTAGAAAGTACGTATACTTCTGCGTCGAATTTAGTATGCGGTTTGATCGCACCTGGTTTAGTCAATACTTGACCACGCTGAACGTCTTCACGTTTAGTACCACGTAGAAGAACACCACAGTTCTCGCCCGCACGACCTTCGTCAAGAAGTTTACGGAACATTTCTACGCCAGTTACAGTTGTTTTAACTGTATCTTTAATACCAACGATTTCAACTTCTTCGCCTACTTTAACGATACCAGTCTCAACACGGCCAGTTACTACTGTACCACGACCTGAGATTGAGAATACATCTTCAATTGGCATAAGGAATGGAAGATCGATAGCACGTTCTGGCTCAGGAATATAAGAATCTAGAGCTTCAACAAGAGCTACTACAGCTGGTTCGCCGTATTGACCTTGGTCACCGTTAAGTGCAGCTAAAGCTGAACCACGGATGATTGGAGTGTCATCACCAGGGAAGTTATACATAGAAAGAAGTTCACGAACTTCCATTTCTACTAATTCAAGTAACTCTTCGTCATCTACAAGGTCGCATTTGTTTAAGAATACAACGATGTACGGTACGCCTACTTGGCGAGAAAGAAGGATGTGTTCACGAGTCTGTGGCATTGGACCATCAGTCGCAGCACATACAAGGATCGCGCCATCCATTTGAGCAGCACCAGTAATCATGTTTTTAACATAATCGGCGTGACCTGGACAGTCTACGTGCGCGTAGTGACGAATTACTGAATCGTATTCTACGTGTGAAGTATTAATTGTAATACCACGTGCTTTTTCTTCTGGTGCAGAGTCAATTGCAGCGTAGTCTTTCGCTTCGCCACCAAAAGTTTTTGCACAAACAGTTGCAATTGCAGCTGTTAAAGTTGTTTTACCATGGTCGACGTGACCAATTGTGCCCACGTTAACGTGTGGCTTATTACGTTC
>NZ_LWRV01000059.1 GCF_009372215.1 Acinetobacter portensis | reverse complement strand
TGATTTATGACGGAAGTCTATAGATTGGACATACTTAAATCACACTTATATTTTTAGTAGTTTTTTAGGGATGTCTTTATGTTACGTCATAGACCGACAGCATAGAGAAAACTATTTACAAAATTGCATTATTGAAGCAACACAACAAGAAATCACTGAGCAATCAAAATTACTTGAAGAGTTATCATTACTCGATCCACTCACAGGTTTAGCCAATAGACGATATTTAAATCGTATTTTAGAAGCGGAATGGACTTTAGCACTCAAGCAACAAACCCCCATGTCTATGATTATGCTAGATATCGATTATTTTAAAAACTATAACGATACATTAGGACATATTTCAGGAGATCACTGTTTACAAGCAATTGCATTGGTCTTAAAAGCCATTACAAATAGTGGTTCCGAAATTGCAGCCCGATATGGTGGAGAAGAATTCATCTTGGTTTTCCCTCAGACGAACTCTGCCAAGGCAAAAGAAATTGCAAATTCAATTATGGATCAAATTCATAAATTAGAGATTCAGCATCCTGATAGCCCAATTCACCCATATATCACGGTAAGTTTAGGTATTGTTACTGCAGTTCCACAAAAAGATGATCTACTTAGTGATTACATTGAACTAGCCGATAAAAAATTATATGAAGCAAAGAAATCAGGGCGTAATTGCTATCAAATTGCGCATAACTCTGACACCATCATTTGATTGTTTTTAAATCGCATTAAACGCTATCTAAGGGTAATTTTCCCTTGAAAGGTTGCTAAAATCGAATGGATAAACTATTCAATTAATATGATGAAGAATCTTTCTAACCATACACACGGCCCATACTGCTTTCAAGATTGTGATGCTTGAGATATGTCTGCCATTCATGATGGTGTATTGGCTATCTTGATCAGAATGAATCAGGACTTTGTTCTTTGGGCTTCGTCGCTACAAAGCCATCAGTAAAGCATCTAAAACCAAATCTGTTGTGATTCTCGACTTCATAGACCAGCCAACGACTAACCGTGAGAATAGGTCGATTGCTACTACAAGATACAATTATCTTTCATGAGTACGAATATAATGGTCTCAAGTCACAGTGATGAATATCTAAAGTTAATCATAAACGTCGAATCGGCAATATATGCTGGTTGTCCTGAATAAAGGCATACCTCACATAATTTATACACCAAGCGTTGCCCCACCATCCACCACGATTTCTTGCATAGTAATTTGTGCTGCATTTTCTGAGAGCAAAAAACAGACTGAATTTGCGATATCACTAGGTTCAGCCATTTTTTTAAGTGGAATACCAGTACGAAATTGTGCCAAATCACCTTCTAAAACAGCCAAAGGTGGTCTATCGTCACTCCAAAGTTGCTTTTGCATTTGTGTCAAAGTTGAGCCTGGTGAAACGATATTGACTCGAACATAAGGTGCAACCTCTAAGCCCAAGTTTCGACAAAAATGACTCAAAGCTGCCTTCGTTGTTGCATACAAACCCAATTGTGTTCGCGGCATACGAGCGCTGTTTGAGCTGACTGTCACAATAGCGCCTTGCTTATTTGCATAAAAATGTCGTGCAACTTGCTGACTCAGCATAATTGGTGCTAGCAAATTAACGTGTAAACTGTCTTGCCATTGTTTAAGTGTTGCATCAAACAACGAAGTCATCGTTAAGATCCCAGCGACATTCACCAAAGCAACCACATGATATTGTTCGAGCACTTGCTCTATAAGCTTTTCAGTATCTTCAAATGCAGTAATATCTTGAGAAAAAGCATGCCAATTTTCTCGATATTGCTCCATGATCATTTGATTGACTTCCCAATGTTTAATATCTGGATGCCGATCTAAACCTATAACACTATAACCTTCTTTTAATAATTGAATCACTACAGCAGCACCAATACCTTGCGCTGCACCTGTCACGATAATACTATTTTGCATGTTGTATATGTTCCGTTTTTAAGATTTGTTTTGATTAATGCAATTGAAATACATTTAACATGGTCTGCATCTTAGCTTCTGTCTCAAACCATTCTTTATCTGCCTCTGAGCCTTTAACAATGCCTGCTCCTGCATAGAGACGCATTTTGTTTTCACTTAAAAGTCCACAGCGGATTGTCACCACCCATTCACCATTGCCTTCAGCATCCATCCAACCGACCAAGCCTGTGTAGTAATCTCGATCATATCCTTCGTGATCTAAAATAAATTGCTTCGCCGCTTCTGTCGGCGTACCACAAACTGCCGGTGTAGGATGTAATTCAAGAGCAAGATTGAGAACATTAGGTGCCGTTTTTTTTAGGATGCCTTGAAAATTTGACGATAAATGCAGCATTGTCGAAGTTTCTAATATGTCTGGACTTTCAGAAACTTTGAGCTCAATGCAGTAAGTCACCAAATTTTTCAGAATATTCTCCACCACGATCTGATGCTCATGTTGATCTTTTTCTGATGCCTGCAATTCTTGCTTCGCTATCGCATCTTTTTCAAAAATAAAACTGCGAGGTCTAGAACCCGCCAATGGATTGCTGCATACCAAACGATCTTGCTTGGAT
The DNA here is from genome assembly GCF_009372215.1 of Acinetobacter portensis. Classification (GTDB taxonomy): domain Bacteria; phylum Pseudomonadota; class Gammaproteobacteria; order Pseudomonadales; family Moraxellaceae; genus Acinetobacter; species Acinetobacter portensis. The sequence continues at coordinate 21,685 of NZ_LWRV01000059.1, read as the reverse complement.
AAAAGTAATTCTGGGCTAGCACCAAAAATATAGCGATTTTGTTCCACAGGAATTACAAAATTATAAGCATAAGGATTTTGTCTAGATAAAGTTTGTGATAAATGTTCAGGTTGTTGCTTTTGATCAAACTCATATTCAATTGCTTGCGAAAGTACAACTTTTTTAACTTGCTCTCGATCAAATGCATCTAGTGCCATTTGCACTGTATTTTCAAATTTCTGTCGTTGGATTAGAGTTTTCTTCTGAATAATATCTATCCCATCAATAGACTTTGCAGAAACTGGTGCTTGTTGTGTCACACTTTCTTTTAAAGTCTTTTCTGTTTTTTGGAAATCTGCATAAAAATTCAAAGTACAGTTTTGGGAAATATCAAAGGGAATCGCACCAATCAAAATTGGATTTTCACAACCAGATTGTTTCAATTGTTTAAAATATTCAGCAACTTCTGCATTAAATTGAGTCGTTTTCTCAACAGGTGTATGTAGCGTCTTGAGCAATCGATTAGCCGTTATATGATAATTTTTCGTGGAAAAACAAGAAAATTTTTCTTGAGATGTTATTGCAAGCTGTTGTTCTTCTGATAATTCTGTAGATATCATTTTTTTCACCTCTATTCATTAATAAATTTCAAGCGGATTGAATGATGTGATTATTCTAAATACGCAGTGCAATCATATTAATGCAAATGATTATTATTATCAATTAGTATATCTGGTTTAAATGCAAGCTATTGTGATGAGCTGTTGATGATTTTGAAAATACGTTACTTTTGCAATAAAAAAGTGTAAATCGTCTTCGTTTATTTTGACTTTAAAATGCAGCTCATGCTTTAAAAATTGCTGAAGCTGAATGGATTTAAAATTAATTATTGTTTTATATTTATTGAAAACTGCCTTGATAATACTTTCTTTGGCTGAGAATATAACAAGCTCCTTTGTCTTCTCATTATCACGATATCGTGATTTTAATATTTGTATTTTTAATTGCTCTTCTTTATCTAAAAATACATCGATAACCTCGGCTTGATTAATCAATAAATTTTGATGTTTATAAAGCTCTATATCTATCCCAATATAAGCCTGATTTCCGCTAAAATTTTGTATAGCACAAATAGCAATATAATCATGTCTATCATTTACATGGCTAATACTGCCTTGAATATGCTCAGGGAAAATCGGTTCTCCATATTCTCCTTTTACAATATTAAAACTTGCTAGATTGTATTTTTTTAATGCAAATCTAGCAGCCAATCTTCCCATAAAATAATCTAACTTTCGAGAAAAATGACTTTGTATAACATCATCTGGTTGTAGGATATCAAACGCTTGATATAAATCATCAAGTTCACATTTTTTTATAAAACTCGCTAAATGTACCTTATGTATTTCAATATTACTCAGCATAATCACTGTATGCTCAAGCTTTATAGAGTGGGTATTTTCAAGTAACATTTAAGATGTTTTTCTCTACATTATTTTCAATATGTTCAATAAGTTGATCCAATATCTCTTTGTTTAAAAAATAAAAGTGATCACCTTCTAGCTCTATACTTCCCAACCATTGTTCAGTATGTTGCTGCCAAGCTTTCATCGCTTTTTGATCAGGTATATCAGGATCATCTTTTCCATGAAATGTCAAAACTGGAATCGATGTTTTTAAAATGTTTTCACTGAGTAATTGATCACTCAGCAAAAAGTCATTACGGATAATTTTTAGAAAAAATGCTAAAGCATCTGCATGCTTTAATATTTCATCAGGAAAATGATTATAGCGTTTTAAATTACTAATTATCTCTTGATCAGAAAATTGCCTTTTATCTTTAATATGCTGAATATATTGATGTTCTGGGCGACTACTAATCACCATCATTTTAAGTAAATACAGCTTATTTATATTTTCAAGCTGATCTTTAACTTTCCAAATTAATCCCCCACCAACACTATGCCCAAATAATATAAAAGGCTTTTCTTGATAAGTTAAAATTTCATCAACTATGTTTTTTGCCAAAATATCAGAATTATTGATTAATGCTTGCTGCATTTTCATACCATGCCCAGCATATTCAATCGGAATTATATCGAAATACTGACTCTTCATTTTTTTCCATGGGTAGTAAATACTGGCACTACTTCCTGCTGGTGGCAAACAAAACATATGATACGGTTGTTGCTGCATATTTCCCTCCCAATTAACGTATTTTCCATTTTAAAATACGTTAATTTACATCGCCCAAATCTATATTTTGTGTTGCCTGCCAAAGCACGGTATCTCTATGACTCACAAAAATAAGTGTTTGACTCATTGCTAAAATACTGTGTATGACTGCTTTTTCAGTCGCTTCATCCAAAGCTGAGGTCGCTTCATCCATGATGAGTATCGATGACTTTTTTATCAAAGCTCGCGCGATGGCAAGACGTTGACGTTCTCCGCCTGACAATGTTGCGCCTTGTTGTCCTACGCTTTGATGAATTCCCTCAGGCTTACGCTCGATGACATTTCCTAGCTCACAACGTCTCGCAATCTCTTCAATCTCTGCATCACTTGCATCTGATTTTCCTAAACGTATATTATCAGCCAGAGTGCCTGTAAAAATAATCGCTTCTTGGGATACATAAGCAATATGCTTAATTAAATCTTGATATTGAATATGCGAAAGTGGAACGCCACCAAGCTTAATTTCACCCTGTTCTGGATCATCAAAACGCATTAACAGCTCAAGTAATGTACTCTTCCCACTACCACTTCTGCCTCGAACATTTACTCGAGCTCCAAATGGAATAACGATATTGAGCTTTTTAAGTGCAGGCATATAACTGACCTGATCAAGCGTAAAATCATATTGATTTGGAGCTTCTGATACATCAGGTTCACTCAACACTGGTGCATGGGTGACTTGATAGAAATCTCGTAGTGAATTTACAACATCATTAATACTCAAACCTGCTGTAGCCAACTCAGCCAAAGGTGCGGAGGCACGACCGATGAGTACAATCAATGCCAATAAAAGTGCAGCATTATCCTGCTCAAAGTAAAGCCAATAAACAGCAAGTCCAACGATTGGAAATACGCCCGCATATGTCGCTATCGCAGTTGCCCAAGCTGCACTTAAATTGATTTTTTTAAAAACATTTTCTTGAGATAACCAACGATGTTCTATTCGCTCTAGTATTTTTTCAGGTCCTGCAGCGCTTTGTAAAAGCTCAAGATGGTCTACCAATTCGATCGTTGCTGCCGCTGTTTCCAATTCTGTTTGATGTCTATTTTTATCAGACTTCATTAGGCTAAGCTGTGCCAAAACTTGTGAAAAAAACGCAATCAACACTAGTAGCAATGCCACTACCATGACCTTCCATCCAGCTAAAAATGCCATCCCTATCAAAATAAAAATAGGTAAACACGGTGCATGTAAAAATGTTTGAAATTGATGCGCAGGAATACTCATAAAACCAGGAATCACCTGACCAGCTATCTTACCGATCTGCGCACGTTTTTCCTGACTAAACCAAGACAACTTTGCACCAGTCAAAGATTTGCCCAAATCTGCAAATAAATCACCTGCTAAACGCACACCAGTTAAATAGCCCGCACGTGTAACAATGATAGTCATCAAAATTGCTACCAATGCGCTGAGTAGAACCCATTGTGGTTGCCAATGCCCCACAATCGAAAAAGCTAAAATGATATAAGCAACGGCTTCAAAAAGTGCGATACCAATCCAACCCACTGCCACCCCCAAAAGCCTGTATTTTGAAGCTTGAGGCAACATTGAAATGATAAAATTATTTTTGGAAATGCTCTTATTCATGATGGATTCCTTGCCCCTCGCAAAACTAAAGTGGACTGAGTATTTGCTAGAAGCGACGGGTCATGCGACACAATTAACAAGGTTTTATGTTCTATTTGTGCAAGTTCTTGCAAAGCTTGAATTAACTTTTCAGCATGCATTTGATCCAAAGCACTAGTCGGTTCATCCAATAAAATAATATTAGCTTGAGTTAAAAATACTCGAGCAATATTCAAACGTTGTTTTTCACCTCCAGAGAGTAAAACAGCATCTGTATCGAGCATTACATCCAGCTGAGCTTTTGTTAAAGCTTGGAGTAGCTGTTGATCTGTCGCATCAGGAGCACTCAATGCAAGATTGGAACGCACAGAACTAGCCAGAACATCCATTCCCTGAGGAATCAATAAAATATTTTGATGCCGTGCGTGTGCATTTAAATCAGCTAAATCACTATCACCGACTTTAATCTTGCCAGATTTTAATGGCTCTAAACCTGCGATAAGTCTTAATAAAGTACTTTTACCAACACCGCTTATTCCAGAAACCATGGTGATGCTATGTTGAGGAAATACAAAATTTAAATTTTGTAAAATATTGCGATCTTCAGTCGCATAAGTCACATCCACCAAGCTAAGCGCAGCTTTATGATCTGGTAAATCTTTCATCTGCCCAGAAGTTAAAATAGGTTGCTGTAAAAACACTTCTAAACGACCAGCTGCAGCCCGACCTGCTGCCACATAATCCAGACCATGTCCCAAACGTAAGGCAGGTGTGACAATTGCCAAACTAAACAATAATGTCGTAGCCAAAGTCATTGTGTCATATTGAAAAGCAAGCCAATAAGCAATGGCAAAAGTTGCAACTGCCTGCAACAATGCCACAGCAATTGCAGCGAATATCGCCACTTTAGCGACCCACATCACCATCGTTTTAGTAAAGTATTCTGTTGCTTTGTTATACGCTGCCAATGCCCCGGATTGCTGACCATAGATACGATTGATCCTGATTCCTCGCACATAGTCGTCAGCTTTAGCGATAATATCGAACATGACTTGCATACGCGCTACACCATCACGCTTACTGATATAAGGTACGACAATCAGATAATAAAGTGCAGCAAGACATCCTGGCAGTAATACCCAAAGTGCAGATACACCAACTGTGGCGATCAATATCCCGATAGAAAGCAAGGGAATGACAGTGAAAATTGCAATTTCACTCGGTAAATGCGCCACCATGTGATGCAATGTTGCAATATCGTCCGATACCAAACGCTTAAGTGCATGATCATCTTGTTTATGACGTGCACTAGTAGGTAACCGAACCAAATGCTGAGCGATTTTTCGACGTAACTTTCCAGAAAAACGTGCTTCAGCATCATGAACCCACCATGACGAACACGCTGCGAATAGCGCGGCAACGATCCAAAGCAAAACTGAAAATAAAAGCCATTGTCCCGAAAAATCCCCGATGAATCGTACTAAAGACCACAGTGCTGCTAGCATGGCTACACTTGATATTACAGCTGCAAAAGTTCCTGCAAATAATTTTGGAAACGCTACATGAAGTGCTGGGCTTAATACCGAACCTGTAAACAAAGTGCGTAAATTTGGATCACTCATGTTTCATTTCCTGAACAAAAGTTGTGAATATTTATTGGGATATATTTAAGAATCAAACTGTAAATAAAACTTATCTTAAAGAAAAAATAGTGGATTAGTTTGTTAAGATTAATACTTTAAAATTAACCACCTAACCTCAATTTGTATAAAAATAAGTTATGCTATTCGCTGAGTTTTCCCGCTTAAATCTTCGATCACATCATCAATCAACAAATCAATTTTCTGGGTATCTTTGTGATGTGCTGTGGTAATCAGATGTGCCATATTTTCTGAAGTTGCCAAATAGTGTTTTTTCCAGACAGCTTCCGAAGGACAAGGAAAAACGACTGTGATGGAGTTTGGATTACGCCATGCATTAATTCCATTTGCTTGGAAACGCTCTACAGCATATTGCGCCATTTTCAGACAATGCATTACGCGTTGTTTCTTTTGTAAAAAAGTTTGACTACGTATCGCTGCCCACATCAAAAGTACGGTATGCCCATTTCTCGAACCGCTAATGGTTTGATCTCGTGCAGAAATATAATCAACATTGACTGAAATTCTTTCGACATTTTCACGTTTTGCCAACACAATGCCGCATGGAATCGGAGAACCAATCATCTTGTGCCCTGACACACAAATCGAATCAATACCATCAGCAAATGAAAATGCTTGAGGCTGATCAACAAAAGGTAAAATCATGCCACTAAGTGCTGCATCTGCATGTAAATAATATTGATCTCGTGTAATCCCAAGCTGTGCTATACCTGTTTGGATTTGAGCTATGTTGTCAATTGCACCAGACATCGTGGTTCCAATATTGGCAAAAATAATCGGATTTTTTTCGTGATTGTTCTGTATTTTTCTAAGCAAATCCGCAACATCAACTTCACCATTTTCTAAGCAATCCACCACACAAGATTTCATTTGTAGAAGCTTGGCTATTTTCAATACTGAATAATGTGTTGCTTTTGAATAATATAAAGTGCCTTGTGCAAATAACTCTCGGGCTAAATAGCAAGCAAACATATTACCTTCCGTCCCACCATTGGTCACATAACCCCAACTGTCATCGAACGGAATCCGAAAATATTCTGCAAAGTAACGCATCACATCTTTCTCAAAATCAAAAGAATTCAGCGCATAGTTACTGGGTTCTTTCCAGTCGCCACAATTATTGATAGAAAAATCAAAGAATCGATACAAAGAGGAATAATCAAAATCTGCTGATTCAGGATAACCGATATTAAAATATTGATGCTTTTGACAATAAGCCCAAAAATTTTCAATTCGTTCGTAATCTGACGCTGATAAAATCATGTTTTTCTCCGTTTTATTCTGATGATTGAGTGCCAGCATATATTTCAATCTAAGCGACTTTTGCAGCTTGCTTAGACTGGATTAAATTCCACCAATGCTCTATCGATGGTTCTTGTCCCAATTCTTCAAAATAAATATCCAAACCATATTGTTTGAGTTCTGCGGAAAACTGCATGATGCGTAATGAATCTAGACCGTACAAAATCAAATTTTCGGCAGGATCAAGCTCTTCTTCCTCAACCAACTTCTGTACTTTTTCGTATAACCATTGCTCGGTTAACTTTGGCATAGTAGATGCCGTAATGGCTTGAGTATTGGTCACTTGACCGCAGCGTGAAGACACATATTTCAGCGCATCTAAATGCTCATGCTCTGAAAAATCTGCCAGTGCATCTGCAACAAAAAATGCCTGAATATCATTCATAAAGGCATCAATCGCAGTTACCATACAGCCGATATGCGCATAAACACCACCGATAATCAGCTGATCACGTTGCCAATTTTGCATGCGTTCTTGCAAATTAGATCGTTGAAATGCGCTATAGCGCCATTTGGTCAGGACAACATCACCCTCTTTCGGTGTTAATACTGAAATAATGGCTTGCTGATCAGGTGTTGAAGCAGGCAAACCAGCTCCCCACATGGCATTCAGCAAGGCACGATCTTCTGCAGATTGTTCATAAGGCTGTGCGGTGTAAACCACAGGTACGCCATGTTGGTCTGCCCATTGACGTAACTGTTCTAAATTTTGAGTCATCGTCTTAATTAAACGACTGTCAGCATCATAGAAATTAATAAAATAACGCTGCATATCATGTATGAGTAATACTGCTCGATCAGGATCAAGTTGCCAGTTGGTTTTATTTTTTGGATAACGACTTGGGTCTGGCATTGAATATTCAGAAATCTTTGCAATGGTCATATTTTTCTCGATATTTTTTACTGAGCCGCTTAAGCGATTTGGAAATTACTTAAATTTTCACGTAATTGTTTTTTATCCACTTTACCGACAGCAGTCAGTGGTAAAGCATCTATAAAGAGTATTTGATCGGGCAATTTGTATTGAGCAATACCCAAATCTAAAAGATGGCGCTTCAAATGTATTGCTTTTAATTGAGGATTATTCGATATGATAAAAGCACAGCTTTTTTCACCAAAATGCGTATCAAAAATTGCAACCAATGCTGCATTAACCACATCTGAGTGTAAAATCAGCAATTTCTCAATTTCTTCAGATGCAATTTTTTCACCACCACGATTGATTTGATCTTTGATACGTCCAACCACTTTTAAATTGCCTACTTGGTTGCGCACCACCAAATCACCTGAGTAGTAAAATCCTTCAGAATCGAAAACTTGAGTATTATGTTCAGGGCTTTCGTAATAACCACAAAATGTATAAGGTCCGCGTACTTTCAACATGCCAACTTGGCCATCGGCAAGTTCGTTACCCTGTTCATCCACAATAAAAACTTCATCATCCTCACTAATCGGACGACCTTGAGTACTAACAATTTGTTCTTCTGGATCATCTAAACGGGTGTAATTTACCAAACCCTCAGCCATACCAAAGACTTGTTGTAACTGACAACCTAAACCTATCGAAACTTGTCTTGCCAAAGACTCTGGAAAACTTGCACCACCAACTTGAAGTAACTTTAAAGATTGAATTTGTGTTAAATGTTGTGGTGCTTGTTGCAACCACATAATGACAGCACTTGGAACCAATGAAGCCATATTGACTTGATTCCGTTCGATCAATGCAAAACATTGGAGGGGTTCTGGTGTAGCAGCCATGACAATAGAGCCACCCGAATGAAACACCCCCAATGCTCCCGGAGAACTGAGCATAAAATTGTGCGCTATCGGTATAGCACAAAGTAACCGCGTGTCTGAGCTTAACTGGCAAATTTCAGCACTAGCCCGCACACTATAATAATAGTCATTGTGCGTCCGAGGAATCAGCTTCGGTGTACCTGTGCTACCACCCGATAATTGAAAAAATGCGACCTCATTAGCTGGAGTAGATTGATATTCAACTTGTTCCGAACTAGCTCTTTTATAAGATGCTGTCAAATCCAAATCATGCTCATTTGCACCCAGCATGACAAATAATTCTGGACTTAAACCTAAACCTTTTAGATCATTTTCAAAATGATCTGTAGCAAAAACTTCATGTGCACGAGATGCGATCACAAGTTTGGGACGAATTTGCTGAATAAAAGCCTTTAACTCAAGTTGCCTATGACTATACAAGGCATTTAGAGGAGCAATACCAACTTTCAATAAAGCAAAAAATACAATATAAAACTCAGCAATATTAGGTAATTGCACCAGTGCTGTATCACCAATGCCATATCCTCTTGCGACAAAATGTGATGCTAAATGATCTGAAAATTGATTGAGATCTGCATAACTGAATCGCCTTTCACCACAAATAATCGCAGTGGAATGCGGTGTTTTTTCATTTGCTTCGGCTAAAATCCTCGTCAGAGGTTGATCGATCCAATAACCTTTTGCCCTGTATTTTTGCGCCAAATCCTCTGGCCAATGCGTATATTTAATCATTTGATTCTTCATTTTTGAAATACTGAACGGGAGTTTGTGCCGTAAAAGCACTCCTATTTCCGCTTTAAAATTTCCATCTAGAAATAAAACAACATAGAAGTTAGAGCATGCTTTTTCATTTCAGATTGACGATATTTAATTATAGTAAGTAACAACATATTTGGTAATGATTCTTAAATACAACTAGTAATCATTCTCATTTATATTTATAGTGCTCAACAATTATTCATTTGTCAACTGAGCAATTAAGCAATGCGTGAACTCACTCCGATGCAAGCGGCCTGTTGGTTTGGACGCTCAAGTGAAGCAACCTTAGGTGGGGTTTCAGCTCATCTTTATAGCGAATTTGATGGTCAAAATATTGATCTAAAAAAACTAAATCTAGCCATTAAACGCCTCTATCAACGACATGAAATGCTACGATTACGGCTCGCCCCTGATGCTATCCCAAGTATCATTTCAGTTGATCGGGACTTAGAAATAGAAGTTAATGATTTTTCAAAACTCACAAAAAACCAACAAAAGCAAAACCTCGAAACCAAAAGACAGTGCTGGACGCATCAAAAACTAGATTTGACCCAAGCAGAGACTGTGAAATTTTCGATCAGCCTTTTAGATGAACAACATTTTCGACTACATGTTGATGCTGACATGATCGCCATTGATCCCTCTAGTTTTCGTATATTAATGGAGGATCTTGCACTTTTTTATGAAGATGCAGATGCTGTATTACTGCATACAGCTGATTTTTTCTCATGGAATACCCAACTAAAATACAATCCAATTTGCCAAAACAACGAAATCGTGACCGTGTGTGGTGGAAATCACGTATAGCTGACATTGCTCCCCCCACCATTCCACTTAAACAACCAACTTCAGCTGTAATACAAAGTCATCGGCTAAGTACCACCTTAAATACACAGCAACGGCAAGCTTTACAAGCGATCGCCAAACAGCATCGGCTGACTTTTTCTGCATTATTGATGGGGATTTTTGCCTATTGTTTAGGAACAAAGACGCAAGATCCAAGTTACCGTCTCAATGTTCCAACTTTTTGGCGTGAGCCTGTGATGCAAGATATTGAAGTAACCATTGGTGATTTTGCCAATGTTTCAATTTTAAATATTGATATGTCTATAACTGAAAATCTCGCTCAGTTTTGTAAAAATCTCGCTAAGACATGGATTGAAACACTTGGGCATTATCAATATTCAGGTGTGCAAGTAATGCGTGATCTTTCCCGTTATCACGGCACTGCCCAAACTGCGCCAATTGTGTTTACCGCAGCGGTAGATCTTACAGGAGGAGAACTATTTTCAAAAAGAGTGCATCAAATCTTTGGTCAGATGAATTGGACAATCTCACAAGGTCCTCAAGTGGCTCTAGATGTTCAAGTGGTCAATGTAGCCAATGAACTTCTGATCAATTGGGATATCCGTCTTGATGCATTACCTGAATCATGGATTAACCCACTATTTGAAAATTATATAGATTTGCTCAAAAAAATAGCATCAAGTCCAGACATATTCACCCAAGATCTACAGTCACTTTCATTCAAGTTCCCAAACCAATTGATCAATAAAAGACATAGTGAAACACCGCTCAATGATCTACAAAAAGCATATTTATTAGGTCGAACTACAGCTTTTCCCCTTGGCGGCATTGCCATGCAAGAATATCGGGAATATGAGGGAATACTAGATCTTGAGAAGTTTAAGCTGCAATTAACCGACATGGTCAGCCATCATCCAAGCCTTAGAACCTATATTGATGAAAAAAAACTGTCGCAATATATCAGTGATGAAATCGTCGTCAATCTCAACATTATTGATTTAATCAACTTTGAGAAAACTATAGCAAATGAACATCTTTCCTCATTTCGAGATCAATACCGACAAACATTATTTGATTTAAATCAATCACCATGGGATGTTACAGTATTTAAATTGTCAGATAATCAATTTAAAATATTTGTTCGTTTCGATGCACAAATTTTAGATGGTCGTGCGATTGCTTCATTAATGATAGAGTTATTTTCAGCTCAAATACCGACGCAGACTAGTCAAGATTCAAAACCCAACACCATCACAGCACAAAATCGTACTAATGACCAAAAATATTGGCAAAATAAACTCACCAATAATGTTCACATCCCGAAATTGCCGTGGTGTAAACCATTAGACAATATCGCCACTTCGCTCTATCGTCGCCAAAGCTTGCACATCAATTGTGAAAAGTTTAAACAATTGAGTAAACTCGGAGCATGTAAAGGCTTATTTAAAAATTCGTTGATCATGGCATTGGTCTTGGAAATACTCTCTCAACGAACAACTGATCAAACTCTAGCAGTTGGTATCCCTGTCCTGCCTCTATATGACAGTGCTTTTTCCAATCAATCTACGTTTATCGTTACAACATGGCAACAAGCTACTGACTTCGTTCAGCATGCTCAGCAATTACAAAAAAATGTACTCGAATCCCTACAACATTTAGCATTTTCAGGCGTAGATTTGTCGAGAATGTTGTTCGAAAAATACAAGTCGTCCCCTGTACTCCCTATAGTCATTACCAATGGTCTGTCTTGGCCAAGTTTGCCGGAATCAAATCCAATCAAACATATTGATGGGCTAACGCAAACACCTCAAGTCGCGATTGATGTACGCTTTAAACTGCAGAATGATGGCGCACTCATTTTTGATATTGATTATGCACAAGCCGCTATTTCAGATCAGTTTATCGCTGACTTTCTGTTGCAACTTGAAAAAAGCATAGAACAGTTATTAAAGTTTGGTCTGGAAAACGTAGATCTTAAACTGCATTTTGAAAACAATCAGAATCAGATCAATCAAGCTAATATTCAACGTGATCAAATCCTGAAAATTTATTTGAATCACTTAAATTTACAGCCTTCAGATGTATCGCATCATGACATGCAATTTAGCCATATGGGACTACGTCCTTCACATCTCAAAATGATTACTAAACAAATCAATGAAACCTTTGAAATAAGTTTAACGCCTCTGCAATTAATCCATTGCCAAAATGTTGTAGCTGTCGAAAAACTCATTTCTACACATACAACGCAATCCATTCATTAAATATTGAATTAATAAATGAATTTTTTCACTCCTTATATATCAATAGATCTGGAATAATAGAAATATGAAAAATATAGATATCTTGGGTATCGGTATTGGTCCGTTCAATCTTGGGCTTGCCTCATTACTTTCTCATCATCAAGAAATTAAAGCCGTTTTTTTAGACAAGAAACAACAATTTCACTGGCATGAAGGGTTGCTTTTAGAAGGCACAACCTTGCAAATTCCATTTTTTGCGGATCTGGTGACGATTGCCGATCCTTGTCATCCTTTGAGTTATATTAATTTTTTACATCAACATGATCGTTTACATCAGTTTTATTATTATGATCATCTTTTGATCCCTCGACGAGAATATGATCATTACTGTCGCTGGGCATCCAAACAATTGCCTGATTGTCATTTTGGTGAAAATGTCCTTGATGTTACTTATGATGAAAAGCGTGACAAATTTATTATCGAAAGCCAGTCGAGTAACGAACAGAATCATTTTTATCTCAGCCAAGATTTGGTGATTGGTATCGGTACACAGCCACATTATCCAAAATGGTTAAGCGCTTGTGTTCATCCTTTAGTCAAACATGCAGCCGAGTTTGCCACGTTGCAAAAAGAATTAAACCAATGCAAACAAGTGACTGTCGTTGGTTCAGGTCAAAGTGCTGCAGAATGTGTTCTTGCCTTATATCGCACACTTAGTCCCGAAAAAATTCAGGCAGGCGCATCGATCCGTTGGATCACTCGTTCAGCAGGTTTTCATCCAATGGAGTTTTCTAAGTTAGGGCAAGAATGTTTCACCCCTTCTTATATGCAATACTTTCAGAGCATTCCTAGAGAGAAAAGAAGAGAAATCGCTGCAGGCCAAGGATTGATTTATAAAGGCATCAGCTTTTCAACTATTGGTGAAATCTATGATCTACTCTATGAAAGAACGGTGGCAGGAGCCGATGCAGGCTTAACTTTGTATTCAAATTGTGAAGTTGAAGATTTGCAAGTTTCATCATCGGGTCAGATCAATCTAAGCTGCTTGCATACGCAACTTGATCAACGGCAAACTATACAAAGCGATGCTGTAATAGCCGCTACAGGTTATCGCCACCATTGGCCGAAATGGTTTGAAAAACTTAAAAATAAAGTGCTTAAAACCGATGAGTATAATGACTGTTTAGTACAGGAAGATTTCACTGCTGAACGCTGTGATCAAGGCAAAGGACGCATTTTTATACAAAATGCAGAAATTTTTCAGCAAGGCGTGGGATCACCAGACTTGGGAATTGGAGCCACTCGAAATTCAGTGATTATCAATCAATTGCTTGGACGTGAAGCTTATCGTATTCCGAAACGCTCAGCATTTCAGCATTATGGTTTGGTCGAATAAACCAATATTTTATATATAAACTAACATTAAAAAAAATCGCCATATTTGGCGATTTTTTTTAATATCAAACGTCTAAAATCAAAAATCGTATGATGCTGAAAGCATAAATGTACGTGGTGCACCTAAAGCTAAATTAGATAATTGTGGCATCCCCCAATAGGCTTTATTGGTCAGATTATAAATATTCCCACGAATTGTAACAGGACGATCAGCAATTTTAGTGCTATAACGTGCGCCTACATCATACAAAGTTCGCCCAGCGACAGATAAAGTATTTTCCTGATTGATATATTGTTTTGAAACAGCAGTAGCATTTGCTGATAAGGTTAATATGCCATCTCCAACATTATTATCCCATTCAGCTCCTAATTTGACTTGAGTTTTAGGTACTCCTGTCGCCATATTTCCTTGATTTGCTTTATTCGCTACTTTAGTTAACTCAGGTTCGATATAAGATGCACCTCCCATCATGCGTACATTTTCTATCGGTGAACCAAAGAAATTCCACTCTATTCCTCTATTTCGTTGCTCACCACCCGATGTAAAAATATTTGTTACAGGATCTGTATAACTATTTGGCTTTTCGATTTGAAACACACTGAAACTATTGGTAAATGTACCCAAATCTAACTTAGTACCAATTTCACTTTGTTTAGTTTTATATGGTGAAAATGTTGTTGGGTAGTTTGCCGCAGTCAATGGAGCAGATTCTCCTTTTGTTAAACCTTCAATATAATTGGCATATACTGAAACTTTATCATTTACTTTAAATAGTATCGCTGCGCCTGGAGTTATTGCACTTTCTTCATATTTTGTTAGCGCTGGTGGTGTTGACAAAAGGCTCAAACTAGTACTTTTCACTTCTTGATAACGAGTCCCAAGTGTAAGTTGTAAGCGATCCTCAATGAAAGATAAAGTATCCGCGACACCATAACTATTCAATTCAAGAGTTGAATGTGAAATCTGTGGCGCATTAAATGGAACAGGTTTACCCCAAACTGGATCATAAATATTAGTTGTCCAATTCGCTCCTGCAACACTTCTAACTCCATAATCATCTTGTTCATGTCTATAATAAGTACCATTGACCACCCATTGATGCTTAATCGATCCCGTTTCAAATGTTCCTTTTACACCAACATCCGCAGATTTCTTATCTACATCAAAAGCTAACTGACCAATCACAGTCTGAAATGTCCCTTTATTGTCTAGAACGGTTGCAGACATTGCACCATTGTATTTATATTCAGTTTTGCTTTGGCCATAAGTTGCATAAGCTGTAGTCTTATCAGTTAAGTCATACTCACCCTTAAGAATAGCCCCTTTATCTTTGTTCTCTACATAAGACCAATCCGGGTTCAGTAATAGCTCAGCTTTGGGTGGTTTGGGTATGGCAACGCCTGCTGCCAGATTCAACCCACGTGTTACGCCATCAACACGATCATCTGCAGTGTATAAGTCTGCCGAAATTCTGGCGCGCTCACCACGCCAATCGAGCCCTAAAGAAAATTGATCAGTCTTTTTATATTGATTATTTACAGCACCCTCACCATCACGGTATACACCATTGAACCGTACTCCAAACTCCTTGTTTTCACCAAATCTACGACCTAGGTCAATATGTCCTCCAAACTGAGAATCAGACATATAAGTCGTCGTAAATCTCGCAAGAGGTTCATCTCCTGCTTTTTTAGTTACCAAATTGACCGTACCACCCACTGAACCTGCAGGTGGCATGCCATTAAGCAATGCTGATGGCCCTTTAAGTACTTCAACACGTTCAAACATTTCAGGAGATGTTCGATAAAATGGTGTAATACCAAATAAACCATTCATTGACATATCACTAGTATTCGAGGCAAAACCACGAATGTAATAGTTTTCGCTCCACCCCCCACTAGCACCATTGGTAAATACAGATGGATCTGTCGCAGCAATGATGCTCGTAATGTCCTTAGCTTGCTTATCCTCTATATATTTATCTGTATAACTAATAGTATTAAATGGAGTTTCCATAAATTTCTTATTGCCTAAAAAGCCTAACTGGCTACTTTTAGCTACTTGCCCACCCGCATAAATTGTGTCCTCCGTTGCAACTACACTGATCCTTGGAAGCTGTGAATTGGGCTGTATTTCATTTTGGTTTTTCTTCAGTGTCTCAATGCTATCAATCGTCGTATTTGCATAAGTAGAAGGTACACAAATAAAAACTGTCCCTACACTCACGCCCATCAATAACGCCATTTGTGAGGATGCAATATGATTTAACACAAATGATTTTGTTGACTGCATCATTGTTTGTGCAGCTTTTTTTCTATTACTGCGAACATCATTTCTCATCAGAGTTTCCTTATATTTTTCAATCAGGTTTTACTTATTAAAATTTTGTTGGTTTGAAACTTTGTTGTTTGGCATAAGTACTTATTTTTGATAGCCTTTGAGCACATCACTGATTAGTATTTTCAATGATGTCGGACTTGCCCCAGTGATATACCAAGCATCTGCATCAACAAAAATCACACGACCGTTTTTCCAAGCCTTAGTTTCTCGAAGCAAAGGATTGCTAACATTCTCAGCATTGATAATTGGACGATGCTCCATGACGGCAGTACGATCGATGATATATAAAACATCTGGATCAGCTTTTTTAATAAATTCACTTGAAATCGGTTGACCATGCAGACTCGTATCAACAACCGTACTGGCAGGTTTCACCCCTAAGTCATGAAAAATAAAACCATAACGTGACTGCACACCAAAGTTGCTAAATGCACCATTGTTATGTAAAACCACTAAAGCTTTTTCTGGTCGATTTGATGTGACCTCTTGAACCTTCTTCACTTCAGCATCTAACTCAGCCACTTTTGCACGCGCCAAATCATTACGATTAAAAATCTCACCCAACGTGATCAAATGATTTTTCACCATTTCAATATGATTCTTTTGGCTGTTTTTAAAGTTGATGTCGTAATGTAACGTCGGTGCGATCACTGACAATTCTTTATATTTATCCTCCTGAATAGGTGTCATTAAAATTAAATCTGGTTTTAATGCATGGATACGCTCCATATTGGGCTGTACGATTGATCCCAAATCTGAAATATTTCCATCATTTTTATATTTATCTAAAAAATGGGGAATAAAATCTTTTGGCATTCCTGCGATTGGGATATTTAACTGATCAAGAAAGTCAGCCTCATTCATATCTAAAACCGCGATACGTTGAGGAATATGATCGATAGTAGTTATACCAAGCCCATGTTTAATGCTGATTGGAGCATTTAATTTTTCAGCCACTTGGGTCTGATTTTCAGTTTTTTTATCACAGCCTGATATCGAGATGGCAACTGCTGTTGCAATAGTTATTACCCATTTTTTATGTTTCCAGTTCATGTTCAAGCTCCAGATGAGTTGAAGTAGTTGCACATATAACCTTGTTCGTTAGATGTGATTTTGAAATCAAGCTCGTATAAATCACGCAAAAGTGATTCGGTTAAAACTTGCGCTTTTGCACCGCTAAAACAAAGTTCCCCTTGTTTCAGTGCAACTATGTGATCCGAATAATTCGCAACAAAATTAATATCATGCATCACTAAAATCACAGTGCGACCTTGTTCATCACATAAACGGCGCATGGCATGCATGATCTGAACTGCATGTTTCATATCCAGATTGTTTAGCGGTTCATCGAGTAAAAGAATTTCGGTCTGCTGTGCGATGCTCATTGCCAACAAAGCCATTTGTCTTTGTCCACCACTGAGCTCATCGACATAAGCATCACGGAGTGAATCCAAAGATAGAAAATCCAACGATTCATCAATCACCTTGTGATCATTGGCAGTTAAGGCTCCTCGGCTATAAGGAAAACGCCCAAAAGACACTAATTCTTCAACCGTCAGACGTAAATTAAAGTTTGTTGATTGCCTGAGGGTCGCAACAGTTTTGGCATAATCGGCAATACTGATCTCGGCAATATTTTGTTGATTGAAAAAAATATCGCCTTGGGTTGGACTAAGCAGCCTTGCTAACATCATTAACAAAGTCGATTTCCCAGCCCCATTGGGTCCAATCAAAGAAATTACTTGTTGCATCGGCAGTTCGAGATTCAGCTCAGAAATTACGTTTTTGCTACCATAGGACTTGGAAATATTTTCAATACGAATCATGTGATACCTCGAGCACGCACCATCAATATAAGGAAATAAACACCACAGACTAAATTAATCAAAATGCTGACCGCGGTTTTATAATTGAAAATGTGCTCTACCAAAATTTGAGCAAAAAGGAAGACTAAGATGGAAATCATGCTTGCGAAAAATAATGTAAATTTATGTCGATAGTTGCCTGAAAATGCATAAGCGATATTGGCAATAAATACCCCCATAAATGCAGTAGGTCCGACTAAACTGGTTGAAACGGCAACTAAAATTGCAATCAAAGCAAAGCAGATACGTAAATATTTCTGATGATCGACACCCAGAGAAATAGCTTGTTCACGCCCCAGAGACATCAAATCCAAGATCGGTAAATATTTACGACCGATCCAACAGACAGCAAGTACAGCGATCAATGCATAAAATAGTGTTTCAGGTTGAGAACGATTGAAAGAGGCATAATTAAAGCCTTGAAAAACAGAAAATTCACCGGGACTAATTTTAAGTTGAATAAACTGGGTCAAGGTCAAAATGACCATGCTGAGTACCAATCCGAACAACAACAATATAAACAGATCATGTCGTGCTCTTGGTAACAACCAACGATGAATCAACCACGAATACAGCAACATTAAAATGATTGACACAAAAAAGTTGCCATTTAGACCGAGCATATTTAGCCCATGTGTTCCTACGAAATACAACAACAGCACCTGCCAAAGCAGAAAAACTGATTCATAGCCCATTATCGCAGGCGTCAAAATTCGATTAGAGACCAAGGTCTGAAAAACAACTGAAGAAAAGGCAATACAAACACTTGCCAAAATAATCGTCCCCAAACGCAATAAGCGTTTCGGGATCACATATTCGAGATCTAATCCCGAATCAAACAATACAAAAAAGATTGCCAAGCACAGGACAGTGCCACATAAAATCCAAAGTTTAGTTTGCATTATCGAAGCCCCCTCAAAATTAAAATGAGGAATATTACGCCTCCAACAACACCAGCAGTCAGCCCGATTGGAACTTCAAATGGATATATAATTAACCGCCCAACAATGTCACAAATCAGCAGCAAACATGCCCCACCGAGTGCAATAATCGGTAATGTTTTAGATAGATTTTCACCATATTTAAGTGCAACCAAATTGGGGATAACCAAACCAACAAAAGGAATTGCACCTACAGTAATCACTGTTGCTGAAACTGTTACAGAAACCAAAATCAAACCTAGTGCCGCCATTCGTTTAAAGCTCAACCCTAAACTTGAAGCTGCTTCTTCACCCATACCGAGCAAAGTAAAACGATAGGCAAAAACATAAGTCAAAATAATTGAGGGCACTATGAAATAGATCATTTCATAGTGCCCTTGAATGATTCTGGAGAAATCACCCAACAACCAACCTTGAACACTTTGTAAGAGATTATTTTTATAAGCATAAAACTCAGCAATGGCACTCAATACACCGCCATACATTAGCCCGATCACAGGGATCAAGACTGTATTACGAAAACGAATCCGTGCAATAATTACGATATAAATTAAACTTGCTATGAAGCAAAAAAACATTGCAAACAAGGCTTTACTAAAAACACCAACAGAGGGAATCATCGTCAACGAGACCATAATTCCCAGTTTTGCGGCATCTAAACCTCCTGAGGTACCTGGCTCAACAAATTTATTTCGAACAATGTGCTGTAAAATCACCCCACAAGTAGATAACCCAACCCCTGTCAAAACAATCGCAATCAAACGGGGAATACGACTTACAGTCAAAGTCAGCCAACTATCCCCCGAAAAATTGATCAGTTCAGCCCACGATAAAGGCATTGCACCAAGCAGTAACGAGATCAAACAAAGTACAATAAATATACTCAACAGCCCCAAACGCATCAGGTACACACTCCATAAAAACACTGGCTAAGCCATCTATTGATAGAAGAATTGATGCCTCGATCATGGATATAACCTAGCCACAGGAACTGTATTCTCAGTTCTGGCTTCTGCTGAAATGGGTCGCAGATACCAACGCCTCTATTTCTTTCCATTGATCAGCTCTACTTGTTATATTCCTGGTAAATATTGCATTTGACCTATATAAAAATCTGAGAAATTACCTAATATCAGTTACTTCTAGAAAGGTTAAAAAAACAACTTTTTCTAAGTTATTATTTTTACTTCGGAATAAAAATAAAAATGATAATCTTATTGCAAATGATTATCATTATAATAATATACTTTGGACAAAATGTAACCCTCACATATTTGAATAACGAATAACTCAAGTAATTTACAGTGGCATAAAGCCTGCGATTGTGAACGAGATAAAACTAAATAAATGAAATGTTTTGTCTTTCAATAGATTTCAAAAAATGAAAAAAAAGCTCATCAAAATCAGCTTTATAAAATAGGATTTATTCAATGTTAGAACAGTATTATGAAGCATCACCCCTAGCGGTCAGTGAACACGAGGAATATATCTGGATGCTACAATTGCAACAACCTGAACAGGTTGTTCAACATTTTTATTTGTTTAAATTTGTTACCGAGCCTGAGCTTTCTTTGCTCAAACTGAGTATTAGAAATGTCATCGAGCATCATCCCGATCTCAATAGTCGCTTCATATTCAGTCAAGATGGAGAACTAAACAAAAAGATTGATCTTTCTTTTGATCTTGGTATCCATACATTAGAACTGAATGTCGATCAGCTCGAACAGACCGCATCCGATTTTAAAAATAAATCATGGAATGCAGAAACTGACCCACCATTTAGTGCCCTCATTATACAAACTGAACAAGATACTCTACTGGCGCTGCGTCTTCATCCGATCTTAGAAGAAACCCACCAACTAAATGATATTATTAATGAAATAGAATTTCATTATAATAAAAAGCAAAACCATAATAAATTACAAACTATCGTACTTGAGACTTCAGAACAGACACCGAATAGTCAAACTCCAACAATCAATGATCAAAATCACGATTATCAACTGGGCAATAAAATTAGTCAAAACGAGATCAGTCAGATTATTTTAACGGAGTTTAGAAAAATACTTGCTGAACCGGAGATGACAGCAGAAAATGATTTCTTTGATTTTGGTGGCCATTCTCTTTTAGCTACACGTGTGATTGGATATTTACAAAACCGTCATGGCATTGAGCTCAGTTTTAACGATTTTTTTAAATCGCCAACTGCATCAGCTTTAGCCGAATATGCCTCAGTAAAAAATACAACGATTCAAAAAAATTCACATGAAAAACTTGAGCAAGCCCCCTTAACATTTACACAAGATTTCTTATGGCAAGCTTATTCTGCTTTTGGTTTTAGTCCAATTTATAACCTACCTTTTGCAATAGAATTTCATGATCAAATTGATGAAAAGATATTCTTCGAAGCCTTTTATGATCTCGTTATCCGCCATGTCGGCTTACGGACTTTATTTAAAATAGAAAATACAAAAGTTACCCAATCTATAGTTCCCCTTGCATCGCTCGATCAATACAAATGGTTTTGGAGCAGTAGTGAAAGTCAAGGCATTACACTCGCTAAAGAAGCAGCTTATAAATTTGATCTTTCGCGTGAACTTCCAATCAGAATTTGTTTTCTCAAAAATGCAAATGAGCAACAGACATTATCCTTTTTAGTACACCATATGGTGATTGATGAATGGTCTCTCAACAGCATCATGTCTGATCTTGAAACAGCATATTATGCACGTTCAAATCAACGAACACCGCTCTGGAGCATACCTGCAAATATAGCCAAATCCTAAAAAC
>NZ_LWRV01000058.1 GCF_009372215.1 Acinetobacter portensis | reverse complement strand
CTGTTTTCTCAGCACACATCAGATATTTTTAATCCGAGTAAGAGGTGTAGATGGGTTTTGATTTTGAAAAAGTAATGGCTCAGACAGAAGTAGCCTTTGATGAGATAATACATCTTAGTGATCAAAGATTAGAGAAATATAAGGGGAAAAGTTTTATAGAAAATACGCCTTGTATATGGGAATGGCGCAGATATTAGAATTGCAAATGAAACAAATCATCCATCGCCAATTTGGTTATACATCTGAAGATGAGCTAGAAAAATTAGAACGAAAAACGTTTGGTCAAGCTGTTTGGATTCTAAAAGAAAAAGAGGTGCGTCCAGATATCATCAAACTATTGGAAAAGAACAGAGACAATAGAAATAATATGGCTCATTCATTCTTAGTGGATACGATGATTTCAACTTCTTTGGGGGTTAGTATGGAAAGTATTGAAGTGCGCCTATTGGATAAAGCTATTTTTGAATTAGAGAACGTCATATTATTTTGGGAGTGGTGTATTAAGCATAATAATTTAATGCAAATTGTTAACTAGGCTAAAATTAACCTAATACACTTTATACGAAAGAAGAATTACTATTTAATATAAATCATAGCCTTATCATGTATCAAGAAACCCAAGCATCTCTACTTGGGTTTTTTATATTCCATGGTTTTATATAGTCTCATTTAGCACGAAAGTAAAATATATTCAGGTGAAATAAGAATAGATGTCAAAATAGATTTTGATGTTGAATATCTGAGTTAGTTAACTCGATTGAATAATTTTTATATATTGAAGTTTGTCTTTGAGAGGATTTACTTTTCTACAATCATTAATGAGTTTAACCATCTCTTGTTGGGGTAAATTGGCATTTAAATTTTGCTGAATCGTATTTAATAGTGGTTTATGTTCAACTTTTAAATCACGTGTACATTGGTATAGGCGTTCATACATCAGGGCAGAGGCTTGTTTATTATTTTCAGATTTTTGCGAACATTGAAAAACTGCAAAAATTACAGTAATCACAATTGCCCAAAAAATAAGAGACTTTAACCAAGGTGTATCCATAATTTTAACTATTGTTTTTCGTTATATTTAAGATAGCTAAAAATCTTTCATTGAACAATGTGTTAGATGAAATAGGTGGTAGTGTATTTTTCTTAAATTGAGATATAAAAAAAGCCCAAGTCACAATGCTTGGGCTTTTTAGAATCTTGGCTCTTCCACCTGGGCTCGAACCAGGGACCTGCGGATTAACAGTCCGTCGCTCTACCGACTGAGCTATGGAAGAATAGATGGCTCTCCAACCTGGGCTCGAACCAGGGACCTGCGGATTAACAGTCCGTCGCTCTACCGACTGAGCTATTGGAGAATCTGATGCGCATTTTAGGGATGAAATGACAAGTCGTCAACCAGATAATGTAAAGAAATGAATTGTTTGCTTTATAAGTATTCGTTTATTGCTCAAAAAATAAAAAATCACCCGAATTGGGTGATTTTTTATACTAAAAATAAGAAATATTTAAATCTTATTTTTCAACACCAGCAGCTTGGCCAGCATATTTAGCATTTGCATAATCCCAGTTTACAAGGCTTTCTAGGAAAGTTTTGATGTAAACAGGACGAGCGTTACGGAAATCGATGTAGTAAGCATGTTCCCAAACGTCAATTGTTAATACAGCAACTTTACCATGAGCAAGTGGAGTATCAGCATTTGCAGTTTTAAGGATAGAAAGTTCGCCATTTACTTTGTCAGCAACCAACCAAGCCCAACCTGAACCGAATTGAGTTGTTGCAGCAGCAGCAAATTCTTCAGCAAATTTTTCGTAAGAACCGAAAGCTTCGTTAATTTTAGCAGCTAACGCGCCAGTTGCCGCACCGCCACCATTTTTAGCTAAACAGTTCCAGTAGAACGTGTGGTTCCAAACTTGAGCAGCATTGTTGAAAACACCTGCTTTAGAAGCATCACCAGCAGTAGCAGTGATGATTTCTTCTAAAGTTTTACCTTCAAGGTCAGTACCTTTAATTAAGTTGTTTAAGTTAACAACATAAGTATTGTGGTGTTTGTCGTGATGGAATTCTAAAGTTTCTTTGCTGATATGAGGAGCAAGATCTTCGTAACCATATGGTAATGCTGGTAAAGTAATCGTAGTCATTTTTCAATTCCTTGCATTTTGCTGGGTTTTGACAGTTAGTGGTCTTATTGTAATAGATTCTTAGCTAAAATTGCGCATTGAGTACTAATAACAATAGCGAATAAAGCCTAAATTTATTTGAATAAGAGCTTATCTTAAATATATTTGATGACCGTTATATCAAATTGGATTGTTTAATTCAAAATAACTATATTCAATATCAAATTGATCTGAAATGGCTTTTCCTAAGCGTTGGACACCGTAGCGTTCTGTCGCATGGTGACCACATGCATAGTAGTGAACATTTAATTCTTTTGCTTCATAAAAGGTACGTTCGCTTACTTCACCTGAAATAAATGCATCGCAGCCTTGTTCATACGCTTTGGTGATGTAATCTTGTGCTGCACCAGTACAAAAACCAACTTTTTGGATGGTGTTTCGTTCTGAATTAAGATGAATAGTGTCGAATCCTAAACGCTCGGTTAAATAGTTTTTAAAGCCTTCAGGCGTCATGGCTTGCTTCAAATAACCAATATTCCCAATAGGATAACGCTCACTTGCATCCAACGCTTCAATATTTTCTAATTCTAAAATTTCAGCAATTGCTGCATTGTTACCCAAAGTTGGATGTGAATCTAAAGGTAGGTGATAGCCGACTAAAGAAATATCATTCTTGATTAAACTACGAATACGTTGCCCGCGCATGCCTGTAATTGGGTAGGCTTCACCTTTCCAAAAATAACCATGATGTACCAAAAGTAAGTCTGCATTTTGGGCAATGGCAGCATCAATTGCATCTTGAGATGCGGTTACCGCACATAAAATTTTGTTTACTTCTGGATTACCTTCAATTTGAAGACCATTGGGTGCGTAATCTTTAAATTCAGCAGATTTTAAAGTGTTATTGCACCATTGAATAATGTCATTCAGCTTTGCCATAAATTTATAAAGCCTTAAAAATATAACGATCAACATACAGTTTAAATTGTAACTAAAGCAAGACAAAACTATTGGGCTTTTTTATGTATCTAATTGTGTTTCGCTTTACAATAGGGCATAAATTACTTTAGTCATCAACGAATTAAAATATTTTAGAGGACAAAATCGTGCGCCGTACCTTTACTTGGTTACCATGGGTGTTACTTGTTATTGTCATTTTAGGCTTTTTAGGTTGGCAGTTTATGCACAAGCCTCAAGCGCCTGTTGCTGCCGATGGTGTGAAAATGGCAGCTGAAAAAGTAGAGCCACTTATAAATACAACACGTACAGGTGGCGTGGTTTCATATAGTGCAGCTGTGAAAGTTGCAGCGCCAGCCGTTGTAAATATTTTTACCACCCAAAAAGTGAAACAGATTAACCATCCTTTATTAGATGATCCTGCTTTTAGAGAGTTTTTTGGTAATGAATTGCCAGATCAACTCAAACAAGGTCCTAATGAAAACAGTTTAGGCTCGGGTGTTATTGTTCGTAAAGATGGCTATATTTTGACGAATAATCATGTGATTTCACAAGCAGATCAAATTGTTGTTGCATTGCAGGATGGTCGTCGTGCTGTGGCTGAAGTGATTGGAACAGATCCTGATACAGATTTAGCGGTCATTAAAATTGCGCTAGATGATTTACCTGTGTTGCCATTTAAACTTAGTGGTAATGAAGTGGGTGATGTTGTTTTGGCAATTGGTAATCCATTTGGGGTAGGTCAAACGGTTACGCAGGGTATTATTTCAGCAACAGGTCGTTCAGATTTAGGTATTAATACCTATGAAGACTTTATTCAAACTGATGCTGCAATCAATCCAGGTAATTCTGGTGGTGCGCTGATTGATGTTGCAGGTAATTTAATTGGTGTAAATACAGCAATTTTCTCGCAATCAGGTGGATCATTAGGTATTGGTTTTTCTATTCCTGCTAAAATTTGTCAGCAAGTCTTAAATTCAATTTTAAAAGATGGGCGAGTTGTACGAGGTTGGTTAGGAATTAGTTTATTGCCAACTCAGCAAGATGATATTTTAATTTCTGAACAAAAAGGTGTGTCTGTTGCCGATGTTTTAAAAGAGGGTCCTGCGGCTCAAGCTGGATTAAAACGCGGTGATATTATTTTAAGTGTTGACGGTGAAACAATTACTACACCATCGCATCTCATTAATTATGTTGCTTTACAAGTACCATCAAGCACGGTGACTTTGGTTGTTCAGCGTGGAGATGAAAAGCTGACTTTATCTGTTGTGATTGGGGAAAGAAAAGCTCAAAACAATAAAGATAAACAGTTTATTCCGCTTCCAAAACAATAAATTGATACAGAAAAAAGCTCCTAAAAAGGGGCTTTTTTATTACCATAAATGAATGCAAGAGGAAGGATACTCCATGAAAACAATCGGTTTAATTGGTGGGATGAGTTGGGAATCATCCGATTTGTATTATCAAAAAATAAATAAGCTCGTGAATGAAAAGCTGGGTCAGCTAAATTCGGCAAACTTGATTTTGTATAGTGTGAACTTTCAAAAAATTGAACAAATGCAATCGGAAAATCGTTGGGATGACGCAGGAATATACTTGAGCGAAGTGGCTAAAAAGCTTGAGTTGATTGGTGCGGATGTTGTTGTATTGTGTACGAATACGATGCATTTAGTGGCAAATCAAATTACAGATCAAATTTCTGTTCCATTTTTTCATATTGCAGATGCTGTTGCAGATCAAATAGTTAAAAATGAAAAAAATAGGGTTTTGCTGTTAGGCACAAAATTTACAATGCAAAAAGAGTTCTATAAAAATAAGCTCAATTCAAAAGGAATTGAAGTTGTTGTCCCAAATATTGATCAACAAGAAGTTGTACATACCATTATCTATGATGAATTATGTTTAGGACGTGTATTGGAAAAATCTAAACAAGATTATATTTCAATTATTAATGAGTTTGTTAAAGAAGGGGTGCAAGGTGTTGTTTTCGGATGCACTGAAATTGGTATGTTGCTGTCAAATGAGGATATTTCTGTACCGATATTTGATTCAACAGAAATTCATGTGAATAAAATAGTAGATTTCATTGTTGATGATAAATAAAAAAGCGAGCTCTAGAGCTCGCTTTTAAAATTTAGAATATTAGCTTTCTTGCTGAATACCAGCAACTAGCCAATCTTGAGTTGAACCAGCAGGTTTAACAAAATGCCAAACCTCAGCAAAAGGCTGTGGCAAGCTGTTTAAGTCTTCGCTTACAGTACCTGTAAAACGAACGCTTACAACATATTGACCATTTTCATTTGCAGAATCTGAAACCATTGCATTTAAGTTAGAAAACTCAGCAACGTCTTGGTCTTGATTTGCCATGATGTCGTTATACATTGACTGGTAAAGATCTGGTGTTAAGTAACGCTGAATTTCGGCAATGTTACTTGCTGTATTCATAGACTGAATATGGTTAAAACGCTGACGAGCAACACGTAAGAAAGTTGCAGGTTCAGTACCATCTGGTAATTGGCTACCACTGTTTGTGTATGCAGCTCCAAAAGGTGCATTGTTTACAGGAGCAGAACCACCTACGTTTTGACCAAAAATATTGCTGTTGTCATTTGAAGGACGACCCGTAGATGGTGCTTGACCAAACGGTGCATTATTCGCACCGCTATTTGGAGAGAAAGGATTATTTGTTGCTAATTTTTTTTTTTGCGCCCATCTTACGAAAAACGAAGAAGGCAGCAGCTGCAGCAAGTAAGATCCAAATCCAACTAGGTAAACCACCTTTTTCCTCTTGCTGTTGAGGAGCAGCTTGAGCTTCAGAAGATGCAGGCGCTTTGTCATCTGCTAAAGCATTTGCAGCAACTGCACCAATTGCAGCACCAGCAACACCAGCAGCAACCATGCCACCCACACCTGGACCTGATTTAGCAGGAGCAGCAGGTTGTTGAGCAGGAGTCGCTTGACGAGGTTGTTGGTAAGACTGAGATGGAGCTGAAGAACGGCTCATGCCATGACTTTTACCGCCACCTGCACGTTTTGCTTCTGCTGCTAAAGGTGCTACCAATAATGCTGCTGTCAAAAGACCAGCAATCAAACCACGCTGTCGAACTTCCATTAAAGTTTCCTAATAAAAAAAATAAAAAATAACAGTCTATTTATGCAGTCATTTCAAATGTTTTTCAATGACAAAAGAAGAATATATTTTAGATTGAACATAAAATAATCAAATTAATATTTTACCTTATATTTAAGTTAATCCAAATTAATGGCTTCAGTTAGTGCTTCATGTAGGCGAGCAACGGCAATGACCTTAACACCGGGAATGGCTTTTTGCGGTGCATTTCCCCTTGGTAAGATAATATATTTAAAACCGTGTTTTACGGCTTCTTTTAAGCGTTCTTGACCATTTGGAACAGGACGAATTTCACCAGATAGACCAACTTCGCCAAAAACGGCAAGCTGTTGAGGTAATGCTTTGCCACGCAAACTTGAAGCACATGCTAAAAGAACCGCTAAGTCAGAACCTGTTTCAGTAATTTTTAAGCCACCAACAACGTTTACATAGACATCTTGCCCAGAAGTTTGTACACCACCATGTCTATGCATAACGGCAAGTAGCATATTTAAACGGTTTTGTTCTAAACCAAGTGCAACACGTCTAGGTTGACCATGAGCATCATCAACTAAAGCTTGTACTTCGACCAAAAGTGGGCGAGTACCTTCACGGCTAATCATTACAATAGAACCGGGAATTGCTTCATCATAACGGCTCAAGAAAATAGCAGATGGATTTGCTACCTCTTTAAGACCTTTATCGGTCATGCCAAAAACACCAAGTTCATTAACTGCACCAAAACGGTTTTTTACGGCACGAATCATGCGGTAACGTGAGTCAGATTGACCTTCAAAATACAAAACACAATCGACCATATGTTCTAAAACACGTGGACCTGCTAGTGAGCCTTCTTTGGTTACATGACCGACAATAAATAAAGCCGTACCACTATTCTTTGCAAAGCGCGTTAAAATTGCCGCAGATTCACGAATTTGAGATACGCCACCGGGCGCAGATTGTAAACTTTCTGTATATAAAGTTTGAATCGAATCGAGAATGGCAACAGCAGGGCGTTCTTGAGCAAGAACATCACAAATACGTTCTACACAAGTTTCTGCCATCACTCGAAGTTTATCTGTAGGTAGGTCTAAGCGATTCGCTCGTAAAGCAACTTGAGAAAGTGATTCTTCACCTGTGATATATAAAGCCGAGTTTTTTGCGGCTGCCATATATGTGGCAGTTTGTAGAAGAATAGTCGATTTACCAATGCCAGGGTCACCACCAATCAGAACGACAGAACCTGTAACCAAGCCGCCACCCAACACACGATCAAATTCGCTAATACCTGTGGCTAGGCGTGATTCATGAGAAACCGTAATTTGGTTTAATGTCGTGACATTGGCTGCTTGACCTGCATAGCCACCTCCACCTATTTTAGATTGCGCTCGATGTGTGACAGTTGGTGCAATACTGACTTCGGTTAAGCTATTCCATTCGCCACAATCAGAACATTGACCCGCCCATTTTAGGTGATCTGTACCGCATTGCTCACAACGATAAACACTTTTCGCTTTTGCCATAATGATGTTGAAGTTATTGTTCGAAATTATTGAACAGCATAGCGGTGAATGTAGTGCAAAACCAAGTGTTTCGTATGAAAAATTATCGTTTTACGACAAGCTTTGACGCCTGAATAGAATTATCTGACATTAAGTTGTGATCGCGTTCTATAATATGGCTCTCATTATTTTGAAATGGAAATACATCATGCCGCAATTATTGCAACATATTGATGCGATCTCACGCGAAAAGAACCGTGATGTGCTTTTTGTACATTTTGAAAATTATGAAAAAGATGATCAAAATCCAGATTCAAATCGCCAGAAAGTACTGACTTGGTTAGAGCAAAATAGCATTCCTTATGTTTCTTGTATGGGACTTGAAGAAGAAGGCTTGGTCGACAGTTATTTAGGTGATATTTACATTGATATTCCATTTGATTTAGAGAATCAGCAATATTTACTTTTGAGTGATTATTTGGAAGATGAACAAGGCGAGATGAAAATTGAAGGTGTTTTCTTCTTTGTTTTGTATTTAGAAACTGCTATTGAGCTAGAAGCAGAACGTGTAATGGGGTTTGAGTCTGATTTTGAACCTGATTTTGAAGATGATACTTGGAACGGTACGCCATCTTAAAATAAAAATGGATATTAAAGAAAAGCCACCCTGAGGTGGCTTTTTTAATTCTTAGATTGGTTTTTAAACTTAGTACAATTCGCCAGATTTGCGTTTTGCAATAAAGTCTTTCGATTCCTTGGCAATAATGCCTGAAAGTAATAATAATGCGATACAGTTTGGTGCAGCCATTAAGCCGTTGAATGTATCTGCAAATAGCCATACAAGGTCAAGTGTTGCCACACATCCAACAAATACAGATGCAATGTAGATAATACGATATATCAAGACGTACTTTTCACCTAGTAGATAAGTACAGCATTTTTCGCCATAGTAGCTCCAACCTAAAATAGTTGAATAAGCGAAGAAAATAATACCGAAAGTCACAACCCAGCCACCAACACCAGGTAGTAATTGGTCGAATGCTTTGATTGTAAGTACGGCACCTGTTTCACCGCCAAATGAATTCCCAGCCATAATGAAGCCCATTACAAGTACAATACCTGTAATAGAACAAACAATAATAGTGTCGATGAAAGTACCTGTCATAGAGACTAAGCCTTGACGCACAGGGTGATCCGTTTTTGCAGCAGCAGCAGCAATAGGAGCAGAACCCATACCAGCTTCATTAGAGAATACACCACGTGCAACACCGTAACGAATTGCTGCACCAATAGCACCACCAGCAGCAGCTTCACCAGTAAATGCGTAGCTAAAGATCATTTTTAGTGCAGGAATAACAAGTTCTAAGTTATTTAGAATAATCACTAAACCACCAGCAACATAACCAATTGCCATTAAAGGAACAATGACGGTGGATGCTTTAGAAATAGTCTTGATCCCACCTAAAATAACCAAAGCTGAAAAAGCAGTAATGACAACACCTGTAATCCAAGTTTCAATCCCCATGCTGTTTTCAACAGCAAGTGCTACAGTGTTTGATTGAACCGAGCTACCAATACCAAATGAAGCAAGCGTACCAAATAATGCAAATAATACAGCGAGCCATTTCCATTTTGTACCAAGACCACGCTCGATGTAATACATTGGACCACCATTCATTTCGCCGTTTTCATTTTTATGGCGATATTTGACAGCAAGTACACCTTCACCATATTTAGTAGCCATACCAAATAGCGCAGTCATCCACATCCAGAAAACAGCACCAGGTCCCCCTAAAACGCAGGCGGTAGCAACACCTGCGATATTACCCGTACCAATGGTTGCTGAAAGTGCTGTCATTAGTGACGCAAACTGTGAAATATCACCTGAATCTTTATTGTTAGGGTGTTTACCAAATACTTGTTTAAACGCAAGTGGTAACATTCTGAATTGCCAGAAAAGTAATCGGAAAGTTAAAAATACACCAGTACCTACGATCAGTACTAACATGTATGGGCCCCATACCCATCCACTTAATGTTTCCATGATTGATTGTAAATTTTGCATATATATTTTTTCTCATCCTAATTATTTGTTGTTTACATTAAGCAATTGCTATGCCATTTCTTTTCTTATTAATTTATGTAATATAGGGTGGTGATTAGTTGCTCTATATTTGTATATTTTTCACACATAAAGGGAGTTTTTACAAGAACAAAATTTATTAAAAAACATACAGAATAGATGTATTAATCACTAAAAAAAGCAGATAAGTAAAATAAATCAAGATTTACGATTAATAAGGAAATACTGATCGTAGGATGTTTTCTTTTGCATTATTTAAAAAGTAAGTTAATTTGAGCTTGTTATACATTGAAGGTGAATTAAAAAATGTCAGAGCAAAAAATAAATTCGCCTGCCGAAGAAGAAGGCGATTTAAAAAGAAGCTTATCAAATCGACATTTACAGTTGATTGCGATTGGCGGAGCCATAGGAACAGGGCTTTTCATGGGCTCAGGGAAAACAATTAGTCTAGCTGGACCTTCCATTCTATTTATTTACATGATTATTGGTTTCATGGTTTTTCTTGTAATGCGTGCATTGGGAGAATTGCTGTTATCAAATCTTGAGTACAAATCTTTTATTGATTTTTCAACCGATTTAATTGGTCCTTGGGCTGGTTATTTTGTAGGGTGGACCTATTGGTTATGCTGGATCACCATTGGTATTGCAGACTTATCAGCCATTATTTATTACTTACAGTTCTTTAATGGAGGGGTTTCCTTCTCACCATTAGAGGGCGTACTTATTAGTATTGCATCTATTTCATTCATTATGTGCTTGAACTTAGCGACCGTAAAATTGTTCGGTGAGATGGAGTTCTGGTTTGCAATGGTGAAAATTATTGCAATTTTGGTGCTAATTGCTGTTGGTGGATGGATGATCTTTACAGGTTTTACATCAACTTCTGGTCAGGTTGCATCTTTTTCACATCTTTGGAGCCACAACGGGATGTTCCCAACAGGCTTAACAGGTTTCTTAGCAGGCTTCCAAATTGCAATCTTTGCATTTGTGGGTGTTGAACTTGTAGGTACAACGGCTGCAGAAACGAAAGATCCTGAAAAGAACTTACCAAAAGCAGTGAACTCGATTCCAATTCGTATCATTATTTTCTATGTATTGGCATTGGTTATTGTAATGTCAGTTACGCCGTGGAATAAAATTGATCCAACCATTAGTCCATTTGTTAATTTGTTCAGCCAAGCAGGTATTGCTGCTGCTGCGATTATTATGAACTTTGTGGTTCTGTCATCTGTAATGTCTTCAATGAACAGTGGTGTATTCTCTACAAGCCGTATGTTGTTTGGTTTATCTCGTGAAGAACAAGGTCCAAAAGCTTTTGGTAAATTGAATAAACGTGCTGTTCCTGCAAATGCATTGTATTTCTCTACCGTGTGTTTATTGCTTGGCGCTGCATTACAGTATTTTGTACCAAATACAGTATTGGCATTTACGCTTGCAACAACATTATCAACAATTTTATTCATTTGTGTATGGTTGATGATTATTTGGAGTTACATGGTGTATTACAAAACACGCCCTGAACTTCATGCAAAATCGACATTTAAATTACCGGGTGGTTTATTTACTTGTTGGGTTGTAATTATTTTCTTTGTTGGCGTAATTTATGTATTGTCACTTGAAGCTGACACAATGAAAGCCCTTATGGTCAGTCCAATTTGGCTGGTTATATTAGCGATTGGTTACTTTGGTTTTTATAAGCCAAAACATAAATAATCAATTATTATTAAAAAAACGTCAGTTTAAAACTGGCGTTTTTTTATTTCTAAAGATAATCTCTTGCGTTTAGTACTTTGGTCAAGCACATGATCACGGTATACTTTACCAAAATTAATGGATAGGTGGTCAGATGCGTTTAGTCATTTGCGGCATCGGTATTTTAGTTACAAGTTACGCACTCGTGGGTTGTGGTCAATCTGGCACATTACAATTAGCCAAAGATCAAAATTATGATAAGCGAGCGAAATATTTACTTTATTCAGATTCTAATTCTACGGAACAGAAAAAAGAACAAGTGGAAGCACCTATACAGCAACAATTTGCTGCACCATCAAGTTCTGATACACCGACTACACCTTAACTCGATCAACGCAAGGATACATTCATGAGTTTCACCCGCATTAATGGGGTATTGCACGCAGAGCAATGTTCATTACAAACGCTCGCGCAGCAATTTGGCACACCACTTTATGTTTATTCAAAAGGAACATTTGAAAAGCATTTTTTAGATATGGATCGTGCTTTTAGCTTTATCGATCATCAAATTTGTTTTGCGGTAAAGTCTAACTCTAATATTGCGGTATTGAATGTATTAGCCAAGCTTGGCGCTGGTTTTGATATTGTGACAGGTGGCGAACTTGCACGCGTATTAAAAGCAGGCGGCAATGCTTCTAAAATTGTATTTTCAGGTTTAGGTAAAACAGAAGCAGATATTAAAAAAGCATTAGAAGTGGGTATTGCTTGTTTTAATGTTGAATCTTATGCGGAACTCGATCGTATACAAAAAGTTGCTGCTGAATTAGGTAAAAAAGCACCTATTTCATTGCGTGTAAACCCAGATGTAGATGCAAAAACACATCCTTATATTTCGACAGGTTTAAAAGAAAATAAGTTTGGTATTCCTTCAGATACTGTGTATGAAACCTACCAATATGCTGCATCTTTAGAAAATTTAGATGTTGTGGGTATCGATTGTCATATCGGTTCTCAGTTGACAGAAACTCAACCTTTTGTCGATGCTTTAGATCGTGTCATTGTGATGATTGATGAGCTGAAAAAATTAGGTATTAATCTAAAACACATCGATATTGGCGGTGGTTTAGGTGTGACTTATAAAGATGAAGTACCGCCAACAGTTGAAGAATATGCAAATGCACTTAAACCTGCTTTAGAAAAATTAGGCTTAAAAGTGTATATGGAACCTGGTCGAAGCATTTCTGCAAATGCAGGGGTGTTATTGACGAAAGTGGATTTATTAAAACCAACCAATCACCGTAACTTTGCCATTATTGATGCAGCGATGAATGACTTAATTCGTCCTGCTTTATATGAAGCATGGATGGACATTCAAGAAGTAACACCTCGTACAGATGTGGAAACAAAAGAATGGGATGTAGTCGGTGCAATTTGTGAAACTGGCGATTTCTTAGGGAAAGAGCGCAAGCTTGCGATTCAAGAAAATGATGTGCTGGCTGTTTTAGGTGCAGGTGCTTACGGTTTTGTTATGAGCTCGAACTATAATAGTCGTGGTCGTGCAGCGGAAGTCATGGTCAGTGGTGATCAAGCTCATTTAATTCGTGAGCGTGAAACGATTGAATCATTATGGGAAAATGAGCGTTTATTGCCTTAAGGAGTAATTTTAGATGTTATTAGAATTTACTAAAATGCATGGTTTAGGCAATGACTTTATGGTGGTTGACCTCATTAGCCAAAAAGCATTTTTAGATACTTTGACTATTCAGCGTTTAGCAGATCGTCATTTTGGTATTGGCTTCGACCAACTCCTAATTGTTGAACCACCTGATGTTCCAAATGCAGATTTTAAATATCGTATTTTTAATGCAGATGGTTCAGAAGTTGAACAATGTGGTAATGGTGTACGTTGTTTTGCACGTTTTGTTCATGAACGTAAACTGACGAATAAAACCAAAATTAAAGTTCAAACTAAAGCAGGTATAGTAGAGCCTGAACTTGGTCAAAATGGCTGGGTTCGTGTAAACATGGGCTATCCAAAATTCTTACCACAAGAAATTCCATTCATTGCGGAAGAACCTGAAATTTTATACGACATTAATTTAGCAAATGATGAAAAGTTAACGATTGATGTTGTGAACATGGGTAATCCGCATGCGGTAACTGTTGTACCCAACGTGCTAACAGCAGATGTCGCTAGAATTGGCCCACAAGTCGAGTCTCATGAGCGTTTCCCTCAGCGTGTAAATGCAGGCTTTATGCAAATTGTTGATGAAAAACATGCGCGTTTGCGAGTATTTGAACGTGGTGTAGGTGAAACACTTGCTTGTGGTACAGGCGCGTGTGCAGCCGCTATTTCAGGGATGCGCCGTGGTTTGCTTGCAAGTTCAGTCGAAATTGAATTGGCAGGTGGTAAACTTTTAATTGAATGGAAAGAAGGCGATGTTGTTTGGATGACAGGTCCAACAGCAACTGTTTTTGAGGGTCGATTAGACTTACGCTATTTCCAATCTTAATAAAAGATGTTTTAAAAGCCCTGATTCGTCGGGGCTTTTTTCTTATTTAAATTGTTTTTAGAATAAAAAAGAAGATTAAATATAAATTTGTTACACTGACTTTTATAGAAAAGGGAATGTTAATGGAGGATGCTCAGGTGCAACAACAACCCATGCAACTACTCTCCATGTGGTTAAAAGAACGAGAAATTCAAAGTCAGTCTAAACATACTTTACAGGCATATTTTCGAGATGTGTCTGATTTTTTAACGTATTGTGAACATCAAAAATTAGAATTAAATAATATAGAAACATCAGATTTACGTGGATATTTAGCCAATAAAGTTGAACGTCATCAATTAAGCTCAAGTAGTTTGCAGCGCATGCTTTCATCTGTTCGGCAGTTTATGAAATGGGCAGAACAAGGACAATATTTAGAATTTAATGCAACGGATGATTTTCAGCTAAAGCGTCAGCCTCGACCTTTACCTGGTATGATTGATATTGAAACTATTCATCAAATATTAGATCAGCCTGAACCTGAACTAGATGCTCAAAAACAAATGTGGCTGAGAGATAAAGCAATACTCGAATTGCTTTATTCAAGTGGCTTACGTTTGGCAGAAGTACAAGGTTTAAGAATTAAAGATGTCGATTTTAATCGGCAGTTACTCAGAATTACAGGTAAAGGTAATAAAACCCGTGTTGTTCCATTTGGTGGGAAAGCAAAAGATGCAGTGATGAAATGGTTGCAGATTTATCCATCATGGCATGGCGATTTTGTGCCTGAAGCCAATATTTTCATCACACAAAAGGGAAATCCTTTAGGTGCGCGTCAAATTGAAAATAGAGTGAAATTTCAAGCGCAAAGAGCAGGGGTGAATGTAGATTTACATCCACATTTACTCAGACATTGTTTTGCAAGCCATATGTTGTCGAATAGCGGAGATTTACGTGCCGTTCAAGAAATGCTTGGACATAGCAATTTAACAACAACACAAATATATACGCATGTCGATTTTGATCATTTGGCGCAAGTTTATGATCAAGCACACCCTCGAGCTCAAGTAAAAAGCAGTAACAAATAAAAGTAATCTTTGAACTGCTGTTTTTAGCATTTTAATGCTATGTTTGATGTGCATAAAGATGACTTTTTGAACTAACGTAGAATAAAAAGAAGTCAATTTTTGCGGTATAAGATTAGTGTATAAATGAAAGTGGCTTCATGAAAATAGATGATTTTTTCGTTCCACTGGATGTATTGATAAATAATTGTTGTTAAAACAAGGTATAAAAATGATTTTAGACGTTCAAGAAAAGTATGATCAATTATCTTCTGCACAAAAAGATATTTTTGCTGGATATGGCTTACGTCAAGTAAAGCATTTTGTTGAAATTAGTTTGCCTAAAATTGAGGCAGTATTACCTGAAGGCGCTTATGTTCAAGGTATTAATGCAGATGGGAAAGTACAAGCAATTAATGTAAAAACACATCAAACATATATATGGATTTCAGATTCACAGTGGCAAGAACATCCTATTGCAAATGAAAACATAGACTTAAAAGAAGATGTTATTGAGGTTTGGAAAATTTTTAATTTAAAATCATACGAATTAATCGATTTGAGCCATGTACATCGAGATTTTTTAGAATCTCTTTCTGCTTGAATGAGCATGTATCTCAAACTAAGAAAGCATAGCTAGCCTATGCTTTTTTTAGATCTCTTTCAAAAAGTGATTTATAAAAGCACTTTATTGATTGTTTTAAATGCCAAATTTTATAAATCATCTAAAGGCAATTGTGTACTTTGTTTAATAATTTGACTTGGTAAATCTGTTTTTACACTGGTAATGCCATTTTTCTTTGTTAAATGTATAGATTGAAATTTTCTGTAGTGTTCTAAGTCGGGCACGACAACTTTTAACATTGCATCGCATTCACCTAAAATAATGTAGCACTCCATAACTTGAGGAAGCTCTTTCATTGCTTCAATAAAGGTGTCAATGGTTTCAGCATCTTGTCCTACTAGCCAAATACGTGAGAATAAAATCAACTTAAAACCAATTTTATGTTGATCTACAATAGTTGTATAACGCTGGATGACACCTGCTTCCTCTAAAAGTTTCACACGACGTAAACATGATGATGGAGATAGACCAATTTCTTTGGCTAGGTCATTGTTTTGAATACGACCATTTTTCTGTAGTTCAAAAATGATACTTTTATCAATGCGATCTAGTTTTACTGAAATATACTTAGATATAATTTTCATAAATTAGAGTTTAATTCGAAAAATAAGATCAATTATAGAATATTTGAAACCCTATTTTAAAGCTTTTCACAGATACTATTTCACTTTCAGACGCTAGAGAAATGGAAAAGGATATGTCTGTATTTGCATTGTTTGCCTTAACGGTAATTCCTCTTATTTTCACACCAGGACCAGATATGCTTTTTATCCTGTCACAAGTGATGGGTAAGGATGCAAAAGCGGGCATGATGGCGACATTAGGCGTGTGTTCAGGATATTTGGTTCATTCAATTCTTGTTGCTTTAGGTATTGCAGCAATTATTGTTTCATTCCCTATTTTATTTGAAACCATAAAATGGCTAGGGATTGCATATTTGTTGTATTTATCTGCGAGTTTATTGAAGTCTTTATTTGGGACTAAAAAGCTCAAAATTGAGAAAAAAAGTACGTCTAATCCAATAAAGAAAGGCTTTTTTACAGCATTATTGAACCCAAAAGGCATGCTGATTTATTTTGCAATATTGCCTCAGTTTATCGATAAAACAGGAAATACTGTAAGCCAAGGTTTAGTTTTATCTTTTATTTTCATTGGTTTAATATTTATTGTGTATTGCGCACTAAGTATTGTCTTTGCGAAAGTTACGCAAAAAACACATATAGATGAACGTAAACAAAAAATAATAGATGGGACTTCTGGTGGCTTATTGGCAGCTGCTGCAACATGGCTCATGATTAATTAATTTAAATACGATAAAAAGCATATCAAGTTGATATGCTTTTTTTTGAAATGTTTTATTTAAAAATTTGTTCTCAATAAACATACATACGTTGCTTGGAAGTTTCACTTAAATGACATGTTCTTGTTTTTTAGACCATACTTTAGTTTAAAAGTGTACTTAATTTGCAATGTTTATCGCTTCATAGAAATCAATACTTTTGATGATATAAATCAAATAAAAATATAATATAAATCAATGGTTAAAAAATAACTTATTTTTAGGTATTTATTGCTGATGTTTCTCCAATAAAAAAATGTGAACGCATCGTTCAGCTATTTTTACGCATTTTTACAGGTCTTTATTGAATTGTGACTTGACCGAAATGCCATACGCATTGCAAGATAGGACACCTAAAAAATTTAAGTGAAGAGTTCTAATATTCTTCTCAACATTTACATTTGCTAAAACAGCCGAGGATTACATGAAGGCTCTTGTTGCTGTAAAACGTGTGGTTGATGCCAACGTTAAAGTTCGCGTTAAACCGGACAATAGTGGGGTTGACCTTACTAACGTTAAAATGTCAATTAACCCATTCTGTGAAATCGCAGTGGAAGAAGCGGTTCGTTTAAAAGAAAAAGGAACTGTTTCAGAAATCATTGTTGTTTCTATTGGTCCTAAAGAAGCTCAAGAACAAATCCGTTCGGCTATGGCACTTGGTGCTGACCGCGGTATTTTAGTTGAAGCTGATGACAGCCAACTGGGTGCTCTTGAAATTGCAAAAATCCTTAAAGGCGTTGTAGATGCTGAACAGCCTCAACTTGTCCTTCTTGGTAAGCAAGCAATTGATGATGACTCTAACCAAGTAGGTCAAATGCTTGGTGCACTTCTTGGTGCAGGTCAAGGTACATTCGCTTCAGAAGTTAAAGTTGAAGGCGACAAGGTACAAGTGACTCGTGAAATCGACGGTGGTTTGCAAACTGTTGAGCTTGCGCTTCCAGCTATTATCACAACTGACTTACGTTTGAATGAGCCACGTTATGCTGCGCTTCCAAACATTATGAAAGCGCGTAAAAAACCGCTTGAAACTAAGTCACCTGCTGATTTTGGCGTTACTTCAACAACTAAACTTAAAACAGTTAAAGTTGAAGCTCCTGCTGAACGTAAAGCTGGCGTACAAGTGAAATCTGTAGATGAGCTTGTTGAAAAATTGAAAAATGAAGCGAAAGTGATCTAATACAGAAGGATAAAAATCATGAGTATTTTAGTTATCGCTGAGCACGACAACAAAGCACTTAATGGTGCAACTTTAAATGTTGTTGCTGCTGCGCAAAAAATTGGTGGTGATATCACTGTATTAGTAGCTGGTTCTAGCGCTCAAGCAGTTGCTGACCAAGCAGCTAAAGTTGCAGGTGTAAGCAAAGTATTACTTGCTGATGATGCTGCTTATGCAAATCAATTGGCTGAAAACGTTGCTAAATTAGTTGCTGAATTAGGTAAAGGTTATACACATATCCTTGCTGCTTCTACAACAACAGGTAAAAACGTTCTTCCTCGTGCGGCTGCATTGTTAGATGTAAGCATGATTACTGATGTTATTGCTGTTGATAGTGCTAAAACGTTTAAACGCCCAATTTACGCAGGTAATGCAATTGCAACTGTAGAATCTGGTGAAGCGATTGTTGTAGCAACTATTCGTGGTACAGCATTTGATCCTGTTGCTACAGAAGGTGGTTCTGCATCTGTAGAAGCTGCTGCATCGCAAGGTGATGCAGGTATTTCTAAGTTTATTTCTGAAGAAATTGTGAAATCAGAACGTCCTGAATTAACAGCGGCTCGTATTGTTGTTTCAGGTGGTCGTGGTGTAGGTTCAGGTGAAAACTATCACACTGTACTTGATCCATTAGCTGACAAGCTTGGTGCTGCTCAAGGTGCATCACGTGCTGCGGTAGATGCAGGCTTCGTACCAAATGATATGCAAGTAGGTCAAACTGGTAAAATCGTTGCACCTGACTTGTACATCGCTGTTGGTATTTCAGGTGCGATTCAGCATTTGGCAGGTATGAAAGAGTCTAAAGTGATCGTTGCGATTAACAAAGACGAAGAAGCACCGATTAATGCAGTTGCTGATTACTGGTTAGTAGGCGATTTAAATACTGTTGTTCCTGAATTGGTTTCTAAAATCTAATTCTGAAAGACTTAAAAAAGCACTCATTAATGAGTGCTTTTTTATTGCTATGAAAATTAGATTAAATTCAACACTAAAAATAGAACATGCAATTCTAAAAAAAGAATAATTTGTATGTTGTTAATTTATTTAAGTATTTTTAATAGTAAGCGTATTGTTAGAGTGATATACCAATATTAAGCTGATTGTAAAATCTACATATTTTACATATCTTATTGATATTTAAAAATAAAAAACCAAACCTTATCTTTTTGATCTTCCTTTTTGCACTTATGGCTTTTGTTAATTTATGTTAATATTCTCAATTATCTTAAAACATTTCTTATGAATATTCTCATAAGATGTGGAGTGACTCCCTTGTTAGTTGAATATCGTATAACGTGGCCCGTTATTGTATTTGCTGTATTAATTTTTATCTTCCCATTCTTAGCTGATCTACATATACCATTATTTAATGGAATGTTGGTTACATCTATAGAAGCCGTCCAAGCTTTACTATTACTATTTTTTGCCATTTTTACATATGTTTATATGAAGCCTTTGCAACTTAAAAATGGTCAAAAACAATTTTGGTTGTGGGCTATTTTTTGGTGGGTGCTTTTATTTGGTCGTAGTACAAGTTGGGGGCGTGATTATTTTCCTGATGTTCCAAGATCTTACTTTCGAGTAATTTCTATTTTTGTAATAGCACCCGTTGTATTCATGCTTTTTTCACCATATTTGCGACATGAAATTGTAAATAAGCTGAGAACAGCAAAGTTATCGGCTTGGGCAATTGTCATTGCTGTTTTAGGTTTGATTATTGCAGATAGCATTGAGCATGGGCGATTGATTGCGCCATTATTTTTACATAACTTGCAGTATCAAGATTTCATGGAAGAGTTATACGAATTTCCACTTATTATTGGATTGTTTTTAATTGCTTTGCCAATAATGAAACAAGATAAGCGAATAAGCTAAGTCATTATTTAATAAAATTTTGTCTAGTTGGCTAAATTATTCTTGAATGTAAAAAGAATCATATATAAAAATTTAAACCTCCATTCTTGGAGGTTTTTTTTTAGCTAAAAATTAGGTAAATTGATTAAAATAACTGCAAAAAATCATGGTTATAGTTAATTTTGTTTGGCACAAAGACATTGGCTTTTATGCTATAATATTTAACTATGTTTTATTTTTAGTTAGGTCATTTTTGACTAACTTTTCACTGATTTGACGATATATAAATGCGGGCAGAATTCTGCTTGTATAACAAGGAGTATGCATGAGCGTATCGGAAATTAGACCGATTGCCATTGAGGATGAACTCAAAAACTCGTATCTAGATTATGCAATGAGCGTGATTGTATCACGTGCCTTGCCTGATGTACGAGATGGTCTAAAACCAGTTCATCGTCGTGTGCTTTTCGCAATGCACGAATTGGGCAATGACTACAACAAAGCGTACAAAAAGTCTGCCCGTGTGGTCGGTGACGTAATTGGTAAATATCACCCTCATGGTGATTCTGCTGTTTATGAAACGATTGTTCGTATGGCGCAAAACTTTAGTTTGCGTTACCAATTGGTTGATGGTCAAGGTAACTTCGGTTCTGTCGATGGTGACAGTGCAGCAGCAATGCGTTATACCGAAGTCCGTATGCGTAAGTTAACTCATGAACTTTTAGCTGATTTAGAAAAAGATACAGTTGAATGGGAAGATAACTACGACGGTTCGGAACGTATTCCTAAAGTCATGCCTACGCGTGTACCCAACTTATTGATTAATGGTGTAACGGGTATTGCTGTTGGTATGGCAACAAATATGGCGCCGCATAACATGACTGAGGTTGTGAATGCGTGTCTAGCTTATGCCAATAATCCAAATATCAGCATTGAAGGTTTGATGGAGTATATCTCTGGTCCCGATTTCCCGACTGGCGGTATTATTTATGGTAAATCAGGAATTGTAGATGCTTACCGCACAGGTAAAGGTCGTTTACATATTCGTGGTAAATACCATTTTGAAGAAGATCAAAAAACAGGTCGTACAACGATTGTTTTCACTGAAATTCCATATCAAGTGAACAAAGCAAAAACGATTGAACGTATTGCTGAGTTAGTGAAAGAGAAAAAACTTGAAGGTATTTCAGAGCTTCGTGATGAGTCTGATAAAGATGGTATGCGTATTGCCATAGACTTAAAGCGTGGTGAAAATGCTGAAGTGATTGTGAACAACTTGTTCCAAAACACTCAGTTAGAAAATTCATTCAGCATCAACATGGTTTGCCTAGACAACGGTCAACCAAAATTGATGAATTTGAAAGACATCATTGCTGCATTTATTCGTCATCGTCAAGAAGTGGTAACGCGTCGTACGATGTTCGAATTACGTAAAGCACGTGAGCGTGGTCATATTTTAGAAGGTTTGACTGTTGCTTTAGCAAATATTGATGCAATTATTGAAACCATTAAAACATCTGCAAATCCACAAGAAGCACGCGAGCGTTTACAAGCGGGTGAGTGGGCAGGTGGTGGCGTTGTCGCATTACTTGAAAAAGCAGGTTCTGTTTCAGTTCGTCCAGATGAAATTGAAGGTGAAGATCCAAGCCGTCCATTTGGTTTGGCTGGTGATATTTACCGTCTATCTCCAACGCAAGTTAATGCGATTATGGAACTTCGTCTGCATCGTTTAACGGGTCTTGAACAAGACAAGTTACATGCAGAATATAGCGAAATTTTGGCAACAATTGCTGAATTAACTGCAATTTTGAATGACTTCAACTTATTGATGGATGTTATTCGTGAAGAACTTGCACTAATTCTTCAGCAATATGGCGATGCGCGTAAAACTTCAATTGTTGAATCACGTATCGACTTCTCTCGTGAAGATTTGATTCCTGAAGAGCAAATGGTGTTAACTGTTTCTCAAACAGGTTATGCGAAAACTCAGCCATTGTCTGATTATGCTGCGCAGCGTCGTGGTGGTCGTGGTAAGTCTGCAACTTCAATGAAATCAGATGATTACATTCAGCATCTAATTGTAACATCGAATCATGCAACGGTTCTTTGCTTTACCAACGTTGGTAAAGTTTACCGTCTGAAAGTGTATGATGTG
Organism: Acinetobacter portensis; assembly: GCF_009372215.1. Lineage (GTDB taxonomy): Bacteria > Pseudomonadota > Gammaproteobacteria > Pseudomonadales > Moraxellaceae > Acinetobacter > Acinetobacter portensis. The sequence goes on along the minus strand of NZ_LWRV01000058.1, from coordinate 58,213 downwards.
CCACAAGCTTCTCGCGGATCGAAAGGTCGTCCAATGGTGAACTTATTGCCACTGGATGAAAACGAGACAATTACAGCAATTTTACCTGTAATTGATGCGCCTAAGAAATTCAAAGAACGTTTGGCAGACTTCAAAGCATTTGTGAAAGCCAATGCTGCAACACTTCAAACCAATGAAGTGATCAACAGTCATTATGTAGAGCTTGAAGCGGCATTAACTGAGTCAGAAGATGGTGCAGATGATATTTCTGATGCATTGCGTATTCAGTTAAAACAGCTTGGTTTAGAGTTATCTACAACTGATCTTGATGATGACATCATCAATGATTTTGCTCAGCAAGCAGAAGCAGTTCGTAAGAACTTCTATGTCTTTATGGCAACGGCTTCAGGCACAATTAAACGTGTTGAATTAGAACAATTTAGTAATGTTCGTTCAAATGGTTTACGTGCAATTGAGTTGAAAGAAGAAGATACCTTAATTGGTGTTGCAATTACCGATGGCGAACAGCAAATTATGTTGTTCTCTAACGAAGGTAAAGCTATTCGCTTCGCTGAAACTGACGTACGTTCAATGGGTCGTTCTGCAAAAGGTGTACGTGGTATGCGCGTAACATTTGCAGCATCTGTTGTAGAAGATGATGTTGAAACAGATGTAGATTCAGATGATGAAGATACTTCAGATTCGGCATTTGTTAGTCGTATTGTTTCATTGGTTGTTGTACCAGAAACTGGCGAAGTACTTTGTGCTTGTGCAAATGGTTATGGTAAACGTACACCAGTAGGCGATTTCCCAACCAAAAAACGTGGTGGTAAAGGTGTTATTGCAATTAAAACATCTGAACGTAACGGTGAATTGGTTGGTGCGGTTTCTATTGATGAAACGAAAGAATTAATGCTTATTTCAGATGGTGGTACTTTGGTTCGTACTCGTGCATCTGAAGTTGCAACAACGGGTCGTAATGCTCAAGGTGTTCGCTTAATTCGTTTAGGCAATGAAGAGATTCTTGTTGGTGTGGTTTCTGTTGAAGCTGTAGAAGAAGATGACTTTATTGAAGAAATTGAAGGCGAAACTTCTGACGTTGAAACAACAAATGTAGATGAAACTGAAGTTGAATCTGATGTAAATCCATCAGAAGAAGATTAAGTTTTATTGTGTAAAAAAGGATGCTTAGGCGTCCTTTTTTTATATACTGAGCATCTAAGATTTTAATGAAAGTGTAAATGATGAAAGTAAAAATATTGCTTTTAAGTAGTCTGTTTGCTTTAACAGGTTGTGACAAGCTTGGTCAAAAGGCAATGGATTCTATTCCAAACCCAAGTCCTGCACAGGAACAGGTTGCTGTAGATGCTTATAATGATTTACGTGATAAAAAATTCGATCAATTTCTTACTTATTTAGAACCTGAATTACAGGCTGAATTTAATAAAAATACGAAAACTTTGCATAAGTTTGCATCTGCTTTACCAAAGTCGGAGCTAAAGCATAAGAAAATTGTGTCTAAGCAAATTGAAAAATCGACCAATAAGCCAAGTTTATACACGGTCACTTATGAATATAACTATGATAAAAACTTGGTTCAGTACGATGTAAGCTTCGATAAGCCGAATGGTAGCACTAAAATTCGTGACCTCAATGTTTCGGTATTTGGTGAATCTACCAATTAAAAATGAAATCAAATTTGTAGAAAAGGACGCTGAAGCGTCCTTTTTACTAAATAAACTTGTGAAACAATGATGATTTAATGACCGTAAAACATGAAAAATCATTAAAAAGTCTAGAAATAAAGTATCTAGATTTTTTATATGCGATAACGTTTTAATTTGAAAGAGGAAATTAAAAAAAATTCGTATAAGGTGTATTATGTTAATTTTAGAAGAATTAAATAACTACTAAAATTCCTATTCATTTCTTTAGTCTTCATTAACATCGCAACTACTAAGTAATGTATTCAATACAAAAGCTTCATTAGCTACATCATCTAGACCCTCATACTCAAAGTCGTAAATACCTTTAACTAGAATAGTTAATTTATTTTGCCTGCTTAGAAAAAAGCTTAAACCTATTACATCTACAGGGTGGTGGGCCCCACCTAAATATATCGAACCACTTAAATCACCTTGAGCAAAAGTCACAGATTTATTAACCAATAAGCAAAGCTTTGTTGATTGTAAGTCAATATCATCTAAGCGAATTATTGGACTTACGATCTCATCTTGGTAGATAAATGGTTCCATAAAAATATGGATAGATATTTCAGAATCTGAAGAACTAAAAATAATTGCATGTTTCGCAACTAAGTTTTTTGTGTTGAATTTTTCCATATATAGTTGATATGAATAAAAATGATTGATTTTATTTTACATCAATATCTTTTAATTAATAATGGTGAAATTTTTAACTAAATCTCTCTCCATTTAACATAATGGTCGCTATATGAAATGCACAAATTGAAACAAATTAAAATCAATCACTTGTGCTATAAAAATAGTGCTCGATGATGTTCAAAAACCGACGCCGAAACATGTCGGCTTTTTTTTAGGCGGTTTTGTCACCTTATGCCAATAAAATCGATCAAAAAGACACAAAAAAAACAATCCATTAATATTTTTATGGATTTAAGCCAAAAAAATCATCCATAATTTCTGCGGATAAATACAGGGATAAATACAGGGATAAATTTTATCTGAATGTTATGGTCAAAAAAATAAATAATCATAGAAATTACCAAGGTATCAAATATAATTCAGACAAGTCATTTTTAGGTCAAAGAGAAAATAATGAAGTCTAAATTCAATGTGGATTATTTTTCTGATTCAGAATATGAAAAACTGACAATAGAGATAAGTTTTGATGGACAAATACTATGTCAAATCAATCAAGATAAGGGTAAAGAGAATTTAGAAATAGAATTTTTTCATCAATATTATCTAGATAAAAATGATTATATGTTTAAATTTTCATTAAAAGACTTTTTATCTATTATCGATAAAGCAATATCAGAATTGGAGTAAAACTTTAGGTTCTGTTGCATTAAGGGTGAAAGAAGCTATTAATTTAAATATTAGAGTAATTTTTTTGCAACACTTTGCAAATATTTTAACTATTTGTTTAATATTTTTTAATAGATTTCGCATAAGCGCCATTATGTTAAGTCGATGATATCTTTATAGATCCTTACTGAAGAAAACCACATCCATATTTAAAAAATTAGAAGTAAAAGTTTTAATAAATCCTAACTTCTTTAAAAGGTTATGAGCTGGCAGATTTTGTTCTTCAGAAAATGCTATTATCTTTTTAAAGTTTCTATTTTTCATATCTTCTAGCAATATTGAAGCAGCTTCAAGGACATACCCTTGTCCTCGTTCGCTTTTAACCAATCTAAAACCTAATTCTGCTTCATCTATCCCATCTACAGTACATATTTCAAAACCACAGTAACCAACAATCTTATTGGTTTTTTTAGAGATAATAGCTAATTTTCCAAATCCATATCTTTCATAATGTTCTAAGATTTCATAAAAACGATTTGTTGAATCTTTAACATCCAATGTTCCATTAGGTGAAAAAGCCATGAAATCTTTATCTTGAAACAGTGTGATGGCTTCATTTAAGTTTTCTTCAGCAAATGGTTTTAATAATAAGTTTTTTGTTTCAAATGCAGCCACTTTTAAATCTACCTAAAATTAACATAATACACCTTATACGAAATGCCCAGATTAAGGGCATTTCTAGTATGCTTTTAACATAAATCTCTTATGCGAAACCTAATTTAGCATCCAATTCTATATTTATAGTATTTTCTAAAAGCAAAAAAAAGGATGCCGAAGCATCCTTTTTTTTTAATCATAAAGAATTATTTGCTGTTTAACTCAAGCTCATATTCTTTACGTTTATCTTGGTCAAATACGCCTTCCCATTTACTAATTACCAGTACTGCCAAAGCATTACCAACAACGTTCAATGCAGTACGCGCCATATCAAGAATACGGTCAATACCAGCAATGAAAGCAAGACCTTCAAGTGGAATACCTACGCTGCCTAACGTTGCCAATAACACAACAAAAGAAACGCCAGGAACGCCTGCAATACCTTTAGAGGTAATCATTAAAGTTAAAACAAGCGTAATTTCTTGAGTTAACGTTAAATCAATACCATAAAGCTGAGCAATGAAGATTGCCGCAATACTTTGATATAAAGTCGAACCATCAAGGTTAAAAGAATAACCAAGCGGAATTACGAAACTTGTAACTGGTTTTGGCGCACCATAAGCTTCCATTTTTTCCATGATTCGCGGTAAAACAGTTTCAGAGCTTGCGGTTGAATAGGCAAGAATCAATTCATCTTTAAGAATTTTGATGATGGTCCAAATACTGAAGCCACAAATTTTAGCAACAACACCTAATACAACAAAAATAAAGAAGAAAATTGCGCCATATACAAGAAGTGCAAGTTTTAACAATGGTAGTAGCGATGCGAAACCAAAGTTAGCAACAGTTGCTGCAATTAGACCAAATACACCAATTGGTGCAAACTTCATGATCATGTGAACAACTTTAAACATTGTTTCAGAAACAGCGTTTAATACATTAAGTAATGGTCGTTTAACTTCTTGATCAAGCGCACCTAAACCAATACCAAACATTACCGAGAAGAAAATAATCGGAAGCATTTGACCGCTATTTAAAGCAGCAAAGAAGTTTGATGGTATAACCGAAAGAATGGTTTGTATTAAACCATGGTGTGCTTCACTTACTTGGTGTGTCGTTTCAGCATATTTAGAAATGTCGACTTGTGTAAGCGTAGACATATCGATACCAGTACCAGGCTGGAATACGTTTGCAGCAACAAGACCAACAACAATTGCAATTGTTGTAATAATTTCAAAATATAAAATTGTTTTGAAACCGAGCTTACCAAGACTCTGACCGTGACTATTTGCAATACCTAGAATTAACATAGATACCACAAGTGGTACAACAATCATTTTAATTAGCGTAATGAAAATTGAACCTAAAGGATTCAAGAAATTCGTTACTAAATCATCGCGATATTCAGGAGAATAGTGCAGGATAGAGCCTACCAGTACACCAACAATAAGGGCAATTACGATCTGCCAAGCAAGGCTAATCTTAATTTTTTTCATACTCAGCTCTGAAAATATAGATTAGTTAAAAGAATTCATTGGCAAATTCACATAATGAATTCCTATAAAATAAGAAGATATTATGTGAAATTTGTAAGCGAATTCGGATGGGGCTTATTTTTGCAGTTAATCTAATAAATAGGCTGTTGTTTTTAGTAAATCATGGATCGTTTGGTTAATTATTTAACAGTTTTAGTTGATAATTCAATCTAATTGTAGGGTTTAATTGGTTTTTTGGATAGTTGTTCGCTTTGTTTTAATCGATGTGTTTGTTTTTTAAACGATACCAAGCCAGTATTAAACAGCCTATAGAGAAACTAAATAAGTAAATTAATTTGGGAATTACAATTGCGGTGGGAGTACCCATTTGATTCAATTGAATAAACATTTGAATCCCTTGAGTAGATGGAAAAGCATTTCCTAAATACTGCATCCAAATTGGCATAGCCGCATGTGGCCAAGCTGTGCCTGAAAGCAGAAAGAGTGGTATAGAAGTAAATACAATTAAGTGTCCTGCGCGCTCAGGTATATCTAAAAAGCTAGCAAGCAATAAACCTATGGCAGTAACACAGCTTACATAAATAGGTACAGCAAGCAACATTCCCCAGAAATTACCGCCATGCGGATAATCATAAAGCCAAAAGGTAAAACCAAATAAATAAAACGCGCTTAAACATCCAATAGTGAAAATGGCAAAAAATATACCCCAAAATTCACTGTGTTGAGGTTGCCATTTAAATTGTCTATAACCTGCAATAAGCATACAAAGTCCTAGAACAAGCGTTTGATGCACAATTAAAGGCGCAATTGCAGGGAATACATAACTGCCATAGCCTGAACGTGTGTTAAATAAAGGAATTTGATGGATGGACATTGCAGGGGAAAAATGTGACACATTGCCAAATTTTTCTGCTTGAGTCGCTAATGTATTTTCAATTGCTGTAGCAAGTCCTAAACCTATTTGCTTTGTTTTTAAAAAATTGGCAGCACTTAAATATAATCCAACACCACCAACTTCACCACGCCTTAAACTATTCGATAAATTTTCAGGCAAAAGTAAAATTCCATCGGCTTTTTGCTCTTTCAGCATTTGTTCAGCTTCTGCAAAATTACTGGTAATTGCTTTTATATCGACATTTGGGCTACTAGCAACATGATTCACAATGGTTGCAGTGGTTACGCTTTGCTCTTCATCGACAATGACAATAGGCAAAAACTCTGCTTGTTGAGCTTTATACGCTGTAGGATAAAAGAAACTATAAAATACGACCGATAGAATAAGCGTGGTCAGAATAGACTGATTTGATGCAATATCTTTAAACGTCTTAAAATAATATTTCAAAAAGTCTTTCATGCTTGCATTCCTTTTATATATTTTTTAAAAAGGAAAACTGCCAAAGAAAAATAGAAAATGACATAAATCAATAGAACAATAAGAGGTGTAATGGACGAAGCAACTGGACTACCAATAACCCATTGTTCTGTTTGTAATTTGGCATAAGGTGTATATGGAATAATATGCGCCCAAAATTTGGTGAAAAGTGGGGCATTATTCAAAGGTAAAGTTACCCCAGCAAAGCTCAAAGATGAACCACCATAAACCGCAATTAAGCCAAAGGTTTTACTTAAATCTTTTGTGATTAAAACAATGACGGTACTAATAAATGCATAGGCTGAATAAAAGAAAACCTGACCCAATAAAATCAGCCACAAATGTCCTGCGACAAACCAACCACGAATTCCGACAAGCCAAATCATCCAAAGCCAAGTCCATGCACTAAAGATTAAAATATAAACCAAATTTTTAGACAAAATTGCTTGAGCAAATGTCTGATCATTCAACCATTGTTTTGTGGTTTTATATTTAAGTTCCTGACCTACAGAAAATGCGACACAACAGCACATCAATAAATGCAGAATGGCAGGAATCATATAAGGCTCTAAATACAATTCATAATTTAATTCTGGGTTATAAAGCGGAGATATTTTTACATTTGGCGTTGGAACATCTAAATAAGGAATATCATTTTCTAAATAATCTTTGCCCATGAAATTGGCTAAAGCTTCTAAGGTGCTGGCCAGCATTGCCGATGAAATAGCATTGCCAATACTAAAATAACTTTGATTAAAAACAATGCTAATTTCAGCATCTTTTGCCTGAACTAAACGTTGCTCTGCACCACTTGGAATATGAACATAACCCCAAATTTTATTTTGGTTGAGTAAGCGTTCAGCTTCATCTTGGCTTTGTGTTTGATCTTTAATATGTAGGGTATGGTTAAGCGCAATGTATCTTTCAATATTTCGGCTTAAAGTGCTTTGGTCTTGATCAATAATCGCAATAGGTAAATGTTCAGGCTTGCCTTGAGCGAACATGCAACTGAATAAAACCACAATAAATAAAGGCGCAAGCGTGACTAGACACAAATCCCATTTATGTTGAATTAAATAATTGAGTTCACGCCAAATGCCCGTAAACATTATTTTGACTCTTCGACTTTAAACAGAACACTCATGCCTACTTTTAAGTCGGGGAGTGCTTGAGTCGGGACTAAATGAACTTTAAAACTGCGAATGTCATAACCACCTGTTTGACGTGTGGTTTTTATGGTTGCAAAGTCACCTTCGGCATCAATGTGTTTAATTTTAAATTGCACCTGTTTATCGAGTGCAGGAACATATCCTTCAAGCTGTTTCGTTTTATAAACATTTGCATATTGATCTTCACGAATATTTAAACTCACCCAAAAGTTTTGATCAATCAAACTTACAACAGGCACGCCCATAGCAACCAGTTCAGATACTTTGCCATAGGTTTTTGAGACAATACCATCAATAGGCGAGAGTAATTGAGTTTCTGCTTCTAAAGCATTGACTTCGGCAACAGCGGCTTTGGCAATATCCACTTGTGCATCTGCGGTGGTTTTTTGTTGAGGTGTACTGCCACGTTGGGCACGTGAATATTGTTGATATGCTGCTTCTGTCATTTCAGATGCTGAAATTGCCGCCGCATGCATTTCATCTTTACGTTGGCGTGAAATGACACCTTCTTTATATAAGTTCGCACCACGTTGATCAGTCGTTTTAGCCAAAGCTTCTTGTGCTTTTAAAGATTGCCAATTTGCATATAAGCTTGCAATATTTTCCTCTTGTGAACCACGATTAGTAGTCGATTGAAGTGCTAATGCTGATTGTAAAGAGGCAAGTGCTTGTTGTTTTTTTGCGTCCACTTCTGGGCTATGCAAACGAACAAGCATTTGCCCTTTTTTGACAGCTTGACCTTCTTGTACATAGATATCTTCAATACGACTTGGCACTTTTGTACTGATATGTACAGTTTCGGCTTCAACGCGACCCTGAATTTCAACTGCTTTCGGTTGATATGCTTTCCAAAGTCCAAACGCAATAATGCCTAAAACAATAGGAATGAGCGCAAGAAGAAGATATTTTTTCTTTTGATTTTCAGTGTTTTTCTCAGGTTCAGGTAATTTATCCGTAGTTGCATCAGGAGATGAAATGATTTCATTCGCAGGATCATTCAAATTTTGATCTTGAGTCATTTTATTTTCCTCTCCAAATTAACGGATATAACGTGTATTAGGTTGATTAATATAGCTTTGGAACTGATCTATCGAGCCATGACTTTGTAATAATGTCGCTAAAGACATCACATATTTATAAGCATTTAACGCTGTTTCTGCTTTTAATGCACTTAAACTATTTTGTGCATCAATTACTTGAGTTGCTGTGCCCATATCTTCTTTAAAAGAAAGTTCTTGAATACGTAAATTCTCTTGAACTGCTTTCAAGTTTTGTTGAAGTAAAGCATCACTTTGCTGTGCGGTTACTGCTTCGCTATAAGAGGTATAAATAATATTTTCAATTTCTTGTTTAGTGCGAGATGTGAGTAGTTCGGTTGCATATCTTTGTAATTCTGCTGCTTGCACATTTTTATTACTGTCGATTCCTGAGAAAAGGTTATATCGAGCAGCAATGCCGACAATCCAATCTTGTTTATTATCTAGGCTATATTCGCCAAAAGCAAAAACGTTGGGTTTTTTCGCAGCGCTTTGAACTTTGACATTGGCTTTTGCAAGTTGGGTATCTTTTTGCATTTTTTGAATTAATGCAGATTGTTCAGGAAAGCTTTTGAGCAAGTTATTTAAAGATTGATTTTGTGTGGTATTTACGAACAATGGTGTGGTTAAAGCAGTGACATCACTACTTTGTAAAAGATTATTCAAGCGAAATAAACTTGCTTTATATGATGCATCTGAATTTTGGTAAGTTCGCTGTGCATTGTTTTTTGCAACTTCAAATTGCATGCGCTGACCTTTGCTAATAAAACCTTGTTTTTCGAGTTTTAAAGCATTGTTGTAGTGCGTTTGCATCGCATTGAAGTTGTATTGGCTACTCTCAACAAGTTGCTTTTGTAATTGTGCATTAAAATACGCCTGAATAATTTCGAAGCGTTGAGTATCTTGTTGTTGGCGTGTATTGAGTTGGCTTCTTTCAGCATTAATATTGGCAACTTCTTTGGCGCTTGTGGTTAATCCACCTGTATAAATGGGCATCATGAATGACACCGTTGGACGGATTACCTCATCATCCAAACTGACTTGATATTGATTTGGAATCAGACCAATACCGTCATGTATTCCTTGGTTTATTCCATCTTGCAAACCTGAAATATTTGCCCCAGAACCTTGTTGCCATTGATTAATTTGTGAATCGACACCTTGAGTGAGCGATTGATCTAGATGATTTTTTAATGCGCCTAAAGGAATATCAATTTCTTTATGTAAGGCGTAGGCACGAACGTTTAAATCTACACGAGGTAAAGCGATATTTTTGACGGCTTCCGCTTCTAATTTTGCGGCTTGCTCAAGTGCTGTATTGGCTTGCGTTGTAAATGATTCTTTTAATACAGCTTGTTCTGCTTGCATATAACTTATGCTTTGTTGAGCATAAAGTTCACAAGATATTAAAGATGCGAATGAAACAAAGCTAACTTGCACCATACTTTTTATAGATATATGCATTTTCGTTGTTTTAAAGCATTGTTCAAATTGGCTTAACATCATTTCTACTCTTAGAAATAGAATAAAAACAGCAGTATAAAGTATTCATTTGAATTGGTGTTTAACAATATTTGGCGAACAATAAAGAAAATACATTTATATAACATTTTAGCTATCTTAAAGGTATGCATTGGAGAGGGTGGTAATAAATTGGAAAAATTAACTCTTTAAAATAATTTGGATTTTTCAATTTATTGAATTAAATAGTTTTTTTGGATCATTCCAATGCAGATGTATCAGAACGATTGAGATTTTGATTGTAAATGTCCGACAAGATTGAAATTTCTTCAGCTTTAAATACTGCACATATAGCCTATATGTGGTTAAATGCCATCATTTTATTGTGTTTCACTCTGAAAGGAAAAATCATGCGCGCGTACAACTTCTGTGCTGGTCCTGCTGCATTACCTACTGCTGTTTTAGAAAAAGCTCAAGCTGAAATGCTGGACTGGCAAGGTAAAGGTCTTTCGATCATGGAAATGAGCCATCGTAGTAAAGACTATGTTGCGGTTGCTGAAAAGGCTGAAGCAGACCTACGTAAACTCATGAATATTCCTGAGAACTATAAAGTATTGTTCTTACAGGGTGGTGCATCATTACAGTTCTCTGCAATTCCATTAAACCTTTTAGGTAAAAATAATAAAGCAGATTACATTCATACTGGTATCTGGTCTGAAAAAGCATTGAAAGAAGCGCAGCGTTATGGCGATATCAATGTGGTTGAAGCAGGTACAACAATTGACGGTAAACTTGCAATTACAGAACAAAGCACTTGGAACTTATCTGCAGATGCAGCTTATGTTCATTATGCTGAAAATGAAACCATTGGCGGTATTCAGTTTGCAAGTATTCCAGAAACTGACAAGCCGTTAGTTGCAGATTTATCTTCAAGTATTTTATCTGCGCCCATTGATGTCACTAAATTTGGTTTAATTTATGCAGGTGCGCAAAAAAATATTGGACCTGCAGGTTTAACTATTGTCATTGTTCGTGAAGATTTACTCGATCAAGCAAAACCTGAAATTCCAAGTATTTTGAAATATTCAGCACAAGCGAAAAATGATTCAATGGTGAATACGCCATCTACTTATGCATGGTATTTATCTGGTTTGGTATTTGAATGGTTACTTGAGCAGGGTGGTGTTGAAGCAATTCATAAAGCCAATACTGCAAAAGCAGAACTGCTTTATGGTTATATCGATGCAAGCGATTTCTATGCAAATCCAATTGCCAAAGCAAACCGTTCAATTATGAATGTGCCGTTTACTTTGGCAAATCCTGGACTTGAAAAACAATTCTTGAAAGAAGCAGAAGAAAATCATCTTCTTAACTTAGCAGGTCACCGTTCTGTGGGTGGTATGCGCGCAAGTATTTATAACGCAGTTCCATTAGAAGGCGTACAAGCTCTTGTAAATTTCATGGATGATTTTGCGAAACGTAATGCATAAGTTTATTTAAGCAGAATTGCAAAAAGCCCATCAAATGATGGGCTTTTTTATATTTGGTCGAATCTAAACGAGAATAATAAGGTCTTAGAAAACGAAAGTATGTAATAAATAAGCAGAAGCAAGCATCCCCAATACAAAAAATAGGCATGACATAAAATCTAATTGGTAGCGATTTCCAATTCGATGTTCCACTTGCTGTAAATTTTCTTCTTGCACGATTCTCATAGATATTATTTCCGATGATCTATTTATCGTTGATTCATAGGTTTGTCATATTTTTAACATAAAAAATTGATTAAATAAAGTACTATTTCAAATTAACTTAATAAAGTTTTTATTTTAGTCATTGAATTGCTCATTATTATAAAAAACCGCGTAAATTCAGGCTTTCAGATTATGTTTATAAAATTGGTTTAGAATAAAAATTATCCACAGTTATTTGAATTTAAAAACGAGATGTTGAATTTAAAGCTGTGGATAACTGATTATTTTTTGAATTTAAATTGATTAAAAAACAGTCTTTAATTGTGGGTAAAATAATCAAAATTTAAATAATGACAATGAAATATAAATATCTAAAATAAATAAAACCTCGAAATTTATGATGCAAAAGCAAAAAAATAATCGAGGTTTTGGTTTTACTTAAATTATTGTTTTATATTAAAAATACTTACTTGTAGCCAGATGTTTCCGCGAATGTATTGTCCAATTTCAAAGCGACTATATTCAGGATTCTTTGTGGCAATACGCGCAAGAATTGCAGGTTGATTTTCTTCTAAGAAAAGTGTGACATCGTATAATGTATATTCATTATCCATGAAATTCATTGATGTTTTGCCTACAATTTTACTTTGGAACCAAGCTTCATCTTCTTGTCCCATGGTTTCGCCATAAAGATATGCCACCATTTTTGAAAAATTTACGGTAACAGGTTCTTTATCATCATCAGATTTAGGCTCCCAAGCATCTAATAACGCTTGAAGATTTTCAGGTGCAACACCGCCATTTTCAGCCAAAATATCATTGAGTGCGCGATGATGCTTAATTGAAGCAGGATCATCGACAACAATTTGTTCATGATCTGAAACGGCTTCTAATTCATAAGCCCAACCATTGAATTGCACTGTATAAGTTTGGTCTTTGTTGTATTTCAGGTGATTGACACTGTATAAGTTGTCAAATGCATAGGCAACGCCAGCACCTACGTTTAATTGAAGTACGGCTTGTGTATTCGATTTTCCACAAATAATACGTTCAATTTTTGCATCAACCTTGTAAGGGCTTTCAAAGGTTGGAAAAGCAGTTTTGACCGCTTTGGGTTTATTATCTTCAACATCAATGACTTGATTTAGTAAAATAGCCGCTTTATTTGGGCCTTGAATTAACCAAGATTGTGCATCCATTTCACACTCTTCTTTACACAACCCCATTGGCATAATTGGCGCATCAAGTGCCAAACCAAGCCATTTTGGTACATCTGTTGCAGGATTATCTGTTAACAGATTCCAATGTTCTACATGGCTACCGAAGCTTTGTTCTTCAATGGTGATCCGTTCAGGACTATTTTGATTTTTCATATGCACAATTGATTTCGGGTTGTATTTATCTATTAGATCGAGGGTTATTCAGAATTTTCAAGTCGAAGCATCGAATAAACTGAAATTATATCTTTTAAGTTACAAAAGACTCATTTAAAGCTAATCAAATTCTAAATAGATGGCAAGTGTAAATACAAATCTACTTAGATGAGTTTAAAAGAGATTATCTATCATATAGCCTAATCAAATTTGTTAAACTTATCCCACACTCATTTCAGGATTAACTTGTGCTGCCATTTAAACTTTGGGTTGATGCCGATGCTTTACCACGTATTTTAAGAGATGTGATTATTCGTGCATCGGATCGTTATCAAATGGAAGTGACATTTGTGGCAAACCAAAGTGTGGGCATTACACCTTCAATTCGTATTAACTCTATTCAGGTCATGAGTGGGGCAGATGTAGCCGATCAAGAAATTGTAGATCGAATGAAGGAGCACGATATTGTGATTACTCAAGATATTCCTTTGGCGGCTCAAGTTATTGAAAAGGGGGGAGTCGCAATTAATCCTCGAGGTGAAATATATACGACTTCAAATATTAAAGCGCGCTTACATTTACGCGATTTTATGGATACGTTACGTGGCGCAGGTGTGCAAACAGGTGGGCCTCCACCGCTTGTAGAGCGAGATAAACGCGAGTTTTCAAGTGCATTAGATCAAACGATTCAAAAACAAAAAAGAAAAACAGCCTAAGAGTTTAAGATGCCGTCTAAAGCGAACTTAATGTCGACCTATGTGTTACTCATATTCATTTGGTCGACAACACCTCTTGCCATTGTTTGGAGTGTTGCTGACATTCATAACTTGTGGGCATTGGCATTACGATTTTTTATTGCATTACCGTTATCTTTAGCTTTGCTTGTACTGTTAAAAGTGAAGTTAAAATTAAATACAATTTCAATTCATAGTTATATTGCGGGTGCTTTTAGTTTTATTGGTTCGCAAATTTTCACTTATTTAGCAACATCATATTTAAGCTCGGGCATTATTGCTTTAATGTTTGGCTTAGCACCCATTATGACAGGGCTGATTGGTCGTTTTGTTTTTAATATTCATTTACATCGATTGCAATGGCTAGGCATGTTTGTTGCTGTTATTGGCTTAGGTGTGATTTGTATTGGTGGTAGTGATCATCATGTTCAGCCACTCGGTATTGTTTTAATGCTGATTAGTGTTTTTGTGTATTGCATGTCAATTTTCTGGGTTAAAAAAGTCAATGCTCCGCTAGAACCGATGGCACAAGCGTCAGGTTCAATTATTGTTTCTAGTATTTTTGCACTGTGCTTATTGCCCTTTATTTGGCAGTATGCACCGACGCATCTTCCAAGTACAAAGTCTTTAATTGGTTTGTTTTATGCCGTGATTATGGCTTCTTTACTTGCGATGTTCTGTTACTTTAAATTGGTACAAAATATTAAAGCCACAACATTGTCATTAACAACGGTGATGACACCGATGCTTGCAATGTTATTTGGTGCTTTATTAAACAATGAAAAACTAACAGGCATGATTTTCTTTGGAACAAGCATTTTATTGTTTGGTTTGTTTATTTACTTTTATAAAGATTTTATTCAAAGTAAGTCTGTCAAAAAAGCTGAATCTATTGAATAGATCAGCTTTGCTGAGATTTTATAAGTTCTAAAGCTTGGCTTAATTTGCTACGATCTTGTGGAAGTAAACTAATAAAATAAGCACCAGTACGATATGTCCCATTTTCTTCTTGGCGGCAATGAACAATTTGTGCAATGGCGGCAATATGAAAGAAGTTTTCTGGATGGCTTAGTGTAATGTGAATGTAAGAATTATCGGCAAGTGCTTGGTCTGAATAAAAGCTAATACCACTTTCAGATATATTCACATTTGCTGGTACTGGTAACAAGGATTGTACAATTGCATCGTACAAAGTACCTGTGATGAGGTTTAACTTTTGATTGAATAGCGATAAGATGCGTGCAATCTGTTGATCTTTTTCAGATATTTGTTCTATTTCGTGGTCTAAAGCAAGATCGAATTGATCTAACTCTGCAAGTAGAAGAAAATAACGTGGCAACACAAAATTTGAATCATACGGGTCGTTTAGCGCAACTTCTTCAGAAATGACCTGATAGTTGATTCTCAAGGCAGCATCTATGCGTGACATCACTCTGCGGTCATTTTGACCACTTTGATGCTGAAATTTTTCCATAATATTACCTCGGACTAGATGGTATGTTTAAACCAATCTCGCTATATATAGGGTTGAGATACACTCGCGCTAGGCGCAGTAACCATTTTATTTCTTTTATTGCTTTGGTTTCTATGATCGGCCTCACCCTTGGTGTTGCTGTACTCATTACTGTCCTTTCTGTAATGAATGGTTTTGATCGCGAACTTAAGAATCGTGTTCTTGGGATGGTGCCACAAGCCACTGTTTCTTCAACTCAAATATTAACAGATTGGCCTGAACTTGCAAAAAAAATTGAGCAACATCCACATGTGACAGGTGCAGCACCTTTCACACAATTACAGGGGATGTTAACAGCTCAAGGGCAAGTTTCTGGCATTATGGTTACGGGTATAGAACCAAAGTATGAAAAGAAGGTTTCTATCATACAAAATCATATGGTTGAAGGCAGTATTGATAGCCTGAAAAAAGGTGAGTTTGGTATTGTTTTAGGCAAACAACTGACAGATGCCTTAGGTTTAGGCTTAAACGATAATGTGACTTTGGTTTTACCTGAAGCAACGCCATCTCCAGCGGGTGTTGTGCCACGTTTTAAACGCTTTAAAATTGTGGGTATTTTCAGTATTGGTGCTGAAGTCGATTCAATGATGGGCTATATCGCCTTAAATGATGCTTCAACACTTCTACGCCTTCCAGATGGCGCGCAAGGCGTTCGAATGAAGTTGGATGATATTTTCCAAGCACCGATTGTTTCGAATGAAATTGTACGTGAATTGCCATCTAATTTTTATGCATCAGATTGGACATTTACCCACGGTAATTTGTTCAGTGCCATTCAAATGGAAAAGGCAATGGTAAGCTTGCTGTTATTCCTTATTGTATTGGTTGCGGCATTCAATATTGTGTCTTCTTTAGTGATGGTGGTCACCGATAAAAAAGCGGATATTGCCATTTTAAGAACTTTAGGTGCTTCACCTGCAACCATTACTAAAATCTTTATGGTTCAAGGAACTGTGATTGGTGTTATTGGTACAGTTTCGGGTGCAATTTTAGGAGTTATTTTGGCTTCAAGCATTAGTAGTGCAGTGGGTTGGATCAGCAGTGTATTTGGTCTAAATCTATTTGATGCCTACTTTATCAACTACTTACCATCTTATTTAAGATGGCAAGATGTTGTGGTTATTGTGAGCTTATCTTTAATTTTAAGTTTCTTAGCAACAATTTATCCTGCTTTACGTGCTGCGAAAATTCAACCTGCGGAGGCATTACGTTATGAGTAAAGTCGTCCTTGAAGCAAAAAATGTATCGAAGCATTTTACAGATGGTAAAACCACGGTAGAAGTCATTCGTGGCCTAGATTTACAAGTACAAGAAGGGCAGTTTGTTTCTATTGTTGGTTCAAGTGGTTCGGGCAAAAGTACTTTATTGCATGTGTTGGGTGGTTTAGAACGTCCAACAGAAGGTATGGTATTTTTAAACGGACAACGCTTCGATAATTTAGGTGAATCTGAACGTGGTTTTCAGCGTAATTTACACTTAGGTTTTGTTTACCAATTCCACCATTTGTTGCCTGAATTTACAGCGCTAGAAAATGTCGCAATGCCTTTAATGCTACGTGATGGTACAAGCTACAAGAAAGTGAAAGAACAAGCGGAATATTTGTTAGATCGTGTAGGACTATCACACCGTTTAACACATAAACCAGGTGAACTTTCGGGTGGTGAGCGTCAACGTGTCGCAATGGCACGTGCCTTAGTTGCTAGACCTGCGGTTATGCTTGCAGATGAACCAACAGGTAACTTAGACCGTAAAACAGCAGTTAAAATTTTCGAATTATTAAGCGATTTACGTAATGAGTTTAATATGGCGATGCTGATTGTGACGCACGATGAAGCACTTGCACAATCTGCCGATAAAATTTTGCATATGCAAGACGGTGTTTGGGTAAACGAATAAATCCAAAAATACGACAAGTAACCTTGAAGCTCACTTAGGTGGGCTTTATTATTGCGTCCAATAATTAAAATTTAGATAACAATAATGATTCAAATCATCTGTGCAGGATGGATCTTCGGCATCAGTTTTTTAGGTAAAAATATTCATCCATTTTTTCAGTTATCAACGATTAGTTTTTATCTTTTTGCTACCTTGCTTGTGGTTGAATTTGTAATTCATCTACGTATCAGTAATAACTATTTAAGGCTGATGAATGCACTTTTTGCATGTGCAATTGCAACAGTTTTAGGGATGAGTTTTTCAAACCATCAATTACTAGAGCGACTGAAATATAGAGTAGAAAACACAGATGATGTAGAAATTATTGTTGCGGTAAACTCCTTAAATCAATTGAAACCTGAAACGATTCAACAGCAATTGGTGGTTTTAAATCAATTTGAAAAACCTGTTATTTGGAATAGCTCACTTAAAATTGAACAGCATGAAGCACTTAAAATTGGTGATTATTATCGCTTACAAGGAAAAGTTTCACCCATTCATAGTTATGCAACGCCAGGTGTATTTGACATTGAACAGTGGTATATACAGCAAAACTGGATGGGAAATTTTCAAATTAAAGCGGTTGAAAAGCTCTCTGAGCAAGATATAAAAACGCTTGGTTACACCGCTTATGTGAAGCAAAACCAAAGCTTCTTGGCAAAGTTTAAACGGTGGGTAGAGCTTCAGCGTTTAGATATTCGTCATTTTATTCAGAAACAACCCATACAACATAAAGGTCTTACACTTGCATTATTAACAGGCGATGAAAGCTTTCTCAATAAACAGATAGAAGCGCAATTTCAACGCTTTGGAATGAGTCATTTACTCGCAATTTCAGGGCCTCATGTCTTAATTTTTGCTTGTATGATGTGTTGGCTTATTCATCAAATAATTCAAAAATATTGCCCGCAAATTTATTTGAAAATTCCCAAGCAATATCTACTGATTTTTCCATTTTTAAGCTGTGTATTTTTATATTGTGCTTATGTGGGTTTTGAAATTCCTGCATTAAGAACTTTGTTGGTAACGTTGTTAGCGAGTGTATGGATTCTATTTAAATTTCCTATTAAAGCTCTAACTTTATTGCTCTTAAGTGCATCATTATTATTAATATTCGATCCTTTTAGTATTTTATCTGCAGCATTTTGGCTGTCTTATGGCGCGTGTTTTGTATTATTGAGAATTTATCAAACCATACAAGAACAAAATTTTGAAAGTCGAAATATTACTGAAAAAGCGATTCAAGCATTAAAAATTTTAGTGGAATCTCAGTGGAAAATTTTCGTTGCATTATTTCCATTAATGATCATTTTCTTTAAACAAATCGCTTGGATTACACCATTAAGTAATTTGTTTGCTATTCCTTTTATTGGCTTAATTATTGTGCCTTTAGATGTTTTAGCGGGAATGAGCTACTTTTTATTTGAGCCTTTAAGTCAGTTATTTTTTCAAATTAACAATCTGTGTATTACTTTGCTCCTTTCTATAATGAATGGCATTGACGCCATTTTATCTCCACAGCTGATTCCTGTAGCAATGAATTTTTGGATGATGTTATGTGTGATTTTATCGTTGATTATTCTATTTTTACCTCAAGGACTTGTGCCAAAATTTTGGGCCGCTATTTGTTTGTTACCCTTTATTTTGAGTGAAAATACTAAGCATCCATTTGAACTTTCTATTTTAGATGTAGGGCAAGGGCAATCTATATTTATCCAAGCTCAAAATCACACTGTTATGGTGGATACAGGTGGATATTATGATGAAGAAAAATTTAGTGTGGGTCAGCAAATTATTCAGCCATTTTTATCGGTAAAAGGCTTTCGTACAGTGAATCATTTATTTCTTACGCATTTAGATCAAGATCATAGTGGGGCATTTTCATATTTGAAAAATAAGTTGAATTTTGAGCAAGTTTATTCAAATGAACAACTTGATATTTCACCATCTTCTAAGTTTGAGTATTGTCAAAAAGGACAAGTTTTTCATATTAATCCTCATATAAAAATTGCAGTACTCTCGCCAAAGGCGGAGCAATTAGCTTTTGCAAAATTTGATAAAAATGAGAATTCTTGTGTGTTGTATGTTCAGGTATTGAATGCCAAAAACTATCAAAATTATTTATTAATGGGTGATGCAGGCTGGCAAACTGAATATGAAATTTTGCAGGCATATCCAAATCTAAAGGTAGATGTATTGGTATTGGGACATCACGGTAGTCAGCATAGTTCTTCTTATGCATTTCTAGAAAAAATTCGACCTAAAATGGCAATTGTTTCGGCAGGTTTTAATAATCGTTATGGGCATCCTAGCGCAATTGTAGAGACTCGTTTGAATGAATTGAATATTCCATTTTTAAGCACGATTGAAAATGGAACGATACAATTTTCACAGAATAAAAAAGGCGATATATACATTAATAAAGAACGTGATCAAAGGCTTTGGTTAAAAAGAAATAATCTTAGATCATAGGGTCTTGCTGACGTACTTTTTCAACCAATGTTAAAGCATTCTCTGTAGGAATATCATAAATTGTAAAAAGCTCAGGATTTGCACTAAAACGTTTATAGCTCCAATGGTAATTTTCTGGATTTTTAAGTATTAAAGTTTCGATGGCTTTATGAATAATTTCTGTGCCTTGTTCGGCTGTTTGTGAATAAATAGAAGGGTCGATTTCTTCTATAAAAATATCGAAAGAACTATTTTCATTGCGTAGTGCGTACATAAATAATGCAGCAGCTTTGGTTTTTTGAATAAGCTTCGCACTTAAATTACTTGAAAAAAGTGGAATACCAAAATAAGGAACGAGTTCGCCAATAGAATCGGGTGAATGATCTGGCAAAATGACGGTTGTACCACCTTGTTTAAGCGCTCTAAAAATTTGACGAACGCCAGATTCATCTGTAGGTACTAAATTCGCTTGTTCACGGCTTCGTGCGTTACGAACAAAATCATCGGCAGATTGGTTCTTAATGGGTTTATACATGATGGTCATTTGAGTGTGCTGTGCCAGCCATGCATTCATAATTTCCCAAGTACCAAAATGCGGCATGATTAAAACCACACCTTTATTTTGGGCAAGTGCATTATGGAATAAATGCTCATGATGAACTTGATGAATTCGCGCAACATTTTTATGACTTTCTGCGCCCCAAATATGAAAAAACTCAAAATAAGAAATCAATTCATTTTGTATGGCATTTTGCCCAATTCGATTTCTTTCAGCCTGACTCAAGTGTGGTAATGCAATTGCTAAATTCAAACGAATAACATGAGATGTTTTGGTTAACTTTAAAGTATTCACCAATAACGCAAGAAACTTTGCAGTAAAGCGAGCAACAGTAAGAGGTTGGCGACTTACAAAATTTATTAAACGTGTAAAATTTGAATTTTTTTGAGTCATTGTCTTAAATTTTGTAGAAAGCTTAGGGGCGTGAGAAATAATTCAATTTATTATAAGGTAATTTGTGATGTATAAATATAGAACGCACCATCATTGTATATAATGTTGGCAATATTAATAAATTTTGGAATATTTTTATGTCGGATTGGCCGCCAAACCCACAAGATAAAGATCAAAATAGTCAAAAAATTCAACAACAGCCTACTGGCGAAGAATGGAAGTTGTTAGAAAAAGTTATTTTGGTATCTGTGGATGAACAGCGAAAAGCACGTAAATGGGGAATATTTTTCAAATTTTTAACCTTTGGTTATATTTTTTTATTACTCGTGATTATGGGTAAAGGCTGTAGTAATAATGCATCTTCTCCTGCCTCAGAGCCACATATTGCAGTTGTAAATATCATAGGTACCATTGCTGCTGACAAACAAAGCGTGAATAGTAGCGATACCATTAAGTCATTACGCAAAGCTTTTGAAAATACCAATAGTAAAGCTGTGGTGTTAAATATTAATTCACCAGGTGGTTCACCTGTTCAGTCTGATGAAATTTGGCAAGAAATTCAGTATCTGAAAAAACAGCATAAAGATAAAAAAATCTATGCAATTATTGGCGATACAGGTGCATCAGGTGCTTACTATATTGCTTCAGCTGCAGATGAAATTATTGTTAATCCATCAAGTCTTGTTGGCTCGATTGGTGTCATTATGCCGAATTATGGCGTGAATAATTTAATGCACAAATTGGGTGTTGAAGATAGAACCATGACATCAGGTGAAAACAAAGCATTGTTGTCGATGACACAACCTGTAGATGCAGCACAGAAAGCGCATGTTCAAGGAGTGTTAGATAATGTTCATGATCACTTTATTCATGCAGTAAAAGAAGGTCGTGGTGCAAAATTAAAATCTGAAGATCCAGCAATTTTTTCTGGTTTATTCTGGACAGGCGAACAAGCGGTTAAATTGGGTATTGCAGATAAAACAGGTAGCTTAAATACACTTAAACGTGAGCTTAAGTTAGACACTGCTGTAAATTATACAGTTGAATATAGTCCATTTGATTCTATTTTAGATCGTATGGGGGCTTCAATTGGTGAGGGTTTTGCGACTTCACTTTCTAAGCAAGTTCAAACTGAACAAAGTGCGAAAATTCAATGAAGCCATTAATTCATTTTGCGCACGCCAATGGCGTGCCATCGAAGGTGTATCAAAAGTTATTTGATGCACTTAAGGATGATTTTGACATTATTTATGTGCCATTGCTTGGTCCAGATAAGCGATACCCAATTGATAATCATTGGAAAAGCTTAACTCAGCAAGTGATTGATAGCATTGTACGTCAAGCAAATGGACGTAAAGTGATTGGTTTAGGGCATTCATTGGGTTCAGTTCTGACTTTTCAGGCAGCATTACAACGCCCTGAACTGTTTGAGCAAGTGATTATGCTCGATCCACCATTAATTGTAGGTAAGGATGGTTTTGCATTTCATATTGCTAAATTACTGCGCTTAAAGGCACTTGATAAAATGTCGCCCGCAGGTTTATCGAAACGTCGTCGTGATCATTGGGATTCTCGTGAACAAGCGGCTGAGTTATTGCGTCCAAAAGGTTTCTATCAGCATTTTGATATAGATTGTTTTAATGATTATATTCAATATGCTCTAAAAGATGATTCTGTTCGTGGTGGTGTTGAACTCACCATTTCACGTGATGATGAAGTTGAAATTTTCCGTACCAATCCATCTTTATGGTGGTTGCCTCAGGCAAAACCCAAAGTTCCTGTGCAATTGGTTGTTGCAAAAGATGGTCCATTTTTAGCACGTAAATTCCCGCAAATTACACAAAAGAAATTTGGTATTCCATTTAGTGTAGAAGAGGGCGGGCATATGTTTCCTTTAGAACGCCCAATCGAAATTGCACAAATGTTGAAAGATCTCATCAAGCAAAATACTTAAATTTTGACAATAAAAAAACGCATCCTCGGATGCGTTTTTTTATGATTTAAATTTTAGAACTTACAAAACTGAACGGGTGCTTTCATTGGGTGATCTCTATAGATCACACCATTTGAAGTATGTTTTAACGCGCCAGTACAAATCCATTCAACAACTTGAGGATAAATAATATGCTCAAGCTCATGAACACGATTTGCTAAAGATGTTTCGGTATCTTGGTTCGATACTTTTACCACACCTTGAGCCAGTGCTTGACCTGCATCAAGTTCAGCTGTCACGTAATGCACAGTACATCCGTGAAAAACATCACCTGTGTTCAAAACACGTTTATGCGTATGCATACCTTTGTAATTTGGCAATAAAGAAGGGTGGATGTTGACCATTTTCCCTTCCCAAGATTGCACAAATTGAGCACTTAAAATTCGCATGAAACCAGCAAGAATAACTAAATCAACATCCCAATCTAGAAGTTGCTGATGCATAACTGCATCGAAGGCTTCACGAGTAGGATATTGCTTGTGTTCAATGGCTGCTGTTTGAATGCCTGCATTTTTTGCACGTTCTAAAGCATATGCATCAGGTTTATTGGAAATAACACCTACAATTTGCCCCGAAAGATTTGCATCAATCAAGGCTTGTAGGTTGCTACCACTGCCTGAAACAAGTACAGCAATTTTAATCATGGGATGTCTATTACGCGAAAATCACACGGATTTTTTCGTCAGCACCTGAAACAGATTCTGCATTGTCAGCAATATGACCCATTGTCCATGCTTTTTCACCAAGACTATTTAGCATTTCAACAGTTTTATCTGCATCTGCAGCATCAACAACTAGAACCATACCTACGCCACAGTTAAATGTGCGGTACATTTCGAATTGTTCAACACCACCTTCTTTTTGTAGAAGTTGGAATAGTGAAGGCCACTCCCAAGATGACTCATTCACAATTGCTTGTGCGCCATTTGGTAATACACGTGGAAGGTTGCCCGGTAAGCCACCACCCGTGATGTGTGCCATTGCATAAACATCAACGTGTTTAAGAAGTTCTAGAATTGGTTTAACGTAAATGCGTGTTGGTTCCATTGCAACATCTGCAAGCGGACGACCATCTACGATTTGAGTTAAATCAACATTTTTAACATCTAAAATTTTACGGAGAAGTGAGTAACCGTTTGAATGAGCACCAGATGATGCAACACCAATTAAAACGTCACCCGCTTTAACTTTTGAACCATCAATAATTTTGCTTTGTTCAACTACACCTACACAGAAACCTGCAAGGTCATAGTCTTCACCTTCATACATGCCTGGCATTTCAGCAGTTTCACCGCCAACCAACGCACAGCCTGAAAGTTCACAACCTTTACCAATACCTGTTACTACATTTGCTGCAACGTCTACATTTAAGTGACCAGTTGCGTAGTAATCGAGGAAGAATAATGGTTCTGCACCACACACAAGAAGATCGTTTACGCACATTGCAACCAAGTCTTGACCAATTGTGTCATGACGGTTTAAGTTTAATGCTAAACGTAATTTTGTACCAACACCATCCGTGCCAGATACGAGAACAGGTTCTTCATAACCTTTAGGAATTTTACAAAGTGCGCCAAAGCCACCTAGACCGCCCATTACTTCGGGACGTGCAGTGCGCTTAGCGACAGATTTGATACGATCGACTAACGCGTCGCCCGCCTCAATGTCGACACCTGCATCTTTGTAGCTTAAACCAGTGTTTGGGGTAGAAGTTGAGTTGCTCATATTGAAGTCTCCGCATTCGCGCGGGGATTATAACCTGAATATACGAAACTCTTATGTAATTTCTATACTAAAATGTTATCTTTGTTTAAATATTTTATTTTCTATAATGAATATACTTAAAAAAGGCGAGTTCTTATGGTAGATCGCACCTTAGGTCGAATTTTTGTCCTGGTTGGAATTGGATTATTTCTTTGGATTTTATACTTATTAAAGCCGGTGCTTATTCCATTTGTAGGCGCATTTCTCATTGCTTATTTATTTAGCCCTTTAGTTGATAAAATTCATAAAATTGGTTTGCCACGTTGGGTTGCCATTAGTATTGTTTTTATTGGCATAGGTTTAGTTGTTACTTGGGCAATGTGGTATTTAGCACCGCTCGTTTGGCAACAGCTAATGTATGCAAAATCGAGTATTCCTGCCGGAATTCATTGGGTTAATTATACCTTTTTACCATGGTCATCGCATACATTTGACTTAGTTCCTATGGAATTAGATGTAGATCAAATTTCAGCTGCGGTCATGGAGTATATTCAAACAAACTATAGTGCAGACAGTATTCAAAGTGTTATTGCCAGATTAGCACAATCTGGCTTGAGCTTTATTCAAGTGGGTGGGGTGGTTGTTCTTATCCCAATTATTTCCTTCTATTTTTTACTCGATTGGGAAAAAATGTTGGATAGTTTGCGTCGCCTCATTCCTCGTCCTTATGAAAAAACGACCCTTCAAATTGTAGGTGAATGTCATAGCATTTTAGGGGCTTTTGTTAAAGGTCAGTTCCTTGTCATGTTCTTATTAGGCGTGATTTATGCTGTTGGTTTGCAACTGATAGGATTAGAAGTTGGTCTGATTATTGGCATGATTGCAGGGCTTGCTAGTATTATTCCTTATCTTGGTTTTGCTGTTGGGATTATTGCCGCAGCTATTGCAACATTCTTCCAATTTGGTCTAGATTGGATGCAACTTTTATTGGTTGGCGTGGTCTTTATGATTGGTCAGGCGGTAGAAGGGTATATTTTACAGCCATTTTTATTGGGTGATAAAATTGGCTTGTCACCAGTTGCTGTTGTATTTGCTGTATTGGCGGGTGCACAACTTGCTGGTTTCTTAGGTATGTTGCTTGCTTTACCTGTTGCTGCAGTTATTGTGGTACTACTTAAACATCTCAGAGATTTTTACGAGCAGAGTCAAATGTATCAACGACATGTGGCTGTTTCACAAGATGCAAGCACAGGCTCAATTAGCATTCAAACACAAGATATTGATGTTGATATTGAACTTAAAAAGCAAGATGTAAAAGCACTGCAAGAGACTGAAAATTCAGGTAAGATTGAAGCTTCAGATAATAAAGATTCCTAAGGCAAAAATATATTTATGCGTCAATTGCAACTAGACATAGAACCACAACTTGATGCCCGAATTAGTGATTTTTCGGGGCCGAGTTGGGGGCATGTTGTAGATGCTGTAAGACAATTACACGCAGGTCTTTTGAATCGATTTTATGTTTATGGCGGGGCAGGTACTGGAAAAAGTCATCTCCTTTCTGCTATTTGCGATTCTTATTTAGAAGTGGGTAAAACAGCAATTCACGTTTCGCTTCTTGAATTGCTCGATGCGCCAACCGAAGCCATTACTTCATTAGAACAGTACGATTTAGTCGCATTAGATGACATTGAAGCCATTAGTGGTGTTCCACATTGGCAGCGTGCTGTATTCCATTTAATTAATTATAATGATGAAATGGGCGGTCAACTTGTTTTTTCATCACGTTTTGTTCCTATTGAGTTAAAGCTAGAACTTCCAGATTTACAATCACGTCTCACGCAAGCGGTTAGTGGTAAAGTCCCGAGTGGCAGTTTATTTGCAGATCGAATTGCTTTGGTTAATTCTGTCCTAGAACGCAGAGGCGTTCATATGGATCCGCAAATTGTAGATTATTTGCTTGCTCATGGCCCACATCAAACCTCACTATTATTGCAACTGATTGAAAAATTGATTCAATTGCTAAAAGGTGAGAAAACCAAATTAAGCGGTTCAAATATTCGACAAATATATGCACTTATTGATGAGTATGATTAAAATTAATCATTACTAAAAAATAAAAAGGTCTCATATGAGACCTTTTTTGATGTTTAGAAGCTTAAAAAAAAGCTTAATTATTATAAATCGTTTTATATTTGTGGATATATTCTTCACGAATAACAGCACGGTTTTCAGGCGTAGCTTTTTGTAGGCGTTGACTTAAATCTTTACGTTCTTGGGTACTCATTTTTTGCCAAGCTTCACGCATTTGCTGTTTTTCAGCTTCAGGTAATTGAGTGAACCAATCCATGCGTTGTTGTAATGAATTACGTGCAGATTCGGGAAGTTCTTTATTCAATGATTGATAGCGTTTAATGAGTGCTTGCTGTTCTTCATCACTCATACTATCCCAAGCATCACCGACCTGTGTATCTGCATCTTTAGAAAAAATCCAAAAACGATCGAAACCAGCAAAGCTTGTTTGTAAAAAGCCAAGTATGCAAAAAGTAAGCACTAATCTTTTAGCTATCATGTGGAGCTTTGTCCTCACCCATCACCATTAACATTTCCAAGTCTTCTACCATTTGCGGTGAAAGTTTTGGATTTACAATAACCTGATTTTCAGGTTGTGCTGAGATATCCAATGCATTTGGAATAATAACAAAACCTGTAATAGCGGCTGCTAAGGCATATCCAGACATTTTGAAAAAGCCATATCTAGATGACTTTTTAGCTTGGATTTTTTCCAAAACATGGTTCATCACAGCTGGCTTATTTTGATGATGCTGTGCGAGTCCATCAAGTTTAGAAGAAACTTGTTTTAAGAAATCATCTTGTTTCATTCGGATGATCCTCCTGTATATGGATTCATATGTGACAAACTTAAGCGCAAAGCTTGTATTGCGCGGTGATAATGTGTTTTTACACTACCTTCTGTGCAATTCATGACTTGTGCAGTGGTTTTCGTATCAAAGCCTTCCCAAGCGCGAAGCATAAAAGCTTGTTGCTGACGCGTGGGAAGCTGAGCAATCGCTTCTTGTATTTCTTCAGCAGTTACTGCTTGATCTAAAAAGTCGAAAGGATTAGGCGTACTTTCATCGACAATATCGAGTTGTTCCGCATCGTCATCATCCAAATTTACTTTTTTAAAGAAAGAAAATGGTTGAACACGACGTGCTTCTTTTCGACGCCAATCTTGTAATTTGTTATTTAAAATAGTGTAAAACAGGGGATACCATTCATCTGTGGTTTTGTCTGAATAAGATTTATGTAAGGAGATAAACGCCTCTTGTACTAAATCCATTGCAATACCATGATGACCTTGGGTTGCACTTTCCATCATGACTAAAGCACGACCTGTAACTTCATTCATGAAGTTTTTTAGGCGCAGTTCGGCAGTACTCTTTAGAGTACTTGTTGTTTGTGTCCGAGACTGTTCAGGTGCTGAATCCATAGAGATGGAAAATCCTGTCATTGGATACCCACCATTATTAACAAGTTTATATACTATATAACGTTGAAAATAATGGTTAGGTTGACATTACAAGTTATTATTTTTCTAGTGTAATCTATTTTTAAATAAGCGCGAGCCTATTTACAATAAGATTCGCTTATTAGATGCGTTGACGTACCATTTCAAAGAAGCAAATAGAACCTGCAATTGCAACATTCAATGATTCTTGTCCACCAGGTTGTGGAATGGCAACAGCTTCTGCATTTTTTAAAGCGTAGTTTGAAGCACCTTGACCTTCATTTCCAAGAATCCAAACACATTGTTTTCTTAAGTTTTTTGTATATAAGCTTTCTGATTGATGAGAGCTTGTTACATAAACAGGAATAGTGAATTGGTTGATAATGTCTTCAAGTTCAACATTTTCATATGTATGTAATGAAAAATGTGCGCCCATACCTGCACGTAAAACACGCGGAGACCAAATAGAAGCTGAACCTTTAGTACAAACAACTTGCTCAATACCTGCAGCAGCAGCAGAACGTAATAAAGTTCCTACATTGCCTGGGTCTTGAATGTTATCTAAAATTAAAGTGTCCTCTTCAAAATTAAGCGCTTCACGAGATGTAGGTAAGTCTACAATTGCAAGACAAGCCAAAGATGTGCCTAAAGTACTTAAATCTTTATATAAAGATTCGCTGAGCACAAAAACATTACCATCATAAAGCGATACAATTTTTTCTAAATCTGGGTGGCTATATGCAGCTTCAGTGGTAAAAATAGAAGTAATTGCACGTTTTTGCTCTAACCAAGCAAGACTTAAATGCGTACCTTCAAGTACAGTTTGGCGATTCTTTTTACGATATGAACTTTGATCAATTAGACCACGTAAATGTTTAATTTTAGGATTGTCTTTTGAATCTAGAAAAAAAGCTGGCATGGGAGATTTATCCATGAAAGTAAGCAGATTAGATAAATCGCTTACTTTCATTTTTTGAAATTAGTTATGGTATTGCGTTACAAGATCGACTTCATTTTTAGAACCAATCACAACAGGAACACGTTGATGTAGTTCTGTTGGCTGAATATCTAAAATACGAACACGACCTGTTGTAGATGCACCACCAGCTTGTTCCATGAGCATGCTCATAGGGTTTGCTTCGTACATTAAACGTAGGCGACCTGCTTTTTTCGGATCTTTAGTATCGTACGGATACATGAAGATGCCTGTACGGCAAAGAATACGGTGAATATCACCCACCATACATGCAACCCAACGCATATTAAAGTCTTTTTCACGAGGACCAGTTTTACCTGCAAGTAATTCATCGATATAACGTTTTACAGGTGCTTCCCAATGACGTTGGTTCGATGCATTAATTGCATATTCTTTGGTATCTGCAGCAACTTGAATATTTTCTGAAGTCAGTAAAAACTCTTTTGTTTCTGGATCGAATGTAAAGAATACAGTACCTGCACCTACGGTTAATGCCATCATTGTAGATGGACCATAAAGTACATAACCTGCAGCTGCTTGGTTTACACCAGCTTGCATGAAATCTTCAGCTTGAGTTTTTGCATTTTTTGCAGGAAGAATAGAGAAAATTGTCCCTACGCACATGTTGATGTCAATGTTGCTTGAACCATCTAATGGATCGAATAAAACAAGATATTCACCATTTTCTTGAGCAGGAGTGAATTCATCTAATTCTTCAGAAGCCAAACCGCCTACATGTGGATGAACTTTAAGTGCATCGATTAAATAATCATTTGAAATGACATCGAGTTTCTTTTGTTCTTCGCCTTGTACATTTTCGTGTTGCGCACTTCCAAGTACACCAGCTAAAGCACCCTTTTGTAAAAGCTGATCAATATCTTTACAAGTATTAGCAATTGTTTCAATCACTTGAGAAAGTTCAGGTGTTAAATTACCACTTTGTTTTTGTAAGAATTGGGCGAGGGTGAGGTATGACATGGTTGGGAAACTCCGCAAATAGGTTTGATAAGACTTATCAAAAACAACATTGGGGCTATTTTAGAGCAGAACGC
Source organism: Acinetobacter portensis (assembly GCF_009372215.1). Lineage (GTDB taxonomy): Bacteria > Pseudomonadota > Gammaproteobacteria > Pseudomonadales > Moraxellaceae > Acinetobacter > Acinetobacter portensis. The sequence continues at coordinate 28,143 of NZ_LWRV01000058.1, read as the reverse complement.
GCTAAAAGAAAAATTAAACTACACTATTTGACGTGATTTTACCCTTGCAACTCTTTTAGAAAATGCTATGTTGATATAAATAATGAATAAATATTGGAGAGTGAAAAAATGACAACGTTAAAGTTTGATAAGACTCCAACGCCCAACGAGGCAATTAAACTCGACGGTATTTCTACAGATAGCGTGAAAGCAGCATGGAAAGATTATGATGCTAAACCTGAGTATAAAAAAGTAAATAAACACGATTTAATAGAAGCCATGCAAAGCTCGGAAGAAGAGTCGCATCCTTAAATATTTTTTAAAGTTACAGATATAAAAAAGCACCTCAAAGATGAAGTGCTTTTTTTATAATTGAAATATTTTTCAATACGGTATTATTTTAAAAGCGGTGGAACTGCTTCGTAGTTAATTTCTACGCGACGGTTTTCTTTCCAAGCACCTTCATTATTAGCTGAATTAATCGGCATTTCTTTGCCATAGCTTACAGCTTCAAGCTGATTAGCGCTTACACCAGTTGTTACTAAAAAGCTTTCAACTGCTTTAGCACGACGTTCACCCAAAGCCATATTGTATTCACGTGTGCCACGTTCATCTGTATGACCTGTTAAAGCAACACGTGAATTTGCATTTGCCATTAAGAATTGAGCATGTGCTTGAAGTGTTTGATAATCTTGAGCTGTTAAGTCGCTGCTGTCGTAATCAAAATGTACAACGCGTTTTGCTAAAAATGCTTTATTTTCAGCAGTTACGCCTTTAGATGAAGCACCTGCCAAATTTTGAGCATTTAAAGCAGCATCTTCACTTAGACCTTGAGTGTTTACAGTGCCTGCACCATTTGGGTTTTGTGTAGCATCAATGACATTTGCAGGTTTGCGACTTGCACAACCTGTCATCACTAAAGCTGTTGCTAAAAGCGGTAAAGCTAAAAATTTAAGTGTTTTCATATTATTCATCTCTATAAAAGTTAGTCTGAAATTTTAAAATTATTTAGGTGCCCAAGCAGGTTCGCGAACTTCACCTTGTTCACTTGGTAAATTCATGCGGAAGCGACCATCTAAAGACATAATAGAAAGTAAACCACGATTACCTTCGCGTGTTGCATACACAACCATTTGACCATTAGGCGAGAAGCTTGGAGACTCATCTAAACTTGTTGGGGTTAAAATATTGGTAATACCCGAGTTGAGGTCTTGAATCGCCACTTTGTAGTTACTGCCACTTGGGCGGTGAACTAAAGCTAATTTTTTACCATCTGCACTTAATGTCCCACGTGCATTAAATGCCCCACGGAATGTTAAGCGTTTAGTTGAACCTGAATTTAAATCATAAGTATAAATTTGTGCAGAACCACCGCGGTCGGATGTGAAAATAAATGATTTTCCATCTGGAGCATAACGCGCTTCTGTATCAATGGCGCTGTCGTTGGTCATGCGTTTGAGTTCGCGAGATTGCAAATTCATTTGGTAAACTTCAGGGTTACCATGCATAGATGCTGTAAATAGCATGCTTTGACCATCTGGTGAGAAGCTTGGAGCGCCATTTAAACCACGGAAGCTTGCCAATTTTTCACGCTGACCTGTTGCTAAGTCTTGTACATAAATTGCAGGTCGTTTGGTTTCAAATGACACATAAGCAATTTTCTTTGCATCGGGTGTCCAAGCTGGGGAAAGGATTGGATCTCGAGATGTAAGTACTGTACGAGGTTGTGCACCATCTGAATCTGCAATTTGTAGTGTATAGCGTTCTTGCGGTGTTGCAGGGTTGCGTAACACATAAGCTATTCTTCCACTAAAGTCACCTTTAATGCCCGTAAGTGCTTCGTAAATTGTGTCACTAATCATATGTGCAGCAGAGCGAATACGAGATGCAGGAACAGTGAGTAATTCATTCAATAAATACTGCTGTTTTTGTACATCATACAGTTGGTATTGAATTTCATATGCACCTTCAGCATTTTGCTTTGTTGTGCCTGTCACAACATAAGGTACGCCCGCACTTTGCCACGCTGCTGCATTTGGATTATTCATGCTTGCTGTAGCAGGTAAATTTTGCGATGCGCTTGAGAATTTACCAGAACGATTCAAATCAGTTTCAATAATCGGGTAAAGACTAGAATCGTTAGCAAATGGAACAATCGCAATTTTGGGAGCTTCTTCAGGTGCTTTGGCAATTTCTAAATGTAGCTGTGCTTGAGCATTAATTGAAATTGTTGCCCCTAGAGAAGTAAGAATAGCTAGGCAGAGCAGATGTTTCCGAGTTTTTTCCATCATTCGTTATTAACTCAAATCAAATGGTTTATTGTGTTTGTTCTACATAATGGCACGAATTTATTATATTTAAAGTACATGATTATTAAGAACTGTTAAAACAGTATGAAAATGCTTGAAAAAGTAGCAAAAATTTTCAAAATTATTTATTGAATAAAGCCATAGTTCTAGCCTATGGCTTTATTTTATGTGAATGAACGTACTATTTTGATGTGAAACTTGAGGTAAATGATCTTGCCTCACGTCTTGCATCTGGGTCTGAAGGCATAGGATATGGAGCAGCAGAGCGAACGGCAGCTTCAATACTTGCTTTCATATCTGGGTCACTTGAATTCACAACTACAGATTGTACAGCACCACTATCACTTAATGTGACACGGGCAGTTGCTCGCTTACCCGATGAACCTGAAGGCGTATCCCAAGCACGTTTAATTTTGTTTTCAAAATCTTGTTTCGCAGATGATGCAATACGTTTTGCTTCAGCCTTTTTAGTTGCAGCTTCTTCAGCTGCTTTTTTTGCAGATGATGCTTTGGCCTCTTCTGCAGCTTTGGCTTTTGCGTCAGCATCAGCTTTCGCCTTGGCATCATTCGCAGCTTTTGCCTTAGCATCTGCGGCAGCTTTTGTTTTAGCATCATTTGCAGCTTTTGCCTTAGCATCTGCATCAGCTTTCGCTTTGGCATCATTCGCAGCTTTCGCCTTAGCATCTGCAGTAGCTTTGGCTTTTGCATCAGCATCAGCTTTCGCCTTGGCGTCATTAGCAGCTTTTACTTTCGCTTCGGCAGCAGCTTTTGCTTTGGCGTCATTAGCAGCTTTGAGTTTCGCATCGGCAGTAGCTTTTGCTTTGGCGTCATTCGCAGCTTTGAGTTTCGCATCTGCAACGGCTTTCGCTTTGGCGTCATTCGCAGCTTTAAGTTTTGCATCCGCAGCAGCTTTGGCATCATTTGCGGCTTTTACTTTCGCTTCGGCAGCAGCTTTTGATTTGGCATCATTTGCCGATTTTGCTTGTGCCTCTGCAATAGCTTTTGCCTCAGTAGCGGCTTTGGCTTTCGCGTTTGCAACTTTTGCATCTTCAGCAGCCTTGGCTTCAGCTTTTTGTGCTTCTTGCTTGGCTTTTTGAGTGTCTATAGGGGGAGTTGTTGGTATAACAGGAGCTTCAACACTAGGTTCAGCCGTCTGTGTAATTTCTTCTTTTACATTGGTGTGCGCTGTTTCTTCAAATTCGGTTACTTCACGGGTAACAGGTTTTAAATCTTCAGGCTTAATTAAAACAGTTTTGATTTGCTTTGGTGGTTCAGGAGCTTTACTCATGCCTAAATAAAGCAAGCCAACAATTGCAATGACATGCACACCAAGTGTGAAGCCAATTGCAATTGAATTCTGTTTGAAAGGAGGCTTGTTGAAATCTTTCATAAATTATTTTAAAGGCTCTGTAAGTAAACCTACTTGAGTTAATCCTGCTTCTTGAAGGCTATTCATCAGTGACATAACTTCACCATATGAACGTGTTTTTTCACCTTCAATCACCACGTTTAGTTCTTTGTTTTCAGTTTGAGCTGTTTGTTGAGCTTCACTTAAGATAGCGGTGAGTTCTTGTAATGCTAATGGTTGATCTGCTTTTTGATCTTTATATTGTAAGAAGTATTGTCCATCTTTATCTAAGCTTACAATAGCAGGCGCATCTTTAGATTCGATAGGCGTGCTATTGGCTTGAGGTAAGTCAACTTTAATACCACTTGTGATCATTGGCGCGGTCACCATGAAAATCACTAAAAGTACAAGCATAACGTCAATATATGGCACGACGTTCATGTCACTTTTCAGTGGTTTTTTTATACGCTCGAAGCGTCCTGAACGTTGAATCGCCATTAATTTTGATCCTGATTTGAATCTAAAGATTGACGTTGTAATAAAGCAATCATTTCTTCAGCAAATAAAGCACGATCTGAATAGATTGTTTCACCTTTAGCTGTGAAATGGTTAAATGCCAATACAGCAGGGATTGCAGCAAAAAGACCAATAGCTGTTGCAATAAGTGCTTCGGCAATACCTGGTGCTACAGTTGCTAAAGTAACTTGATCGACATCTGCAAGACCAATAAAGGCATTCATAATGCCCCAAACTGTACCAAATAAACCAATATAAGGCGCAACTGAGCCAATGCTTGCAAGTACGCCAATACCTTGTTCTAAATGACCTTGATCGCGGCTTAAACCCACACGTAAAATACGTTCAGTACCTTCAATGGCTTGGTCAGGTGAGGCATTACGTTTTTTAAGTTTTAGGAATTCACCTAAACCTTGATAGAAAATATCTTCTAAGCCAATACGTTTAGAATTAAGCTGAGCATTGTTATAAAGCGTATTTAATTCTGCACCAGACCAAAATATTTTTTGGAAATGGTCATCATCTGCCTGCGCTTTTTTATAGCTCATATGTAATTTGGCAATTAAGTACCAGCTAAATAAAGATGCTAAAAGTAGAATAAGCATAATTATTTGTACGACTGGACTTGCTTGAAGAATAAGATCAGAAACGTGTAGGGTAGATTCTAGTTGTGTTGCCATAATTACATTGAGCCAATTAATTTTTTTTAGTCTTGTTCCAATTCTTTTAGAATCAGTTCACGAATTTCTTCTGGGAGTCTGCATGGTCGCATATCTGCATTTATACATGCTAATTCGACTTCGCCAGATGCCAACATAATTTCACCACGATAAATATTCTGTTGCAACACAAAAGATGATGCTTTACAAGAAACAACACTTGCAGTGACTGTTATTAGATCATCCATAAGGATAGGGCGTGAATATTTAAGATTAATTTTATGTACAACAAAATTATAGTCTTTTTGATGCCAATAATGATCTATACCTGAAGCACGAAGCCATTCTGTGCGTGTGCGTTCCATAAAGCGAATATGATTTGCATGGTAAACAATGCCACCTGCATCTGTATCTTCAATATATACACGAATGTTGAATTCGAATTTATTCGCCATTTTGGTATTCCATTTCATTATTTCAAAGTGCTATGAAAGCTTTTTACTCAAATTTTGTTTATATAAATAAAGAAAATATTAGATAAAAGCCGTGTTTTGCAGGCTGAGAATTTTATCATAATCACTTTTTTGTCCTATGGCACAAGGTTTCAAACTTAAATTATAGGGTGGGTATTTATTGAGATGATGTTATTCGGGTTTTTATAGTGATTTAGATGATATTTTCTTATTCTTATAATTTGGTTTCGACATAATAAATATTTAAAATAGATAAAATTTTTAATACACCTTTTCATGAATCAAAAAAAATCAATCTGTATTGACCAAACATTCACAGATTTGCATAAAAATGCCATAAACAAAAAAGTAAAATCAGCTAAAGTATTATGCAACAAGTTGCAAAGCCAAAATTAAAAGGAATTCCACATGACGACTAGCTATGCAAATATTTTAAAACCACTAGATTTAGGTTTTACCAAAATAAAAAACCGCGTTGTGATGGGTTCAATGCACTCAGGTCTAGAAGATCGATTTTATCATTATCCAAAACTTGCGGCATACTTTGGCGAACGCGCAAAAGGTGGCGTAGGCTTAATCATTACAGGTGGTATTTCCCCAAATAGACAAGGTTGGTTGTTGCCTGCAGGCGGAACCATGAATACTTTGGGCGACATCGTACCTCATAGACTAGTTACCCGTGCCGTACATAAACATGGCGCAAAAATCTTACTACAAATACTCCATGCAGGGCGTTACGGCTATCAGCCATTTGTGGTGTCATCAAGCGCAATAAAATCTCCAATTTCACCATTTAAACCTAGAAAAATGAGTGAAAGAACCATCCTAAATACTATTAAAGACTATGCACACTCTGCAAACTTAGCCAAAAAAGCAGGTTACGATGGTGTAGAAATCATGGGTTCAGAAGGCTATTTACTCAATCAATTTTTAAGTCGACATGTCAATCAACGTGAAGATGCGTGGGGCGGTTCAATTGAAAACCGTATGCGCTTTGCTGTGGAAATTGTAAAAGCCATTCGCCAAGAAGTTGGTGAAAAATTTATTATCTGTTTTCGCTTGTCGTTGCTCGATTTAGTTCACGATGGTAATACCATGGATGAAGTCATCACCGTTGCAAAAGCATTAGAACAAGCGGGCGTGACTTTGTTAAATACAGGTATTGGTTGGCATGAAGCACGTATCCCAACTATCGTAACATCTGTACCACGTGCAGCATTTGTCGATTACACAGCAGAAGTGAAAAAGCATGTAACGATTCCTGTGATTGCTTCCAATCGTATTAATATGCCTGAAACAGCTGAGGAGATTTTAGCGTCAGGCAAAGCAGATATGATTCAAATGGCGCGCCCATTTTTAGCAGATCCATATTGGGTAAATAAAACCGCAACCAACCGTGCCGATGAAATTAATACCTGTATTGCATGTAACCAAGCATGTTTAGATCATACTTTTAAAAATCAGCGTGTTAGTTGTTTAGTGAATCCACGTGCGGCTTATGAAACGGAATTGCTTTATTTAAAAACAAAAAAACCAAAACGAATTGCAGTTGTAGGCGGTGGTGTTGCAGGTATGTCGGCTGCAACCATTGCAGCAAGCAGAGGTCACAACGTCACATTATTTGAAGCAAGTAATGAAGTCGGTGGACAATTTAATTTAGCCAAAGTTGTACCCGGTAAAGAAGAGTTTCACGAAACCATTCGTTATTTCAAAGTTCAAATTGAAAAAACTGGGGTTGAACTTCGCTTAAATACCAAAGTGAACCGTGAGCAATTAGAACGTGAAGGTTTTGATGATGTTGTGATTGCGACAGGTGTTGTTCCGCGTGCTTTAAAAGTTGAAGGAAGTGATGCACCTCAAGTTCTATCTTATGCCGAAGTTTTGCGAGGTGCCGAAGTTGGGCATAAAGTTGCGGTGATTGGTGCGGGTGGCATTGGTTTTGATGTTTCAGAATTCTTGCTTAAACCACCACATCAACAACAACCTCAAGCTTTAGATGAATGGAAGCGTGAATGGGGGGTAGATTCAAATCCTAACTATATTACTGAAGGTGGTACGGTCCGCGCTGAAATTGAAGCACCGATTCGCGAAATTTATTTATTGCAACGTAAAACCACACCATTAGGTGCGGGCTTAGGTAAAACATCGGGTTGGGTGCATCGTGCGCAATTGAAAAAGCATAATGTTCGTATGTTACGTGGCGTGCAGTATAAAGTAGTCACAGATGAAGGTTTATGGATTGAAACAGCAGGGCAAGATCAACTTTTACGTGTAGATACGGTTGTTGTTTGTGCAGGACAAGAATCTGTTAAAGAATTGATGCCTTTAGAGGGTGAAAATACTTTAGCGAAGTACCATATTATTGGCGGTGCAAAGCTTGCAGGCGAGTTAGATGCGAAGCGTGCAATACGTGAAGGTGCTGAATTAGCAGCCAAATTATAGTTTTTTTGGCATTTTTGGCGAAACAATATTCATTTGAATGCTTTAGATGGTTTTTTCTCTTGTCATAATACGAAAAGCTCCGTATTATGGCGCACATGGAAGCGTGGCAGAGCGGTTTAATGCACCGGTCTTGAAAACCGACGAGGGTTTACCCCCTCCGTGAGTTCGAATCTCACCGCTTCCGCCAAATACTTAAAAAGACCCTTGATTTTCAAGGGTCTTTTTTTTGCCTCTAATTTTGCCCCACATAAAAACCCACATAAAATTTTGTATGCCATCATATTGAGTAGTTGTTTATAAGATTTTATAGGACAATCTCATTTTTGAAGTATTAGAAATACAAACTCCTTTGAGTAAGTGCTACGTTGGTCTTCTCTTTAATTAATTCAGATGCAATAGAACGTCAACTTGCCCATGTGCCACAGAACCGTATGCGCTCTGCATATAACAGAGCGCAGTATTGGGATGAGCGTGTACGAATGATGCAGTGGTATGAGGAGCAGGTGAAGCAGTGGATGGTCTAAAAACGAGACTGTCCATGCTCATCACATATCTCATTTAAATAAGCAGTATGAATTAAATCTTCTAGAACAGAATTTTCACGCTGATTTTTAAACTCAGCTAGTTTGGTGAGTTCCTTTTTAGCTTGTTTGGTTAGGGGGAGGTGATATTTCTTTTTCAACTTGCCTTGATCTCTAAATTGCTTTTGTTGCCAGGCTTTTTTTATGGCATTAACAAAATTGGTATAACTGATATGACTGGTATAAATAGCGTTATATTCTTGGCTGAAGTAGTTAAAGAGGTAGTTGAAAACATATTCTTTTGGGGGTGAATCTATTGTTAAATCAGTATAATGGAATACCCTTTTTAATATATAGGTAGCAGCCCATTCTGAAAAAGATGGATCATCAATGTAATTGTTTAAATTAGGTTTGTAGTTGATAAATATTGAGTATGTATCTATTATTTCATTTATAAGTATTTCTATTATATTAAGGTCTGAATTTTTAAAGGCCCCTAAGTTAATATGAATAATAAAAAGTAAGTTGATGAGGGGGAGCTTAGTTCTGATAATTTATGTTGATGTGATTCTGTTGGGGTTACCTCTGTAAAATTCATCGTTAGTAATCTATTTATTAATAGAAGATGAAATTGAGGATCGTTGGGTATTCTTTTTAATAATTTAGAATTTATATATAAATCCTTTTTTTCTATAAGAAAATCATATTTCTGTTGGATCGTGTTGATATCTAGTTTATTTAGATACTGCCTTAAATATTCCTTAAGTTCTTCAAGCGTATTCTGACGTTGTAAAAGTAATTCAATCTGAACTTCATTAGATTGTAAGGCATATTTTAGTTCATATAAAATCCAAACTAAGTCCTCATCGGCAAATGTCATAAACAATTTACTAATTAAAATATCTTTTTCTATGATGGTTTTTAACAAAGTATTGTCCTACTTTTATTAAGTATTTTGATTGCATTATAATAAAGTTTTACGGCTTATTTTTATAGATTTTTACGTGTTGTTTTCGTAGTGTTTTACGTAGTGTTTTGTGTTCTATAAATCTCTATAACTTCTCATATATACAGGTATTTGAGTAATTTGATATAGGCTTTATTGTCTTATTTGTCACGTGAAGTTTATTTGAGGCTAATGACTGTTCTATACTACATTGATGTAGGTTGGGAGGTGGCATCATCTTTATATCGGAGTGAAGGTAATTGTCTTTAAATTGTGTCGATGCTTTTGAATGAGGAAATGATCAAACAATGTTCGTTTGAATTTTTATCTGCAATTAACTTTAGCTTGAATTAATAATCAAAAAATAAGCTGAGTCTAGGGGTTAATAGAAAGGGCACCCCACGTTGAATAATAAAAAATAAATTGTGGCTTAGCAAGTTATTAATATTATTTATCTATTATTATTTAATGAGTATATTTCTATATGGTTTATATTGTCGATATTCATATTGGTTAATAGGTGATTATTTATTATTGTGATTGATGCTATCTGTATCTAATAATAAAAAAATACATCATTCGTGTTTGGTGTGAAATAAACCAAACACGAGATAATCATGTTCAATCACTCTTATTTTTGTAAAGTAGACATTATAGTTCGACGAGTTTCAGAAGGATTAATGACTCTCAAAGATTTCGAATGCATCCAGCTGAATTCTGAATTCACACTTGATGCTAAATATAAATATAGTGAGGCAATTGATATTTATGCTGAAGCGATGCAGTTATTAAAAAATAAAAAGGAACATTTATCTCAACATGAGATGTGTGAATATGTATTTGAGTATATTCAACGACAATCAAAAAGAATCACAGATCAAGATGCCTATTACAGACGCTGTGAAAAAAAGAATCAAGAGAGCTTACACGCCTACCTCACTCAACTCCTTAATCACTATGCACGTTTACTCTTTGTTCGCGTTGATTTTTCAATTCAAAAGAAATATCAGCATGAAGTTGATATTGAGCAATTTCAGGACTATTTAAAAATCATGTCGAATCGCTACTCAAATCAAGATGGCTGCTTTTCTGATTTGCAGGGTCATGCATGGGCGATTGAGGAAGGTCTTGATAAAGGACTGCATTGCCACACGCTGCTTATTTATGATGGAAATAAGCGTCAAAATGAGCTTATTTAGGAGGATTAATTCAATCTTATTGGAGTCAATTAACAAAAAATAAGGGCTACTGTTTTATTTCCAATATGCGTGCTTACAAACAGCAATTTGAAGAGCAGGGTACTTTAGGGATTGGCATGATTCATCGTGATCATAAACAAGAAGTGCAGAATGCTTTAAATACGGCTCAATATCTTGTTAACCCTGAAAAAGAGTTACAGCATCTACGTGTTCGACTTCCTCGGATGCGTACCTTTGGGACAGGGCAGTTTGAGATTAAGAAACGTCGAGGTTTAGATAAACCACGACACTTGAAGAATCACGCTATTTTAAGACAGTAATCGTTGCTTAAATCCACGCTCTGACTTGACGATAGTGGTCTTGCTGATTATCCTTGGCGGTGCTGACCTACATTGTCAGTCGGTTTTAGCAGACCGTTGCCTAAGAACGCTAAAGGATACTATCTTTTAGTGAGTACCCTCGTGCTCCCTCTACGGTAGAACGGGAGGGGGACACCTTCGGGTGTGCTGATTCTTAGGTTCAGTCTGCTAACCCTCTTTCGTTCTGCCACCATTATTTAGCAGTGATGCGGTAGAACTTCTTTATACCTAAGGAGTCCGCCATGCGCACTTTATTCTCTTCGCTACATCCGCCTTTTATTGATCCGTTTATTTCTGCTCGTATTCAACGCAGCGGATAAATCACGCCTATGCGATTGTATTTGGATCGCATGGTAAAAAAATGACTGATCAATAATAAAAGGGGGTTCGTATGACCCATCTCTATTTCTGCGCTCAAGTGAGCGTCTCTCTGTATTTATTTCATTTAACCCTGTTCTGTACATGCTGCTTTGACACTTCATCAAAGGAGTATTTCTATGCCTAAGCTTTTTAATCGCGCGTCATGCAAGGTGGCGGTTGTCTTGCTACTCGGTCTCATACTGAGTGCCTGTGCGCCTAAAGTTGAACGTCAGTTTAAACAAGGCTGTAAAGATGCTGGGGGCAATCGGGCGTTCTGTTCATGTTTGTATAACAAACTAGAGTCGCACTATGGCCAAGAGATGATGAGTAAAGCTGAAGATATGCGCCAACTGCCTGCGGACTTTAATGAACGTGGCTTGGAATATACCTTCAGTTGCCGTTCAAAACTGTAAGCCTTACAACGATAAAAAATGAAAGAACAATGATGAGAGAACAACGATGAGAAATATATTGGCTTTTTATGTGGTGATTTTATTGGGTTATTGGTTCTACCTGATTTACAACTATCCTGATCTGTATAGCAAAGCGTATTTATTGGGTAAGGCACTGACATGGCCCTTTCAATTACTCGGCTGGATTTTTTAATTCAGCCCGAATAGAAAAAGGATGCAGATGTCTATGCAGAACTTCCACAGCTTTCTGCAACGCTCACCGATGCGTGTGGCGGTGCAAGGGCAGGATTCAATCTATCTTGCCCCTGTGATTCCCCATAAAAAATTAGTGGGTGCCCAACATTACTTACCCAAACACATCCGCCATGAAGAGATTCTGTTATTGGTGGATGACACTGTATTTGGAAGTGCCAAGTTGGGTTTGGTAGTGACCAATGCAGGTTTATTTTATCAAACTGATTTTGAGGATTTGGCTTTTTATGACTTTGCACATGTGCTTCAGGTTGATGTCGAATTGGGCATTGTCGGTGTAGGGCGTTCAACGATTTCCGAGATGATGGATGAAGATTCACCTTATTACGATCCGACATTTCCGAAGAAAGTAAAAATCACACAAAACCGCATCGGCTGGTCAGCTTGGGAAATCCATCAATGGATTGAAGATAAGCTGGCGAGTCGAGAATAGGTGGGAGCGAAAGCTCCCTTATTTTTTTTGTTTTTATGATTTGTATTAACTGAAAAATAACCGACTTTGTTGAAAAAAAGTAAATGATATTCCAGCAAGATAGATGAAGGCATATAAGAACCAAATTAATATGATAAATACGCCTTCTAAGCGAATTTTTAATTCATCTTCTAATTTTAGCCCTTTGAAGGTTTTAGCTATACTGTTTAAGTTATTATTTTCTATTAAGTGATATTTCATTAATCGAATTCGGTCATATTTTTTAGATTTTCTCCATAGATAGTTCTTGAAATCATGATTAAGAATGCAGACATTACTTATTGCTAAATAAATTGACCAAAGCAGGAGTAATAGTCCAACAACATATAGTCCTAAAAATTGATGAGCAAGAAAATCTTCTTTTGTATCAGCTCTATAAAGTGTTAAAAAACCTAAACCACCAATGAATAACTGAGATGCCATATTTCGTGCAAAGGATTGAAGCTCTTTATTCATTTCATTGTCAAAAAGCATATTAATTCCTGTTTGTAATTATTGTGATGAAATTAACAATTTATACTTTAGTTAGGCAATGAGGTTGCGTGTACTAAGCGACAAAATCTGTCGTTATATAGTAATTAGACTTAAATACACCTTAAAAAAAATAGCCAAATATGGCAAAGTACAAGCATCGTAAAATAATGATTTTGGTTGTTTTTAAACATGACTCAAGTACAGCTACAGCAATTACAAAAACAATTATGGAATATCGCCAATACCCTACGTGGAACAATGGGAGCAGATGAATTCCGTGATTATATTCTTGGGTTTATTTTCTTTTAATATCTGTCTGAAAAAGCAATCAATTATGGTAATGAATTACTCACAAATGACGAATACGATTCTACATATACACAATTAGATGAAAGTAATGAAGAGCATCTTACTTATATCAACGAAATTAAAAAGAACTCAATTAATGAAGTAGGCTATGCCTTAGCACCAAAACAACTTTTTCACTCAATTGCACAGCGTGGTCGTGCAGGTGAATTTATTCTTGATGATTTAACTGCAACCTTAAAATCTATTGAGCAAAGTACATTAGGTACAGACTCGGCAGATGATTTTGCCAATTTGTTTGAAGATTTAGATTTAAACTCGACCAAACTTGGTAACTCCGCAAATGACCGTAATGAGTTGGTTGCGAAAGTTCTAAGTCATTTAGATGAAATTGATTTTGATATTTCAAATACAGAGTCTGATGTATTGGGCGATGCTTATGAATACCTGATTGGTGAGTTTGCATCGGGTGCAGGGAAAAAAGCAGGTGAGTTTTATACACCTCAAACCGTTTCGACCTTACTTGCTAAAATTGTGACGCAAGGAAAAGAGCGTTTACGTTCGGTGTATGACCCAACTTGCGGTTCGGGTTCTTTATTATTACGTGTAAAACGTGAAGTAAAAGATGTCGATATGATTTACGGTCAGGAAATGAACCGTACCACATACAACTTGGCACGTATGAACATGATTTTGCATGATGTTCATTTTGCGAAGTTCGACATTAAACAAGAAAATACTTTAACTCGTCCGCAACATATTGATAAACGTTTTGATGCTGTGGTGGCGAACCCTCCATTTTCTGCGGATTGGTCAGCTGATCCTTTATTTTTGCAAGATGAGCGTTTTGCTTCTTATGGCAAACTTGCACCTAAGTCAAAAGCAGATATGGCATTTGTTCAGCACATGCTTTATCAGTTGAATGATAACGGCACAATGGCGGTGGTATTACCGCATGGTGTGTTATTCCGTGGTTCGAGTGAGGGTGTGATTCGTCAGTATTTAATTGAACAACTCAATGTAGTAGATGCAATTATTGGTTTACCAGCCAATATTTTCTACGGCACAAGTATTCCAACCTGTATTTTAGTACTGAAGAAAGACCGTGAGCATACGGGCAATATTTTATTTATTGATGCAAGTAATGATTTTGAAAAGCAGAAGAATCAAAACAAGTTATTGCCTGAGCATTTAGATAAGGTTTTAGATGCATTTATAAACCGTGTAGATGTTGAAAAATATGCCAAAGTGGCGACTTTGCAAGAAGTCAAAGACAACGATTACAACCTGAATATTCCGCGTTATGTTGATACTTTTGAATCGGAAGATGAGATTGATTTAGCTGACATTGCCAAACAGCTTCAAGCTTTGGAAGTGGAAAGCCAAAACACGGATGCTGTGATTGCAGATTTCTGTAAAGAGTTAGGTATTGATTCACCATTTGTGGAGGTGAAGTAATGGCTACGCCTAAATTACGGTTTAAGGAATTTAAGGGTGAGTGGCTTCAGGCTGATATTCAGGCTCTTGTCGATGAGAAAATTATTGACAAACCAATGGATGGCAATCATGGGGAAATTCATCCAACTTCAGCCGATTATGTGGACGATGGGATTCCATTTGTCATGGCGACAGATGTTATTGATGGTAAAGTCCATTTAGATAAATCTAAGAAGATAAAAAAGTCACAGGCTGATGGTTTAAGAAAAGGATTCTCTGTAGGAGGAGATATTTTACTTACTCATAAAGCAACTATTGGTAATGTTGCAAAAGTGCCTGAATTAAAGACACCGTATATCATGCTTACGCCTCAGGTTACTTATTATCGTGTTTTGAACAAGGCAAAATTGATTCCTGATTTTATTAAAAGTACTTTTGAGGCACCAATTTTTCAAAATGAATTACTAGCTTTGTGTACAGGAGCAACTAGGCTTTATATAGGTATTTCAGAACAGCGTAAATTACCATTTTCTTATCCATCTAAAGAAGAACAAACTAAAGTTGCTGCTTTTCTTTCTGCTGTGGATGAAAAGATTAGCCAGTTGACTCAAAAATACCAACTGCTGAGCCAATATAAACAAGGCATGATGCAAAAGCTGTTTAGTCAGCAGATTCGTTTTAAAGCGGATGATGGTAGTGAATTTGGGGAGTGGGAGGAAAATGTAATCCAATATTTTATGGATAAAAACTACATTATTGACCAAATGGATGGAAACCATGGTGAGTTATATCCAAAATCGGAAGAATTCAGTGAAAAAGGTATTCCTTATATTGGTGCAACAGATTTTAGTAATGGGCAAGTGAATTTTTTAAGTACAAAGAAACTTCCGATAGAGAGAGCTTTGAAGTTTAAGAAAGGCATCGCTAAAGATGGTGATATTTTGTTTGCACATAATGCTACAGTTGGACCTGTTGCATTGTTAAAGACGGATCTAGAATTTGTAATATTAAGTACTACTGCAACATATTATCGATGTAATCCTCAAAAATTAAAAAATATTTATCTGAAAAGTATTTTAGAATCTGATTATTTTAAAAAACAATATGTTGGAATCATGTCGCAATCAACAAGAAATCAGGTTCCAATCACTACACAAAGAAAATTGAAATTATTGGTGCCTTCGCTAGAAGAACAAACCAAAATCGCTAACTTTTTATCTGCGATTGACCAAAAAATTGAAGTGGTTTCACAGCAAATTGAACAAGCTAAAACTTGGAAAAAAGGCTTGTTACAGCAGATGTTTGTTTAGGAGATAAAAGTGAGCTTAGGTAAAAGCGTAATTTTATATTTGGTTGATGGTACACCTAACGGTATTTTAACTGCTGAGATTATTAATTGGACTGGACATGTATTGTCTGCTCCACGAACAAAACTTTCAGAACTAATTAAGCGAGATGAATGTGGAAAGACTGGCATTTATTTTTTAGTGGGTGATGATTTAGAAAACTCGTTTAAACCCAAAGTATATATTGGTGAATCAGAAGATATTTCTATACGGTTACGACAGCACAATAAAACAGAAGAATCAGGCGGGAAAGATTTCTGGGGGAAAGTGTGTTTAGTGACTAGTAAAGATTTAAACCTAACGAAAGCACATATCAAATATTTAGAGAGTCGATTGATAGAAATTGCAATAAAGAATGGTAATTGCGAGCTTCAGAATAGTACAGCACATCAATATAATCGCTTACCTGAGTCAGCAACAGCCGATATGGAGTATTTTTTAGAACAAATAAGAATGATTTTACCTGTATTGGGATATAACTTTTTAAAAGAGAATAGCCAAAATCATAGTTCAAATACAGATATCAACACTATTGCTTTGGAAACTCAGAAGAACACTCGTTTCTATTTATCTACTCGTGATTTAAAAGCATTTGCAGAAGAAATTGATGGTGAATTTCTGGTACTGAAGGACTCACAAGTTAAAAAGATATCATCTTTATCGACACACTCATATATTAGTAAATTAAGACCTATGCTTATTGAGCAAGGAGTTATTTCTACTGATACATTTACGTTTGCACAAAACTATGCATTCACTAGTCCATCAGCAGCAGCAGCTGTTATTAATGGGCAGGAAACTAATGGGCGAAAAGCTTGGAAAGAAATCAATACAAATGTGACATATGCTGAGTGGCAACAAAATCAAGTTGATTGTGCCTAGTTGATAAAAATTGGTGAAATTGGAAAAATGGGGTTAATAATGACAGTACAAAGTGAACAACAACTCGAAAATGCACTCATCGCACAGCTTAAAGGCTTGGACTATGAACGAGTTGTTATAAAAAACGAAGCACAACTACTGTCAAACCTCAAAAAACAAATCGAACGTGCCAATGAACTAGCACCACTATCAGAAGCAGAGTGGAAGCAAGTCATTAGCTTCTTAAATTCAGGAACGGTATTTGAACGTGCTAAAAATCTACGAGATCAATTTCCTGTAAAATTTGACGATGGCTCAAGCAAACACATCTTTTTCTTATCTGAAGACCCAACAAAAAACTACTTTCAAGTCACCAACCAAATTACCGTAGATCATCGAGATCATAATGGGCGTACAAGCCGTTTCGATGTCACACTTTTGGTCAATGGTTTACCACTCGTACAAATAGAATTAAAAAAACGAGGGATGGAAATTGCAGAAGCCTTTCATCAAACCCGACGTTATACCCGAGAAGCATATTGGGCAGGGCAAGGTTTATTTAATTTTATTCAACTCTTTGTTATTAGTAATGGTGTAAATACACGTTACTATTCAAATGGTACAACAGGTATCGAGTTTGCATTTCCTTGGGCAGATATCACCAATAAACATATCAATGAAATCACCAAGTTTGCCGATGTATTTCTAAACCAACAGCATTTAACGCAAATGTTGACGCAATACATGGTACTGCTTGAAACCACAAAAAGTTTAATGGTATTACGTCCATACCAAATATATGCAGTACAAAACATTATTCAGCATGTACAGACTGAACCAAGCAATGGCTATATTTGGCATACCACAGGTTCAGGCAAAACACTGACCTCATTTAAAGCCAGTCAGCTCATTATGAAAATGCCAGAGGTAGACAAAGTTCTATTTGTGGTAGACCGCAATGATCTAGATACACAAACCTCAAAAGAATTTAATGCCTTTAAAGCGGAGAGTGTAGATAGTACAGACAGTACAAATACATTGGTCAAACAGCTTGATCAACGACATGACAAACTCATTGTCACCACAATTCAAAAGTTGAATCGTGCCATTAGCACAGACCGTTATTCTGAATATGTAGACTATTTAAAAGATAAAAAAGTTGTTTTCATCTTTGACGAATGCCACCGTAGTCAATTTGGTGATACTCATCAGAACATTAAAAAATTCTTTAAAAATGCCCAAATGTTTGGCTTTACAGGTACGCCAATTTTTAAAGAAAACAGTACATCTAAGGCAGGATTAAAACTGACCACAGATTATCTATTCAATAAATGTCTACACCAATATGTCATTGTCGATGCGATACGAGATAAAAACGTCTTGCAATTCCAAATTGATTATCGAGGGAAATACACCGTAAAAGGTATGCAAAACGGTGGTGAAGAAGTCGAAGGTATAGATACCAGCGAGTTGTATAACAACCCTAAACGCTTAGAAATGATTGCACGTTATATTGTTGAGAATCACGATACTAAAACTAACAAGCGTGATTTTACAGCAATGTTCTGTGTGAGTTCAGTCGATACACTCACGCAGTATTATGAGCTGTTTGAAAAAGCCCAAGCAGATAAACAAAAAGAAGATGAAGAGCAGGGTAAATTATTCAATCCCTTAACTATTGCCACCATATTCTCTTATGGGGCAAATGAAGCAGTAGAACCTACTGAGCAGAATGGTTTAATTGGAGAGGAGTCTACAGATATTCCAAGCCAAATTAACCAATCAAGCCGAGATAAATTAGATCGTTATATTGCAAAGTACAATGAGTAGTTCAAAACCAATTATAATTCAGGCGATCAGTTTTATGCCTATTACCGTGATATTGCAGATCGAGTAAAGAAAAAAGAGATTGATATTCTACTTGTCGTAAATATGTTCCTGACAGGCTTCGATTCAAAACCATTAAACACGCTTTATGTTGATAAAAACTTAAAGCATCATGGATTGATTCAAGCATTTTCACGAACGAATCGTGTTTACAATAATAAGAAATCATTTGGCAACATTATCTGTTTCCGAAATTTAAAACGTGCTACCGATGAAGCTTTGGCTTTGTTTTCAAATAAACAAACCAAAGAAGTTGTACTTGTCCCTAGTTTTGAAGAAATTAAAAAGGACTATACACGAGCAGTTGCTAAATTATTGATGATTGCACCCGATTGTCAGAGTGTGGATGACCTCCTTACTGAAGATCAGCAACTCGAATTTATTAAGGCATTCCGTGAAGTCATGCGTTTTAATGCACAGTTACAAACTTTTGTTGAGTACGATCAAGATCAAACGATTTTAAATAAACAAGATTTTGCTGATTATGCATCGAAGTATTCAGATTTATGTACAGCTGTAAGAACGGTGGTACAAAAAGAAAAAGTATCTGTACTAGACGATATCGACTTTCAGCTCGACTTGTTGCATAGAGATCGTATTAACGTTGGTTATATTATTAATTTATTACAGCTTGCTATAAATAGTAAAGATGATGACAAGCGTAAGAAATATGAAGCACAAGTAAATGACTTGATTGGTGGCGAAGCGACACTACACAACAAACAAGAATTGATTAAAAAATTCATTGAAGAAAACATGCCGAAAATGATCAATGGGCAAAGTGTTCAATCTGCATTTGCTGAGTTTTGGGATGTCGAGAAAGAGCAGGCATATCAGAATTTATGTGAACAAGAAAAGCTTAATCCTGCGGTGATGAAAACGGTACTCGATAATTACGAGTTCACGAAGCGTTTGCCGCGAAAAGAAGAATTAAAAGATTTACCTAATTTTAAAGTAAAGCTATTTGAACGAGAGAATGTATTTAGTTCATTACTTGTGAAGACAAGACAGTTCATTGAAAAGTTCTATATAGGGCTTTAAATAAAACAATTAGTGAAATATACCCATGCAGCTAGATGGCTGCATGGGTATATTACTGCGTTTTAAATTAGGGTTAAAAAGGGTAATTCGATTTTTATTATTTGTTATTAATCAGAGTTATTTTGATTCAGTTAATCTGCCACCACCTCAATGAATTATTATTTGTTATTGTACTTAATTTAATTTTTTCAAAAAAACTAAATTTATTGAATCAATAAAACTATGAATAAACATAATAAAATTCACGTTATTTCTGTTTATTTACTTTGTTAAAAACTATAAGTTTTGATTGAGTAAATTCGCATTTCTAAAAATAATTGATCGAATACTTAATGACTAATTCTGTATGTAAAGTAGCAAATGAGTAAGTTAGTTTAATTGTGAACTTAATTACAAAAAAAATATCGTATTAATAACCAATTGTTTATAAGTAATCTTCTAAAGGTTTAGGTGGGTTTTTGTTGAAATTTTGATATTTATTTGTTAAATTGCGCACAAAATTTAATCGTAATGTGGTTATGTTAACTAAAAATATATTATTAAAAAGTATTGTTTTGGCTTTGGGAGGTAGTTCTATTTCTGCACATATTTATGCAGAAAGCTTTGACCCTGCTGTAGATGGGCTTATACGAAATCAACAACGCCAAGCCGAATTAGAAAAAATTATTCAACCTTCAGCAGATGTAAATTTAGATGCTGCACGCCAAAAAGAAAACTTGAAACTTCATGAAATAAAAGAAGAACAGTGTTTCGAGATTAATGAAGTAAAACTAAACGGTGAAATGGGTGATAAGTTTAGTAAATACTTAACACAAGCTTTAAAAGAACTCGAATTTAAATCGGGTTTATGTATGGGTGAACAAGCCATTAACTTGCTGATGACCAAAACCCAAAACATCATTATTGGTCGAGGCTATACCACCACACGTGTATTGGCTGCCCCACAAAACCTAAGCACAGGCACATTAGAATTGACCGTAATTCCTGGTTTGGTGCGTGAAATCAAACTGGATTTAAGTGATGAAACCAATACTCGAGCTGGACGAATCCAATACGCAAAAAACATCTTTCCAATTAAAAAAGGCGATGTGCTGAATTTACGGGATTTAGAACAAGGCTTAGAAAACTTAAAACGTGTACCGACAGCAGAAGCAGATATTCAAATTGTCCCTGCGGATGCACCGAATCAAAGTGATGTCATCGTTAAGTGGAAACAAAGAAAAATACCAATTCGTGTGACCTTAAGTGCAGATGATGCAGGTAGCCGACAAACAGGCAAATACCAAGGCAACATTACGGTCTCTTTAGACAACCCCTTATTTCGAAGTGACCTATTTTACATTACGGTTGGGCGCAACTTAGCGGATCAACAAAAGATCACGGATAAAAAAGGTGCGACGGTAAAAAGTGGAACCAACAACTATGCATTGCATTATTCAGTACCGTATAAAAACTGGTTAATCAGTGCCAATGCAAGCCAATACAACTACGACCAAGCAGTTGCAGGCACAGATAACGTCTATAACTACAATGGTGAAAGTCAAACACAAGATTTAGGTGTAACACGCTTGCTTTATCGCGATGCAAAACGAAAAACCTCAGCGACACTTAAGGGTTGGCATCGCCAATCAAAAAGCTTCATTGATGATGCAGAAATGACCATCCAAAGACGTGATGTTTCAGGCTGGCAATTCAATATCGATCATCGTGAATATATCAAGTCATCGGTACTGGATTTAAGTCTTGGCTATAAACGTGGTACAGGTGCTTTTAGTGCCTTACGTGCCCCTGAAGAAGCCTTCGATGAAGGGACTTCGCGCATGGAAATTTGGACATTAGATGCCAACTTAAATGTGCCATTCCAATTTGAAAAACAAAACTATAGCTACTCAAGCGCATTAAGAGTTCAGTACAACGACACACCACTGACTATGCAAGACCGCATGTCTATTGGTGGACGCTATACGGTACGTGGCTTTGATGGAAATATGACCTTAGCTGCCGATCGCGGTTATTACTGGCGTAATGATTTAGCCATGTCAATTTTCCCCGCGCACCAATTTTATATTGCATTAGATGCAGGCCATGTTGATGGACAGTCAGCAGATCAACTGTTGGGTAAAACCTTGGTTGGAGGAGCAATGGGCTTTCGAGGGCAAGTGAAAGTGGGTGGCACATTCTACTATGACGTATTTGCAGGCAAGCCACTGAAGAAGCCAGATTACTTCCAAAACTACGACATGAATTATGGCATGAGTTTGAATTACTCGTTTTAGTTGAGAGTGATATGAAGATTGGAAATATAAGTGTAATTGCGCCATCACATTATCCTCAAGAACATTGGAGTGAGGCTGAAGTATTGGGATCCTTGATGTGGTTATGGCAATACGTGCCTAAATTAAAAGATGCACCTTTAAGTTATTTAATGACGAGAGTCGTACCTTTTATACAACACCGACAGTTTGCAGTGTTTGTAGAAAATGACCGTGTCATTGGCTATGTCAGTTGGGCGTTATTAAATGACGAAACTGAAAAAAAATATGTAGGTAGTCAAGGTTTGCCACTTGCATTAGATGAATGGAAAAGTGGGGAACACTTCTGGATTATTGATTGGTTTAGCCCATTTGAACATAGCCCAATGATGAAAAATGTAATGGCGCAGTACTTATTTCCTAAACATATTTTGCGATCGCTGTACCACAGAGGTCAAGAGAAAGGCTTAAGGATACTTAGCTTTAAGGGGGCTCAAGTAAAACATCAAGATTTCCAACATTGGCAAAAAATACATTCCCTTGCTGAATAACATATTTAAAAATTAAAGAATTGGTGATAGAGAAATGAATAAGAACTTTTATAAAACGATTTTTAGTAAAACCCGTGGTGAAATGGTGGTTGTTGCAGAGAATGTCTCTGCAGAAGGACAAACAAGCAATCGAAGCACCACGCAGGTAGAGATCAACACAGAATCTACAGCTGAAAAAAGTTTAGGCTTAAAAGTTCTATCCTTCTCTATTATGTTGCTGACAGGTGTAGCAAGCCTAGGTGTTACCACGGATTTAGCACAAGCCAATGTAGTTGCAGATCCAAATGCAGCGGGAAATCAAAGACCGACCATTATCAATAGTGCCAATGGTACAACCCAAGTCAATATTCAAACGCCAAGTCAAGCAGGCGTTTCAATGAACCATTATCAACAATTTGATGTGAATCAAAAGGGAGTGATTCTTAACAACAGTCGTCAAAATGCACAAACCCAACTTGCAGGACACATCCAAGGCAACCCTTGGCTTGCGGGTGGTGAAGCCAAAGTGATTGTGAATCAGGTCAACTCGACCAATGCTAGTCACCTCAATGGCTATATAGAAGTGGGTGGACGAAAAGCCGATGTGATTATTGCCAACCCTGCAGGGATTAATGTCGATGGTGGTGGCTTTATAAATGCAGGTGGTGTGACCTTAACCACAGGCAATCCATTACTAAATAATGGCGCTGTGACAGGCTTTCAAATCCGAGATGGTTTAATCAACATTACAGGACAAGGTTTAGATACTAGTACAGCGGATTACACACGGTTACTCAGTCATGCCGCACAAATGAATGCAGGGGTATGGGCAAAAGACTTGCAAGTGGTGACGGGTCAAAATGACATCGATATAGAAAACAATATTAAGCATGTCGGTGCAACAAACAGTGGCACAGCAAATACGCCAAAATTCTCGATAGATACAGGAAGTTTAGGTGGGATGTACGCAGGCAAAATCAGCCTGATTAGTACAGACAAAGGCGTAGGTATAAATAATGCAGGGCAAGTGTTTGCTTCTGCAGGCAGTATTAAAATTGGTGCAGATGGACAACTCCAAAATAGTGGTGCAGTGGTTGCACAACACAAAGAAGATGCCAAACAAGCGACCTTAGATATCAAAGCCACAGATTTAAACAACAGTGGCAGTATTTCAAGTTTAGCGAAGCAAAGTATTCAAACCAATAAGATTAATAATACAGGTTTGATCGCAACATCTGCTGAGCTGAATATTCGTAATAAAGAGACGATTCAAAACCAAGGTGAGTTGAATGCAGGTCGAATTGATGTAGAAACAAAAGAGTTAAAAAACAGCACAGGTAAAATTGTACAAACAGGCTTACAAGACTTAGCGATTGATGCTAAAACCCTTAACAATAAAAACAAAGGTTTAATTGGTTATACCGAAATTGATCAAGATGCAGGAACAGATCCAAGTACAGGCACAGGTGGTGGAAATACAGGTGGCTCAGGTACAGGAATAGAAGCACCGAGTACAGCGACAGGTGGTGGTAGCACCAGTTCAGCCAATACGCCAATCACTGCAAGCTTCGCCCAAGGCAAGATTAAAGCAGACAGTATTGAAAATGATGCAGGGAAGATTACTGCGAATGGTGGGGTGGATTTAAGTACAGCCAAGACACTGGATAACACGGCAACATTAAATTTAAATACCTTAAGTGCCAACGGTGATTACATTCGAAACCACGGTGTATTGAGTTCAACAACACTCACAGCTCAAGTGAGGGATGTTGATAATAATGCGGGTGAAATATATAGCCAGAATGCTGCAATACAAGCAGAGCAGTTGAATAACCAAAAGGGTATTATTCAAGCACAAGACAGATTGAATTTTAATGTACAAAAGCAACTGAATAATCAAGCAGGACAAATCACTGCAATTAATGCTGTTAAAATCCATGATGATAATCAAAATACGTTAAATATTGATAATACAAAGTCTGGGAAGATACTATCAACTGGAGATATCAGTCTTCAATCCAAAAAATTACAGCATGCTGAACAATCACTTCTTATTGCAAATAAAAATATTTATTTAAAACAGCAAGGGGCATTAAGTGTAGATTC
Organism: Acinetobacter portensis; assembly: GCF_009372215.1. Taxonomy (GTDB): domain Bacteria; phylum Pseudomonadota; class Gammaproteobacteria; order Pseudomonadales; family Moraxellaceae; genus Acinetobacter; species Acinetobacter portensis. Next base: position 3,655 of record NZ_LWRV01000058.1, on the reverse strand, counting down.
TGCTATACAAGCAGGACAAGATCTGGTGATTGAAAATCAATCTGATATTATAAATAATACTGTATTAGAAGCAGGACAATCGTTAAGTCTAAGTGCTCAAAATATAAAAAATAATGACCAAGGAAAGGTTCAAGCGAATCAACTGGTTCACATTTCAGCTCGAGACAAAATTGAGAATACAGGATTAATCAATAGCCAAGGTTTAACCTTACTTGATGCAAAAAATGAAATTAAGAACATAGGTACGGGTCAAATTTATGGTGACCATATTGCCTTACAAACACAGCACTTACTGAATGCGGAACAACAAACAAATGATGGGTTAAAGGCTGGAACTATTGCAGCACGTAAGCGAGTGGATATTGCTGCAACCAAAATTGAAAACAGAGAACAAGCATTAATTTCGAGTGAAGATAAACTGGTTATTGGTGCTAAGTTAAATGAAAATAATTTAGCGGAAGGTTCAGCAAAATATCTAGATAATGCGAGTGCACGAATACAGTCTAATGGTGATATGTATTTAGATGTTGATACCTTAACCAACCGTAACCTTCATTTCAGTTCCAGTGTTAAAGAAATTCCAGGAACACGCAAGGAAGTAACAGCCTATCAAGGAGATGGACGTAGTGAAATTCTTGACTCATCACATGTTACTGGTTGGGGGGGCAAAGAGACAGTTTATTTAGATGGTCAAGAGTTTGAAGACTATACCCGTTACAACTATACCGAATATGAAAAGAAAGATTATGTGGATTCAAGTGCGCCTGCGGAAATTATTTCGGGTGGAACGCTGGGGATCAATGGTCAAAATTTAACAAATGATAAAAGCCAGATTCTAGCAGCGAAAGGCATTAATATTTTACAAAATGAGATTAATAATATTGATGCCGATGGCGAACATCGCCTGATAAAAACAGGAACCTCTCGATATCACTATGTAGGATGGAATAAGTTAGGTACAAGTAAACGTAGCAAATGGAATAGTACGAGAGCTTATAACCCTGCAGATATTGTGACACCGATTAAATTAGATGTGGTGAAATACGATGGTGCTTATCAGGGGGGTGTGAATTCAACGCAGATTGAAGCGGTAAAACGAGAGAATGTAGAGGGAAAAACCCAAACAGAAATCCGTAGTATTACGCCAGATTTAAGTTTACCAAGTCAATCTTTATTTAGTATCAATAAAGATAATAATAATCGACCTTTGATTGAAACGAATGATGCCTTTACCAATTATAAAAAATGGTTAGGTAGTGATTACATGTTAAAAATGTTCTCGACAGACCCACAAAATATGCATAAGCGTTTGGGGGATGGTTACTACGAACAAAAATTAGTAAATGACCAAATTGCAAAACTTACGGGTAAAGTCTATCTCGATGGTTATAGTAATTATGAAGATCAATTTAAAGCATTGATGGATTCAGGTATTAGTACTGCTAAAGACCTGAATTTAAGTATAGGGGTTAAACTCTCCGAAGCCCAAATTGCACGATTGACCAGTGATATTGTATGGTTAGTGAAAGAGACAGTGACTTTGGCGGATGGTGAAAAAGTACAAGTTTTAGTACCGAAAGTTTATGTTGCCGTTCAACCAGGTGACTTAAATGGTCAAGGAACTTTAATTGCTGCTGATCATGTTAATATTAAACTGACTGGAAACTTAAATAACCACGGTAGCATCGCAGGGCGGCAATTGGTCAACCTAGAGGCCAATAACATTAATAATGTTGGTGGTCTAATTAAAGGGAATGAGGTCTTTGCGACTGCAAAAACGGATATTAATAATATTGGTGGGCAAATCGAAGCGAATAAAGCTTTAGTACTAGATGCTGGCCGAGATATTAACAATATCACCACAACGATAAAAACTGAAAACAAAGACGGTTTAAGTGAATTTACTGCAGAAAATATAGGGCGAGTTGCAGGACTATATGTTAACGATGCAGATGGTCAGCTCATTGCTAATGCGAAGAATAATATTAACTTAAAAGCATCAGATATCCGAAGTGAAGGTGGTGTCGCAATTCATGCGGGTAAAGACTTAAATGTATCGACAGTAAATGTGAGTCGAAGTGATCTGAGCTCAGCAGGAGAAAAAGATCAGATTTTGAATGCGTCGAGTCGTGATGTAGGAACTCAAATTCAGTCTAAAGGCGATATTTCCCTTAAAAGTGATGATAATACACACATTAAAGCAGGCACATTGAATAGTGAATCTGGCAATGTGGTGATTGATGCTGGCAAAGATGTGCTGATTGAAAATGGACGAGATGAAAGAAGCTCTGAACTTGCAGCCCAAGAAAAAGGTGGATTCTCAAAAACAGACAAGAAAATTAAGTCTTCAACCAGTCAATCGATTGCAACAGATATCCAAGCGGGCGGCAATGTTCTTATTAATAGCCAAGAAGGTGATGTACAAGCAACACATTTGATTGCTGAAGCGAAAGAGTCTATTCAAATTTCAGCGAATAAAGGCAATGTGAAACTCATTTCAGATATTGATACTGACATGAAGAGCAACGTATCAGAGAAGAAGAATGCAGTGCAATTTGAAAATCGTCAATCGGGTTATATTGATGAAGAAGTTGCACAAACCCAGCTCAAAGCTGGCAAAAATGTCGATATCAATGCAGGCAAAAATATTGAGCTACAAGCCAACGATATTCAGGCTAAAGATAATATTTATATCGGAAATACACAGTTTGAGCGTCAGGCAGATGGCAGTTTAAAATCAAGAGATGGCAGTGCTATTCCTGAAAATGTGAGTCTGACGACCTTAGAAACCAATGACCAACAATGGGATGAAAAACAAAAAGGTTATCGAGGTGTTGCCAAAGACTTAATGAAAGCGACAGCGATTGGTTTAGCAGGAATTGAAGGATTAGCACCTGGATTAAAAGCGCCTAAAATTACGATTGGTGAATCATCAAGTACACGTACAGAACAAAGCAAACAAACAGGCACAGATTTAGCAGCTACAAATATTAATGTGGGCTCATCTGAGAAGACTCAGATAAAAAGTGCAAACATCAATGCTAAAAACACGGTTATTTCAGGGAAAAAAGTAGAACTAGATGCAGCCGAAGAACAACAAAAGACGGTGACATCCAATAGTAAAGAAACTGTTGAAGGTCTAGGGGTAAAACTCAACAAAGATAGTATTCGTGTGGGTGGCTTTGTACTTGAAGACACAGAACATGAAGTGAAGACCACGACAACCACGCATAAGTCAGGCACTATTAATACTGAAAACTTAACGATTCAAGGGACAGAAGGCGTTGATATTTTAGGGCAAAATATCACTGCGTCTGGTGATACTGTTATTGATCATGGTCGAGGTGATTTAAACATTGGTGGTTACGAAAATAAAACCACGACAGAAGAGAAAACCCATACTGAGACTGTGAGTACAGAAGTCGGTGTTCGAAATGCTTATGTCGATGCTGTACTTGCTGTAGCTGCTATCGCAGATGCAACAAAAGCATTATCGAAAGCGAAAGATGACTATAGCCAAGCGCAACGAGATTATGCAGCGGGTAAAATCACTAAAGAAGCACTAGATGATAGTAAGGCGAATATCGCATTCGCAACTGCTAATGTTACGAGTGCACAAATTGCTGTAGCTGCTGCTGCCGCTACAGCGGCTGCA
>NZ_LWRV01000057.1 GCF_009372215.1 Acinetobacter portensis | reverse complement strand
GTTGCTAAAGTAACTGCATAAGTATTAATTGTGTGAAAAAAGCGCCTCTTTGAGGCGCTTTTTTTATGCATTAAATATTCGCATTAAGTTTTAAAATCCATATAATCTGCTCATTATTTTAAATTATAGAAGAACGAATAATGTTTCGTTTGATGCAAGCGGCAGATATTGATGCGGTAACACAAATTGAAAAGCTTGTGCAAAGCCATCCATGGACTAAAACTCAATTTGAAGAGTCTGTAGACTCTTATCAAAGTACGGTTTATGAAGTAAATGGAAAAGTGGTCGGATTTTGTATTTTACAGCCAGTGTTAGATGAAGCAAATCTTCTGCTTATGGCGGTTCATCCAAATCAACAAGGAAAAGGGGTTGGTTATAAGCTTTTAGATGAATCTATCGCTTTGCTGAAAAATGATCCTGTTCAGATATTTTTAGAAGTAAGAGAAAGTAATTTAGCTGCAATTGGTTTATATGAAAAATCAGGTTTTCATCAAATAGACCTTAGAAGAAATTATTATCCAAATGTGGATGGTACAAAAGAGCATGCTGTAATTATGGTGAAATCATGCACAGATGATTTTTCTAAATTATTTAAATAAGCTTTTGTCAGTATTTATTTAATGATTGGGTGATTCCAACCTGTCGGTAGGGTTGTCATTAGTGAATTGCCCAATTGTTGAATTTCATCGCTTGTTAATGAGCGATTTAAACGTCTCCATTGACCATCTAATAATAAATCAAGTGGAATAAATTGAGATTTATAGTTCATTTTACTGGAATGTGGTACCCAATAGCCTAAATAAACGTACTGTAATCCTAAACTACGTGCATATTCGATTTGTTTTAAAATGGCAAAAGTACCTAAAGAGCGTTTACTTTCCTTTGGTTCAAAAAAGGTATAAACCGCAGATAAGCCATCATCAAGTTGGTCGCATGTAGAAACTGCAATAAGTTTTTGATTTAAACGAAATTCAATAAAAATACTGTCTGTGCAGCTAATGACTAAGAACTTTTCAAATTGCTCTTGAGTTGGCGGAAACATATCACCGTCGGCATGTCGCTCATTTATATATTTTTCATATAATTGAAAATGTTCATCGGTTGCATCATTGGTTGAAATAATGCGTATCTCAAGATCTTGATTTTTTTTCCATGCCTTTTTCTGAATGCTATTCATGGTAAATTCTTGAGCAGGTACGCGTGATGATATGCATTGACGACATAAGTTACATTCTGGTCGATAGGTGAAATCGCCACTACGTCTAAAGCCAACTCTAGATAATTCAGAAAGTGTGACCACATCGATACGATGTTCTGGGTCGAGGAAAACCATTCGTGCTGTTTTTTTTGTTAGATAGCTACAGTCATGTGGTGGCGTGATGTAATACTGTAATTCATTGAGTAGGGATTTTGGTTGGTATGAATTCATTGAAATATCCCTCTTATTTTCATTCAAATAAATAATTATTGGATGCTATTGTTTTACTTGAAAATACACTGTCTTTATATATTTTCCAATCCACTTGGGGGAGTTTTACAACATTTTTTAACGATTCTAAATATGCTTGTCTAGAAATTGTACTTGCACCTAAACTTAAAAGGTGCTCATTGACTAATTGGCAGTCAACCCAGGGTAGATTATTTTCTTTGGCTAAAAGCATTAGTGTATAAAATGCCATTTTTGAAACATCGGTTTCTGTACTAAACATTGATTCGCCAAAACAGCCTTGACCAATGCTTACACCATATAATCCACCGACAAGCTTTTCATTTCCCCAAACTTCAATGCTATAACCATATCCAGCATCAAAAAGTTGGCAATAACCTTGAATAATATCTTCACTAATCCAAGTTTCATTTGCGTAACTTCTGGGTAAGGAGCATGAGCGAATTACCTGTTCAAAAGCATGATTTATTGTGATTTTATAATCAAATTTTTTCATGTTTCGTATAAGTGATTTACTTGGATGATATTGTTTTGGATTGATAATACAGCGTGGCTCAGGACTCCACCAACAAATAGGTTCACCTTCGGAAAACCATGGGAAAATCCCATGTGTATAAGCTTCATATAGCGTAGAAGGAGATAAGTCTGCACCAATACAGATTAAGCCTTCACCATCCAAATCGACTTCAATGGGATTGGGGAATATATATTGTGAAGGTGGAAGCATAAGAAAATCATCTACAAAATCAGTTTTTATATTAGCTGATCTTGTGGGCGATGTTAATGATTAAGCAAAAAGCTTTAATTTCTGAGCAATTTTAAGTTTGTCTGAATCGATAAAAATTTGTGCTTTTTTCTCAATAATAATTAAACTTTTTTCTAGGTCGGAGGTCATTTCTCCATTTTCATCTAAAACGAATAAATTTAAATTTTGTATTTTCTTTAATGTGAATTGAGCAAATTCTAGAGCTGTTTTTAAATTTTCATAGAAATATGCTTTGTAAAATAGCTGACTAAAATGATCAATCGGGATACCAATACCTGAATAAGGATTCGCTAATACTTGGTAGTTTTGATGAAAGCTTGCCTGTTCAAGGATATATAGGTTGAGGTCTTGAGATTGTTTTAAAATTTGATCTGTTGGTTCATTAAAGCACGGCTGTACAATACCTAAGTGGCATAAGACGATCAGCGCATTAGAAATTTGGTTATAGTTCAGCTCTGGGGTGTTAGATTCAATTTGAGATACGGTGATTGGTGCATATTCATTATTTAAGAAACAATCGCTAATAGGTTTGTAAATGTCCTGAATTAAATTAAATTCACCCAAATAACCGTTAATTGTAAGAGGGATTTGGTTCGGAGAGGTGAGAAGAATGAAGGATAATTTTTTGAATTTTTCATTGATTTCTAGAGGGGGTAATGTATTTTTCCCTCGTATAAATAAATCCCGTCTAAATTGTGTATTAGCAAAATAATCACGGCATTGTTCTTTGAAAATCGGGTGTTCGATAGCGTTAATAAATTGCTGATGCTCTTCACTAAAATTAATGTTATCAAGATGTACATTTAAATCACTTGAGCTTGCATAAGATAACTTAATATCCTCCAAAGTTTTCATGACTTGTTGAAATGAAAAGCATTGCCAGTCTTGATTTAAGTACTCATGGATTAAGTAATTAGGATTCTGCTTTTTAAGATCTAAAACTTTTTGAAGTGCGTTGGGGTTTCTAATGGTAAAAGTGGGTTCTTGTTGAAGCAGAGCTTCACTAAAATCTAAAGAGTCCTTTACCTTTTGTAGTGGGTTGAGGCTTTTACTATTAAATTTAAAATGACTATGAAATAGTTCACGAATTGGCATATTTGCCGCCCAACCCGTTAGGCAGTTGTAACTAATATAAACAATACCATTTGGTTTTAAGTATTTACGGATAAATTTGAGAATAATTGCTTGGTTTTCGTGGCTAATCCAACTCCAAATACCATGTAAACTGATGCTATCAAACTGAGGTAAATCTTTTGCAAATAACTCTTCAAAGCTTGCATCAAAAAGATAATGTTCTGTTTTTGCTTTTGCCGCAAGAATATTGGCATGAGCAGCATGAGCAGGATTGAAGTCAGTACCATAAAAAGTCCCTAAATTTGATGCGGCATGAATATTTAAGCTTACACCTTGCCCGAAACCTAACTCACAGTGATTTTGTTCTTCAGTGTTATCTGGCGTGTCTATCCCGCTAAGTAATAGACAAAATTTTTGATAGTTAGGACTTAAATCCTTGTAATAACCATAAGTGTAGTTTACTTCTGTTTGGTAACCATCGGTCCAATTTGTTGTCATTAGAATCGCCAATATTATTTTATTTGTGGTAGTTATAATTGATTTTTAGTTAAAATAAAACCACCCGAAGGTGGTTAAATTTATAAGAAAAATGATTAATCACTTAATGCATCAAGGTATTTTTCCGCATCTAATGCAGCCATGCAACCCGAACCTGCAGATGTGATTGCTTGACGATAAATACTATCGGCAATATCACCTGCAGCGAATACACCAGTAACGGACGTTTGAGTTGCATTACCAGCAGTTCCACTTTGAACTTGAATGTAACCATCACGAAGTTGTAATTGACCATCAAACATTTCGCTGTTTGGTTTATGACCAATAGCAACAAACAAACCTGTTACATCAATATCTTGAGTCGATTCATCTTTTGTAGATTGAAGACGCACAGAAGTTACACCCGTGCTATCACCAATCACTTCATCTACTTGGTGATTCCAAATAATGCTGATTTTGCCTTCTTTTTCTTTCGCAAAAAGATGATCTTGAAGGATTTTTTCAGAACGCAAAGTATCACGACGGTGAACGAGAGTAACGTGTGATGCAATATTTGATAAATAAAGCGCTTCTTCAACAGCAGTATTACCACCACCGACAACCATTACTTTTTGGTTTTTATAGAAGAAACCATCACATGTTGCGCAAGCACTTACGCCTTGACCCATGAATTTTGCTTCAGATTCAAGACCTAAATATTGAGCTGTTGCACCTGTACAAATAATGAGTGCATCACAAGTGAATTCTTCCATATCTCCTTTTAGTACAAAAGGGCGTACGTTTAAATTTACTTCATTAATATGGTCATACACAATTTCAGTGCCGAAACGTTCAGCATGTGCTTGCATTTGCTCCATAAGGGCAGGCCCTGTTAAGCCTTCAACACCACCTGGCCAGTTATCAACTTCAGTTGTTGTTGTTAATTGACCACCAAGTTGTAAGCCTGCAATAAGCGTAGGCTTAAGGTTTGCACGAGCAGCATAAACTGCTGCGCTATAACCAGCAGGACCAGAGCCAAGAATAACCAAACGTGAGTGACGAGCGCTCATCTGTTGAATCCTTTTTTATTTAGAAATTTGTGAAATTATACGTGAAACTGTATAACAGTTGTGTGAGATTAAAGTCGATATTATTGATCATTTAAATCGATTTGAACTATATAGAATGATGTTAAACACTTACTCACATTATCTTGCATCTTTTTTTGGTGAACAGGTGCATAATATAAAGTTAATTATCTGTAGATCCGAATTGGGTTTGCGACAAAAATACGATGAATAATTGGTTACAGGATAGTATATGACAGCGGTGTCGGGTGCCTATGCACAGCGCTTTATAATCACATTATTTTTAATCTCATTTGGGATTTATCTGTTCCTTGCAACAGTAACATATACACCTTTTGATCCGGGCTGGATGCATGTTTCGAGTGATACGCAAACAGTTTCAAATGCAAGCGGTGTAGTGGGTGCTTGGTTTGCAGACTTATTGTTTGGCTTTTTAGGCTGGGCAAGTGTGTTAATACCTTTATATTTTTTCATTGAAGCAATTCAACTGTGGTGGCCTAGAAGTTTCTTGAATAAGCCATTTCGTTATGCTGCACAGTTTTTTATTTTGCTTTCAACATCGAGCATCTTATATTTATTCTGGAATGTTCCTGCTGATACTTTAGAAAATGCATCAGGCGGTATTATTGGTTATGAACTAGGGCAAAGCCTTTCTTCACTTTTAACGATTTACGGTGCAAGTGTTTTCTTAATTGTATTTTGGGTGGTGTTATTTACACTTGCATTCGGTATTCAATGGAATAAAACTTGGAGTACGATGAAGGCAACACCTGCTTATCTACAAGATTTGTTTTATAGAAACGTACCCGAAGCAGATTCCAGTTTTAGTCATGCGCCAATTCAAGCGGATAAAGTCGTAGCTAAAAGTTCACCGATTACAAATTCGGTTCAATCGGAACCATTGATAAATACAAAAACGGCTGTTGAGCAATCTCCTGTAGATGACCATATCGCAAATCGTTTGTTTGCAGATATGGTTGATCGTGAGGAGCGTGAATATCAAGTACAAAACGAAAAACAATCTAATATTCAATTCGATAAAGATGATGAATTAGAATTTGAGATTGAACTTGAAAAAGCACATCAACTCGAGCAAGAAAGCTCTAAAGTTGTTGAAACAGGTGAAGTTTGGCGCGCAATTCATGATGATTCTGAACAGAAGCATAAAAATGACATTAATGAATTGTTAAAAGCTTCGCAAGATAGCCGTCAGGCATATGATTCTTCTGTAAATGGGCAGGAACAAACATATTCACAGACATCGACCAAGCAAAATATCAATTGGGATGATGACGAGATCTTTGACGAGTTGTTGGCTGCGGTTCCAAATAATAAAACTGCAACAGATGTGCATACGCCATTTAATCATGTTGATCACTCGGCAGCAGAGCATTCAGTGGCAGATGGTGTAATCCATTCTATCGCTACAACAGTCGCACCAACTTTAGCAGCTCAAACAGCATCTACTGTTGCAATGACAGCTGCATCTACCAATATTGTACTGGATGATTTTGATCACTTAGATGATTTCTTGCTAGATGAAAGCAAAGAAGTTGAAACAACTGAAGTCAAATCTACCAGTAGCTATGCGCAGTCTAGTCCATTTGTAAAAGCCCAAATTCAGACAGATTTTCAACCCGTTGCACCTTTGGTGTCTGAAGATGAAAAGGAATTAGTGAGTAGCAATAAAGATGCGTTTCGTGAGGCTTGGCAGGGTACGACAGGTGGTGCGGTTGAAGATGAGCTAGATGTTAAAGAAGATGATTTTGATTTAGATGCGCCTTTAACAGATGCTTTTGGTCGACCTATGTCACGTGCAATGCAAGTTGCTGCGAAACGACGTGATCTTCCAACGCTTCCAGGCTTGGATATTTTAGATAAAGTTGATCCAAATAAGAAAGTGAACTTTACCGCGGAACAATTGGCGCGATTATCTGAATTATTAGAAATTAAACTTCAAGAGTTTAACGTTAAAGCTAAAGTGATAGAGGCTCAACCGGGACCTGTTGTTACGCGTTTTGAGTTAGATTTGGCACCAGGTGTAAAAGCATCCAAAGTGACCAATATTTCACGTGACTTAGCGCGTTCAATGTCGATGGCTTCCGTTCGTGTAGTCGAGGTTATTCCGGGTAAACCTTATATCGGAATTGAAGTGCCAAACAGTACACGTGAAATGGTGCGCTTAATTGAGCTACTTGAAACACCTGCTTATCGTGATCCAAATGCATTATTAAGTATGGCAATGGGTAAAGATATTTCGGGTAATCCTGTATTAGCCGATTTAGCCAAAGCCCCACATATGTTGGTTGCTGGTACGACGGGTTCGGGTAAATCGGTTGCTGTAAATGCGATGTTATTGTCGATGCTACTCAAATACACGCCTGAACAATTGCGTTTAATCATGATCGATCCAAAGCAATTGGAACTTGCAAACTACAATGATATTCCACACTTATTAACACCTGTTGTTACAGACATGAAAGATGCTGTAAATGCATTGAACTGGTGTGTGAATGAAATGGAACGTCGTTACAAATTAATGTCTTTGCTTAAAGTTCGTAAATTAACGGACTATAACCGTAAGGTTGAAGAAGCCATTGCTAATGGTGAAGACTTAATTGATCCAACATGGAAACCTGACGATACGGCAACGATAAATCGTGCACCACGTTTACAACCTATGCCATTAATTGTCATTGTTGCCGACGAATTTGCAGATATGATCATGCAAGTCGGTAAAAAAGCAGAAGAAATGATTACACGCTTAGCGCAAAAATCACGTGCTGCAGGTATTCACTTATTGCTTGCAACTCAACGTCCAACAGTAGATGTTGTAACAGGTCTTATTAAAGCGAATATTCCAACTCGCGCAGCTTTACGTGTAAATAGTAAGCTCGATTCGCGTACCATTTTAGATGCTGGTGGTGCAGAAGATTTACTGGGTCATGGTGATATGTTGTTCCTTGGGCCGGGTAAAATTGAACCTGAGCGTGTTCATGGCGCATTTATTTCAGATGATGAAGTTAACCGTATTTGTGATGCATGGCGTGAGCGTGGTGATCCAAATTATGTCGACGAAATTCTGACACCTTATGATGAAGACACATCATCTCGTGGTTATGAAGATGGTGAGGGTGGTTCTGATCGAGATGCGTTGTATGATCAGTGTGTTTCATTTGTACTAGAAACTCGTAAAGCATCTACATCATCGTTACAGCGTAAATTTAGCCTTGGTTATAATCGTGCAGCTCGTATTATCGACCAAATGGAAGAAAGCGGTATCGTAAGTGCAATGGGGCCAAATGGTAAGCGAGATATTTTGGTTTAATTCCATGATTGGGTTAAATCGTTTAATTTTAAATCCAATATGAACTAAAAGCAGTTTGTCACTCCAAACTGCTTTTTTATTGTGAGAATGTAAGATGTTGTGGGCTTTATTAACGCTGTCATTTATCCATTTATGTGCATTGGTTACACCTGGGCCAGATTTTTTTATGGTGTCTCAAACAGCAATTAGTCGTTCACGTAAGCAGGCTATTTTTGTTGTGTTAGGTATTACATGCGCCATTTTTTTATGGGCCTTGTTTGCACTTCTTGGTTTAAATTATATTTTTGAGAAATTTGTGTGGTTGCGTAAAGTCTTATTGGTTTTAGGTGGAATTTATTTATGTTGGTTAGGTTTTCAAATGCTTAAATCTGCATTTGCTAAGAAAACTGAAACTGCTGAAATAAAAGAAATTATATTGCCTCAAAGTAATATGCGTTTTTTCTTACAAGGATTATTTACCAATTTATCAAATCCAAAAGCTGTCATTTATTTTGGCAGTGTATTTTCGATGTTTCTTGCCAATCCCATCTTGAATGACTCACATACATTACTATTGCTTGTAGTGACATTTGAAAGCCTTGTATGGTTCTTATTTGTGGTGTTTATTTTCTCATTGCCAAGTTTTAAGCATGCATATCAGAAGTCTACAAAATGGATTGATGGAGTAGTAGGTGGCTTATTTACTACGTTTGGTGGTTATTTAATTTTTAGCAAATAAATACAAAAGTTTAGAAGATAAAAAAAGACCACTTATTGCGGTCTTTTTTTATTTAAGAATATTTAAGCAAACTTTGCTAGAACATCTAAAAATTCAGCACTTTGGCGAGGGTATTCGGCAATAATGTCATGAATACGCTGACCTTCAGGATTCGTAGCATTGACATCACGACCATCTGCAACAAATTGAGTTAATAAGCGCGTGTAGTCAAATGGGCGCATGTGTTTGAATGCATGATAAAGCACATGAAAATCAGCATTCACACCTTCAGGAGGAAGCTGAGTTAAATAGGCAAATACACGCTCATCTGACCATTCTTCATTAAACGTTGCTGGTTGAGACAATGCCATTACTAGCTCCTTGGTGTTTTTTAAATAATAAAAAAGGGCAAAATATGATTAAGCAAGAGACAAAGTACTTTATTTACTTTGTCTTGAAGCCAATACTTGCCGAGTAGTCGGTGCAAAAATTGCAATTAGCCTATTCGAAGCATAGCTTCTCGTCTTGCGACAGGGCGAAGCAGTGCTTCGCTGATCCTGTCTCATATTTTGCCCTGATTCAATTTGCTTGACTAATCAAAAATCAAATTAACGCTCTTCAGGCAAATTGATATTCATTTCAAGCATTTCGATATTTGCTTCAGAACGAACAGACATTTGAATGTGTTCTTCATCTACACCACGAACATAGCGGTTTACAACCTGCATGATTTCTTTTTTCATTTGGTCGATTTTATCTTGGCTTAAACGTTTACCAAGACCTTGTTCAGACGCAACAATTACTTTCAAACGATCTTTCGCCATTTGAGCACTAGATGGTTTTTCTTCGCTGCTAAATAATTTACTCCAGAATCCAGCCATCTTATCCTCCAAATAAACGTGCTAACCAACCTTTAGGCTTAACCGTGATGTGACGGTAAGGGCGATCTTCACCAAGGAAGCGAGCAACTAAGTCATCGTAAGCTTGTCCTGCAGCCTCTTCTGTAAATAAAATTACAGGCTTACCTTCGTTAGATGCTTGTAAGACACTTTTACATTCAGGAATTACACCCAGTGTTGGGATACGCAAAATATCTTTAGAAATATCGTCGATTGTTAACATTTCTTGTTTGTCAGCACGTTCAGGGTTGAAACGTGTGATACATAAATGTTTACGAATACGACCTTCATTCTGTTCTACTTTCTTGGTTTTGCTATCAAGCATACCAATAATACGATCTGAGTCACGAACAGAAGAAATTTCTGGGTTGGTTACAATAATGGCTTCATCTGCATGATACATGGCTAAAATTGCACCACGTTCAATCCCAGCAGGAGAGTCACAAATAATGTAATCAAACTCTTGTGAAAGTTCATCCATCACGCGAGCAACGCCTTCATCTGTTAAGGCATCTTTATCACGTGTTTGAGAAGCAGGTAAAATGAAAAGATTTTCTAAATCTTTATCTTTAATAAGTGCTTGTTGTAATCGAGCTTCGTTATTTAATACGTTTACAAAATCGTAAACAACGCGACGCTCACACCCCATGATTAAATCTAGGTTACGTAGACCTACGTCAAAATCGATAACAACTGTTTTATGACCGCGTTGGGCTAAACCTGTTGCAAAAGATGCGCTTGTCGTAGTTTTACCTACGCCACCTTTGCCTGATGTTACGACAACAATTTTCGCCACCGAATCCACTCCTGTAATGGTTTCAAATTCCCCTATTGTTTGGGGCTTTTTGGTGTTTATTTATACATTAAAATTGCAGAGCGTCAAATACTAGCTCTTGGTTATCATTTAAGTATATATGTACAGCTTTTTTAAGTACGTGCTGTGGAATGTCATCTGCAACACAATATGTTCCTGCAATAGAAACGAGTTCCGCTTCTAATGAGTGACAAAAAATTCGCGCTAAATGGTTTCCACCTGCCCCTGCAATAACTCTACCACGGACGCTACCATAAATATGTACATTTCCTGAAGCAATTACTTCAGAACCGCTGTTAATGCCATTATTCAAGATGATATCACCATGATCTTGCACAAGGCTTTGACCTGTTCGTAGCATTTCATCATGATATGACGTCACGTGTGTGATGATAGGCGCTATGATTTTTTCAGGTTGAACATCGGTTGATGCATCTACTTTGACTTCTACAACTTGTTCTTTCGTCGCTTTAACTTGTTGCATTTGACGATCGGGAGGAATAACAGGGAACTGAATTGCACGTGCTTGTTCAGATAAAGGACCTTCAGTAACAGCCATTGGCTGTAAGTCGAGATCTATTAACAACTGAATAAGTGCAATGAGTTCTTGGTCTACTGAACTTTCAATGACAGCCAGCGTACCTTGTGGCGCTGTTTTTTCAAGCATAGGTGATAATTGCTTGCGGATAGCATCATGATCATTGGTATCTAGGCTAATGCGAATTGCATTGACCATTCTGCCTTTTATCCGTATTTCAGCCATATTTTTTCCTTAATTCTTCTAACCTATATTTGTGGTCGAAGCGCTATTGTATGTGGAGCAAATGCTAGAACAATTTTAATGATTTCTCTAGCATGGTTTTCAATTTATTTTACATCGAATCTGGTTATATTTTTCCATGCTCATTTTTACTTTCTTCGAGTATTTGTTGCCATTGTTTGACTTTTACCTGTTGTTGAATGGCTTCTAAACTTTCAAATACAGCAGACTCTACCAGTTTGACGATATGCTCATTATTTTCAAATGGTATCTTACTAATACGTTCAGAGATATATTTATAACTGCTTAATTTAGGTTCTACACGGTTGGTTGCAAAAGGTTCAATTAAACCTTGTGTAATATTTTCCCCTAAACGCTGACCAATACTTTGAATTTGTTGTTCAATACGACCACCAACAATTGGAATAAGGCGAAGTAATTGAGTGAGTTCAGGTGTATCTTCAATGGCTTTATTGACAATTTGTCCAACATCTTTGGCAATAAGTTGGCGATGTTGTTGTAATTCTTTGCCTAAAGAATCTTGTAAAATATCTGCCAAAGCAACAGCAAATAATTCACGATGATGATTGACCAAATCTTCAATGAGCTTTTTATGTGTAGTACTTGTACTGAGTTCTGTTTTTATACCATTTAAGACCGTTAAAACAATTCGGCTAGAGAGTTCTTCCATCACCAAGTTGTAATAAAAATAAACTTGTTTGTACCAACTTTCAGGGAAAATTTTATAACCATGATCATGTAATTGGTAGGCGATTACACCTGCGCGTAATAAACGTAAAAAACGTAATTGTGGCAGAATTGCGAGTACTTCATACCAATGTATAAAAGGGAAGAAGAACCAGCGTTGATGTTGCTTTAAAACAATAGCAATCATCCAGCGAATAAAAAGCTCAATAATTAAAAAGCTAATAAACCAACCTTCGGTAATGATGACCCAAGGTCTAAGCGCAGTTCGATAAAACTGTAAAACATCTGGCAAATGAATAAAATTAAATAACCATTCACCAAAATCGCTCATTAAAATTGCATTTGAGCATAAACAAAATAAATTTATGATGATTAAAAACATCATAAATACGTCATAAGCTAACGCGACTTTCCATCCCCACGAACCTTGCTGTACAAAATTAAAAGTAGGTGTGATTTTTTTCTTGCTCGCATTTTCACTCATTTTGTTTAAAACGACTCCGTTGATGCAATTTTTTGTTTCATTTTTTCAATAAGTTGGTCTTTTTCAGTCCATAAATCATCAACCCATTCTTGGAAGCGCGCACGATATTCGGCATCATCTTCATAATTGCCTCCGTGAACCCATTCAGGAATTTCTATTTTACGTAAATTTACCGCAATTTTAGGTACATCACCTAACCAAAATTCACCATAACCAGGTGCACCATTAGGGTAAATGATAGTCATATCAACAAGTGCATCAATTTTTTCACCCAAAATATTTAGTGCTAATGCTAAACCGCCTGCCTTAGGTTTAAGCAAATGCTTATACGGAGACTTTTGCTGAGCATGTTTTTCTGGCGTAAAACGTGTACCTTCCAAGTAATTTAGCAAGGTAAATGGTTGGCTAAGTAACTGTTCACACGACTTACGGGCTTCTTCAATATCGCGATATTTCAACGCAGGATTTTTTGCAATTTGTTCTTTTGAATGACGTTTCATCATTGGGAAGCCTAAAATTTTGAAGGCTTGCCCAACAAATGGAATAAAAATAAGTTCCCATTTTGTAAAGAAACGTGTCAAAGGCATACGCGTTAAACCAAAATATTGGTTCACTGTTGTATCGACCCAACTTTGATGATTACAGGTCATTAAGTAACGACCTTGCAGATTCAGATCTAAATTTTCGTCGACAGAAATATTCCATTGTGTGTTGGGTAATACATGATCAATTAACCAATTGTTTACACTTAACCAACTGTTGGTAATTTGAATATTTGTTTCATCAACTTTACGTGATTTTTTAAATAGTTTTGTTAAACCTAAAGCAAGAACAGGCGGACCATGAAAGAATGTACTTCCTGCGACAATTGAGCCCACAGTAAGACCATTTGTAATTTTTTTCAACAAAGGTTGTTTTTTTGATGGTGCAGACATATCTCATCCTTAGGATAAAATGATTTTGATTAGAGTTTATGCTAAATATAAAACGACTTTATGATATAAAAAAGTGTTAATGTTCAACTATGTGAAAAATATGATGAACTTGATCAAATAATTTAAATAAATATTACAAATTGTAATCAAACAACTTATTATTAACAAAAAATCAATGGTCTAACTACAAATTTTATTCCATTATTTTTCACGACAACAAAACATTAACATATATAGGAGTCATGCAGATGCGTGCACTAGCAATTTCAGCAGTAGTTGGGGCAATGGTTCTTTCAGGTTGCCAAACAACAGGTAATAACATTGGCGGCGTTGAATACGATAAAGCAGCGATCGGTGCAGTAGTTGGTGCTTTGGCGGGTTATGGTGTTTCTAAAGGGAATGCAAATACATCTAGCCAAAACAACCGCGCAGCAGCAATTGGTGCAGTATTAGGTGGTGTTGGTGGTGCTTACCTTGACAATAAAGAGAAAAAATTACGCGCAGCGACTGCAGGTACAGGTATTGATGTAAGCCGTAATCCAGATGGTTCTGTTGGTCTAATTATGCCAGGTAACATTACATTTGATACAAACAAATCTGCGATTAAGCCAAACTTCTACACAACTTTAAACAAAGTTGCGCAAGTTTTAGCTGAAGATAACAAGAGCGCGATTCTTGTAACGGGTTATACAGATAACACTGGTAATGATTCAATCAACATTCCTTTGTCTCAAGCTCGTGCGCAATCTGTTGCTAGCTACATCGCTTCACAAGGCGTGTCGACTACTCGTATTAATGCACAAGGTCAAGGCGCGGCTAACCCAATCGCTGACAACTCAACTGCAGCTGGTCGTGAACAAAACCGTCGTGTAGAAATTAGTGTTTATGCAACTCAATAATCTATATTGAGCATAAATAAAGAACCACCTTCGGGTGGTTTTTTTATACCGAAAATTAAACAAAAAAAGCTGACTGAATTTTTTCATTATGCAAGTTGAAGTGAGATGTCTATAATCAACCTCGAATCAGGAAGAGGAAAAATTATGTCACTCGCAAGTCAGTTGAACGACAAGCAACTTGAAGCCATGAAATATACTCAAGGACCCTTGTTAGTACTTGCAGGGGCAGGTTCGGGCAAAACCTCAGTAATTACACGTAAAATTGCATATTTAGTTAAGCATTGCGGTATTCCTGCACATCGTATTACAGCAATGACGTTTACCAACAAAGCTGCACGTGAAATGAAAGAACGTGTAACAAAGTTGATGACACGTGAAGAAGCAAAAGGTTTATCTGTTTCGACATTCCATAACTTTGGTTTAAATTTACTTCGATTAGAACTTAAACATACGCCATTAAAAAATAACTTTTCTATTTTAGATGCGGATGACTGCAAACGTATTTTGATGGACTTAATGCATCGAGATAATTTGTCGGGTGCAGAAAGTAAAGAACTCATTGCTAAAGCAATGAAAATGATTTCAGATTGGAAAAACGATTTAATTCCGCCAGAACAAGCACATACAACATGTGAAACTGCGGAAGATGTTCAATTTGCGCATCTTTATCAACTTTATGAACGTAATTTACGTGCCTATAACGCCGTAGATTTTGATGATTTGATTGTGATGCCAACGCGTCTGTTACAAGAAAATGCAGAAGTTCGTGATAAATGGCAAAACCGTGTCCGCTATCTTTTGGTCGATGAGTATCAAGATACCAACACTGCACAGTATATTTTGGTGAAACTTCTTGTTGGCGTAATGGGACAATTCACTGCCGTTGGTGATGATGACCAATCTATTTATGCTTGGCGTGGTGCAAAGCCTGAAAATATGGCATTACTGAATGAAGATTTTCGTAATTTAAAAGTCATTAAATTAGAACAAAACTATCGTTCAACCAGTCGTATTTTAAAAGCAGCCAACACTGTTATTGGAAATAATCCGCATTTATTTGATAAAAAATTATGGTCAGATAAAGGTCATGGCGATGTTATTCGTGTGATTACTTGCCGTAATGATGATGATGAAGCAGAACGCGTAGTCAAAGATCTCATCACACATAAATTGATGAATGGCAAAAACTGGAAAGATTATGCGATTTTGTATCGAGGAAATTTCCAAGCGCGTATTTTAGAAACTCAATTACGTCAGATGCAAATTCCTTATAAGCTTTCGGGTGGTCAGTCGTTCTTTGGTCGAGCAGAAATCAAAGATATTATGAGTTATTTACGACTCATTATTAACCCTGAAGATGACAGTGCATTCTTGCGAATTATTAATACACCAAAACGTGCAATTGGCCCTGTAACGCTTGAAAAGTTAGGTTTATTTGCACAAGAAAGTAATTTGTCATTGTTGGGTGCAGCAGGTGATCAACGTTTAACGATGGCGATTCCTAAGAAAGCGACCACGCAATTGGCAGAGTTTGCCGATTTTATTAATACTTTCACTCGAAACTTGATTGAAGATGATGAACCTGTGCCTATTATTCGCCAAATGATGTTTGAAGCAGGTTATATCGACTACATCAAAGAATCGGCTGCAACACCTGCACAAGAAAAAACTAAACTCGATAACATTGAAATTTTATACAGCAGTATTCAAAGCTTAATTAACCGGGCTGAAGATGTTGATGATAAGAATATTGAAAGTGTAATTCGTAAAATGGTGTTGCTTGATATGTTAGAGCAACAACAGGAAGAAGAAGATACAGATAAAGTGAATTTGTTGACGCTTCACGCATCGAAAGGACTTGAGTTTCCATACGTGTATTTAATTGGTTTGGAAGAAGAAATTCTGCCACACAAAAACTCAATCGCTGCAGAAACTGTGGAAGAAGAGCGTCGTTTAATGTACGTGGGCATTACCCGTGCGCGTCAAGGTTTAACCATTACTTTGGCAGAACAACGTAAAGCAGGCGGTCAAATGAAACAAATGACGCCAAGTCGGTTCTTAGATGAACTCCCACAAGATGATTTAGATTGGCTTGGACGCAAGAAAAAGCTTGCAGGGGATATAGATCCTAAGCTACAAGCTCAGCAGTATTTAGAAAACTTACGTGCGCTGATTAAGCGTTAATAAATTTACTCAATAGGAAAGAAACTATGAAAGTTCAAGTTAAAGTGCTTGATAGCCGTTTAGGTGGCGAGTGGCCAATGCCAACATATGCAACTGCAGGTTCTGCAGGTTTAGACTTACGTGCATGTGTTGAAGAAGCAACTGTAATTGAACCAGGTCAAACTGTTTTAGTAAAAACAGGTCTTTCTATTTATATTCAAGACACAAATTTTGCAGGCTTAATTCTGCCACGTTCAGGCTTAGGTCATAAGCACGGTATTGTTTTAGGTAACTTAGTGGGTTTAATCGATTCAGATTACCAAGGTGAGCTTATGGTATCGGTTTGGAACCGTAGTCAAACTGCATTTACATTAGAACCAGGCGAACGTTTGGCTCAATACGTTTTAGTTCCTGTCGTTCAAGCAGAATTTGAACAAGTTGAAGAATTTGTTGCAACCGAACGCGGTGCGGGTGGTTTTGGTCATACAGGTAAAAACTAATTTTATTTGACCCTAAAAAGCGATAGAGTAAGAATGCTTTATCGCTTTTTGTTTAAATGTAACAAAAAGTGTATTAAAAATTACAGATACCTGAGAAAATAAAAATTGTAGGGCTCTACAATCATTCTTTGAATTGTATTTCATTTATTTCCCACATTAAAAAACATTGCCTATGAATCTAGCTCAGCAAATTTTCCCAATTCAGGTATTCCGTGCCTATGATATTCGTGGCAAGGTCAGTATGCTTACGCCTGAATGTATCTATGCTGTTGCTTGTGGTTTAGCTGAACAGTTCATTGAACATGGTCAAAAGAAAATTGCCTTAGGATATGATGCCCGTTTAACAAGTGCTGAATATGCAGAAATCATTCAACACGTATGTACGCAAAAAGGTTTAGAAGTCACCTTAATTGGTCAATGTTCTAGCCCAATGTTGTACTTTATTGCAGGTCAAAATGACGGCAATGGTATTATGGTGACAGCAAGTCATAATCCTAAAACTGACAATGGAATTAAATGGGTGCTTAATGGTTTACCGCCTACACCTGAAATGATTCAAGACATTGCAAAAAAAGCTCAGAATCATTTCCAAACATCAAACTATAAAATTAGAAATGAAGCGAAAGCTGAACATATTGCAAAGTTTTGCTTGGCATATCAAAAGTATTTAATTTCAGATATTCATTTAAAAAATAAGTTTAAAGTTGTTATTGATGGTTTGAATGGTTCAGCAGGTGAATGTGCCGCACATATCTTGGAAAACTTAGGTTGCAATGTGGTTGCACTTCGCTGTCATGCCGATGGGCATTTTCCAGATCATGCACCAGATCCATCAAAAGAGCAGCATTTAGAAAAATTAAAAGTAGCAGTAATAGAACATGGTGCAGATATTGGCATTGCCTTAGATGGCGATGGAGATCGACTTGTTCTTGTAGATGAAAAAGCCAAAGCACTATCTGCGGATCAGTTGTTATCACTTTTTTCTGAAATATGTTTGAAAAGTCATCCGAATAGTGAAGTTGTTTATGATGTGAAGTGTTCGACTATGGTTCGAAATACTATTCGTCATTTAGGTGGACAAGCTAAAATGATTCGAACAGGTAGCACATTTTTACGCACATATTTAGCAAATTCGAATGGTCATGCCATATTTGGTGGTGAATATGCGGGGCACTATGTCTTTAATGATGCACGTGGCCTAGGATATGACGATGGCTTATATGCTGCTTTACGTGTTCTAGAATATTTAAGTGAATCTGGCTTTAAAACAGTTTCAGAATTATTTGCAAAATATCCTGCACGTTTTAGTACAGAAGACACTTATATTAGTACGCACGATGTAGAACCATCTCAAGTACTGCAATATTTTGAAAAGCAAAGCCTAAATCTAAATGCAGAATTAAGTAAAATTGATGGAATTCGACTTGATTTTAAAGATGGGTTTGGCATTATTCGAGCATCGAATACGGGCGAGTATTTCACCGTACGTTTTGATGCCGATAGTTCAGCACGTTTAAATGAAATTCGAAACACATTTGTTAACATGTTAAGTGATCGATACTCTAAAATCGCACAAGACATTTTAGATGCTCAATAAGGAGAGGCGAATGCCACATCAGCATACTGGCATCGACAAAGCACAAATTTTGACAGAAGCTTTGCCGTATATTCAACGTTTTTCGGGTAAAACCCTCGTTGTAAAATATGGCGGCAATGCAATGACCGATCCTGAGTTAGAAAGTTCGTTTGCTCGAGATATCGTCTTGTTAAAAACAGTGGGTTTAAACCCAATTGTTGTGCATGGTGGAGGTCCTCAAGTCGATTCTTTCCTTAAGCAATTAGGACGTGAATCTGACCGTATTGACGGTATGCGTGTAACCGATCCTGCAACAATGGAAGTTGTTGAAATGGTATTGGGCGGCAGCGTGAATAAATCGATTGTGAATTTGATTAATCAACACGGTGGTCGTGCTATTGGTTTAACAGGTAAAGATGGCAACTTAATTCGCGCTCAAAAACTGTTAATGCAAAAAACCATGGAAGATGGTTCCGTTCAAGAAATTGACTTAGGTTTAGTGGGCGAAGTGGTTGGTGTTAAAACTGACGTACTTGAAATGTTTACAGATAGCGACTTTATTCCTGTTATTGCACCTTTGGGTGTCGATGATGAAGGCAATACTTACAACATTAATGCAGACTTGGTTGCAGGAAAAGTTGCAGAAGCATTAGGCGCTGAAAAATTAGTATTGTTGACCAATATTAAAGGCGTATTAGACGAAAACAAAAACTTGCTTACAGGTTTAACAACTCAAGAAGTTGATCGTTTAATTGAAACAGGCGTGATTTACGGCGGCATGATTCCTAAAGTAGGTTGTGCATTAGATGCTGTAAAAGGCGGTGTTGTTAGCGCGCATATTGTAGATGGACGTGTTCCTCATGCAACATTGTTAGAAATTTTCACAGATCATGGTGTCGGTACTTTAATTACCAACCGAAGCAAGTGAAAATACAGCTAGCATGATTAAAAAAGAGCCTGATTTAGGCTCTTTTTTAATACTTAGATTCTCGAATGAATGATATTTGTAAGCGGAATAAAATATTTTTCAAAAATGGAAATAATTAAATATTGAAAACAAAGCAAATAAGCGAAAAAGAAGAACTTATTTGACATTGTGATTTGCAAATCGGTTGCTGTGTCATGCAGAATATCTGTATTACATAAATAGATTTGCTTGATAGAAAAATTATGTGCCAACTACTTGGAATGAACTGCGCAACACCTACGGATATTACATTTTCATTTCGTGGTTTCTCGCAACGTGCAGGAATTACCTCTGATCATTGCGATGGTTTTGGTATCGCTTTTTTTGAAGATAAAGCATGTCGTTTATTTGTAGATAATCAATCTGCGGTGGAATCTCCAATTGCAGAGCTTATAAGAAACTATCCAATTAAATCACGTAATGTGATTGCACATATTCGTAAAGCGACTCAAGGTAAAATTACCTTAGAAAACTCCCATCCATTTGTACGTGAGTTGTGGGGACGCCAGTGGATTTTTGCTCATAATGGCGATTTGCACGGATTTAATCCGACTTTATCGGGGCGTTTTACCCCAATTGGTAATACCGACAGCGAGCGTTCTTTCTGCTATTTACTCGATCAATTGGTGCAAAAAATTGGATATGAAGAGCCAACTTTAGATCAAGTTTTTGATTTATTAATAGAAGTTTCACCAAAAATTGCAGAACATGGAACATTTAACTTTTGTCTTTCAAATGGACAAGCGCTTTTTAGTTACGCTGTAACGAAGTTACATTGGTTAGTACGTGAATATCCATTTAAGCCTGCTCAGCTTATTGATATTGATGTTGAGGTGGATTTTAGTCAGGTGACTACACCCGAAGATCGCGTTGCTGTGATTACAACTGAGCCATTAACACAGAATGAAGAGTGGTTAGCATACAAGCCTGGGGAAATGATTTTATTTCAACATGGTCAACCTATTCGCCGTGAGCTTACATTTATTGATCGCCTTGAACGTGAGCGATTAAACCCTGAATTAAAGCGTGTGACCAAAGCAGATCAATATTAGTTTTAATAAATATGGTTGTTAATTTTTTTAAATTATTTTTATGTTTTTTATAGGTTTATTTTGTTTTTAAAGTGACTTTGATTCAATATTTTGTTTAATTAATAATTGAGTCTTTTGGTCGGTTTTTGGGTAAATAAATCATATATTACAATGCTTTATATTTATTTTTCTGTAAATTGGCAAATACCAAGTAATTTACTTGATTTTTATTTCATTTAAATGTGGCTACTATGCTTTGTAAGCGTTTTGTAACTTACAGATCAACAGGTGATCGCATGAAGATGAAATGGATTCCAGAATATAATACTGGTATCGATGTGGTTGACGATCAGCACAAACGAATTCTCGATTATATTAATGAAATTGTTGATATCGCGGATGATATAAATAGAAATCGTACGAAACAAATTTTAGATAATATTATTGATTATACGCAGTCTCATTTTACTTTTGAGGAATCACTGCAAGAAGAAGCGGACTATAAATATCGAGTGCCACATAAGCGTGTGCATGATTTATTTATTAAAAAAATTGAATCTTACCGTGATCGTTTTGAGATGGGGCAGTCGATTGAGTCTGAGCTTCATGAAGTATTGTCTAAATGGTTAATCAACCATATTCAACACGATGATGCCGATTATGTAGGTGCTGTAAAAGAAAATATGATGGGGATTATTAAAGAAAAAGAGCAGAAAAAAGGTAAAAACTGGTTCGCCCGCTTTTTTTCATAATCAAGGATGAATAACATAATAAGAATTATAAGTAGGTTTTAATATTCAGCGAAGCAAATTATCTTTCGAGATAGTTTGCTTTTTCTTTTTATAGGGTTTTGATTTTCCGCGGTGAGCAGGGCAAAATAGCCATAGATTTTTATTAGGAAAGCATCATGCAAGATAATGCTCTATCAAGATGGATATCGCCGCTGATGGCGTTTTGTCTGTCATTTATTATTATTGCAACATTAGCACCTGTCACAGGTATTTTAGTTGAACGCCAAATAGACTTTTGGTTGCTTTGGCTTGGAACTATGGTGATTTTAGCTTTACCTATATGCTATTTAGAAATTGCATTAGCAAAACGTTCAAAAATAACAGCTTTACAAGCATTATCAAATTTAACGAGAGATGCCGATGCTTCACAAAGATGGCGTCTTGTGGGTTGGTTATCTGTCATTTTCATTCCTTTTCTTGCAGGTGGAATGCTTTCTAATGCAAGCCAATTATTGACTCAATTTGCATCTGTAGGCATTGAAGCACATCTTATATTTATTGGACTTGCCATTGCCGCATTTGTGATTTCATTTGTTCCACGCCAAATTATTGTGCTTTTAACAGCAGTTGCAGTGATTGCATCGCTCATCTTAGCCAATACGACAGGTCTGACTTTACCTACATGGGAAGTTACACCTTTAGCGTTTAGCGAATGGGGTAGTGCAACGATTCTTGCATTGGTTGCCAGTGGTTTAGGCATGGGAATTTATTGGCAAAGTAGTCTTGCTGTTGTAAAAACAGAAGATGCTGCAACTAAAACAGCATTACCTATTTGGTTTGCACAATTATTAGCAGTTGTTGCATTTGGCTTTTTTGCCACTCAAGCACAAATTCCTGCATTTGTACTTATATTTGCAGTCATTACTTCAGCAGGGCTTATTTTACAACTTGCACGTGAACAACTTGCACAACGTAATATTAATATTGCTATTCAATGGTTAATTTTAATTGCTGCAACATTATTATGGGCAATTCCAGCTATCGCACCTATTTTTAATATTGTTCTTATTCTTTGGGGCTTAGTTATTTGCTTCATTTATGCAATATTTGTAGGTTGGGTAATGAAAATTAGTCATTTGCGTAAAGCATTAAATTTTAGCAATGAGGCTGTTTATAATATCTGGCGTATTGCGGTTCGTATTGTTCTACCACTTTCAATTATTCTTGCGATTGTGTCTTACCTTGGGCAAATTTTATAATGTCGATGAGTCAAGACGTTTGGGTTGCTTATGCAGCCCAAGATCAGCAATTTAATATTCGTGTCGATTTTGTTGAAGGCATGACAGCACTCGATGCAATTGATAAAAGTGGTATTCGTGAGCAAGTTGAATTACCTGAAAATTTGCAATTGGGGGTTTTTGGTGTACGTTTAAAAGATTTATCTCAAGTAATTGAAATTGGGGATCGTGTAGAGATTTATAGGGCTTTAACGATTAACCCTAAAGAAATTCGAAGAAAACGTGCAGAAAATAATCCGACAAGTCGCTATTGTCGAAGTAATCGCTTTAAACAATTGAAGTAATAAAAAAAACCCCTCATTGAGGGGTTTTTTTTTAATTCAAAGTGATTATAGTGGGGGCGCATTTAGAATTGCTTCTTTAGATCCTGGTAAACCTGGTTGAGATTCAGGAATAGTTTCTAAACCTTCAATGTTTTGTACAATACCGTTACCATCAAAGAAAATTTTTAAATGCTGACCATGTGCTGCTGAAATTTTTGCTTTTTTAGCATAAGTTCCTGGGATGTAATTGTAGATATAGTCCCAGCGTAAAGGGTTTAAAGGGTCTGATATTGTTGGGCTTCCGAGCAAAAAGCGTACTTGTTGGTGACTCATGCCGACCTGTACTTTTGATGCTTGAGCTTGAGTCAAAGGTGTACCTTGAGGAATATCAACTTTATAAACGCCCAAGGTTGAACAACCTGTGAGCAGTGAAGCGACGAATAACGTCAACATGATTTTTTGCATTTTGCTACACTATCCCAAATTAATTATGATGCATTTGATCCAAGGATAGATCATACTGCATCTAAACTTTGTTGCATATTCCAACTTTCATTTTGTTGAGAGACTTAATTACATGCCTATTTCAAATCAAGATTTACGTAAAGCTGGACTAAAAGTTACACTTCCGCGAATTAAAATATTGGAATTATTAGAAAATTCAAAACAACATCATTTAAGCGCAGAAGACATTTATAAAACTTTACTCGATCAAGGGGAAGATGTCGGTTTAGCAACTGTATATCGTGTATTAACACAGTTCGAAGCTGCCGGCATTATTCAGCGCCATCATTTTGAAAACAATCATTCTGTTTTTGAAATTATGCAAGATGACCATCACGACCATATTGTTTGTCAAAACTGTAACAAAGTTATGGAATTTCATAATGATGTTATTGAAAATGAACAACATGAAGTGGCGAAGAAGTTCGGTTTTGAACTTACGGGTCACTCACTGAACCTTTATGGTTACTGTGATGCTCAAGAATGCCAAGAAGCATTCCGTAAAAAGTAATAGATCTGAAATAAAAAAGGCTTCTTGAAGAAGCCTTTTTTATGTTTAAAAGATTTAAATACTATTGTCCATCGAATGTAATACGACTTGTAGATTCCGACAAACGGCTTGCTCCACCTTCTTCAGACAATTTAATTTGAAGTCTTAAATCATTTGGTGAGTCAGCATGTTTCAAAGCTTCTTTATAGCTAATTTGTTGTGCTTTATACAAATCGAATAAAGCTTGGTCAAAGGTCTGCATTCCTAATTCACGTGAGCGTTTCATCAACTCTTTAATTTCATTGATTTCACCTTTACGAATTAAATCGGAAATAAGTGGTGAGTTAATGAGAATTTCGATTGCAGCTCGTCTTGAATTACCATCGATAGTTGGAATGAGTTGCTGTGCAATAATGGCTTGCAGATTTAAAGATAAATCCATAAACAATTGGCTATGACGATCTGCTTCAAAGAAGTGAATGATACGATCTAGCGCTTGGTTTGCATTATTTGCATGTAATGTGGCAAAAACTAAATGACCTGTTTCGGCAAAGGCAATGGCATAGTTCATGGTTTCACGAGAGCGAATTTCACCAATCATGATGACATCGGGTGCCTGACGTAAAGTATTTTTTAATGCAACCTCAAAAGAGTCTGTATCTATACCTACTTCACGCTGTGTAATAATACAACCTGCATGTTCATGTACAAACTCAATCGGGTCTTCAATAGTAATGATATGACCTTTTGAGTTTTGATTGCGAAAGCCAATTACAGATGCAAGTGATGTCGATTTCCCCGTACCGGTTGCACCCACAAAAATAACGATTCCTCGTTTTGCTAAAGCGAAATCTTTTAAAATAGGTGGAAGATTGAGCTCTTCAATTTCAGGGATTTTGGTTTCAATACGACGTAATACCATACCAGGTTGATCACGTTGTTGAAAAGCACTTACACGAAAACGTGCTGACTTCTCTTTGTTAGAAATTGCAAAATTACATTCGCGTGTTTCTAAAAATTCCCGCTTTTGCTTGTCTGTCATAATCGAGTGAACGAGCTGACCAACTACATCACCCGATAATTTAGTTTTAACAACTGGTACAATTTGACCATTAATTTTTATTGATGGTTCGACATCTGCCGTAATAAAAAGGTCAGATGCTTTTTGCTGAATCATTAAGTTTAATAAGTCATTAAAGTCCATAAGGATATCTCTGCTTCAATGTCTTATAGGAATGATTCAGGTTGTTTTGCAGCAGTACGCGCAGTTTGTGGGCTAATGACACCTTTATTGACTAAAGTTTTTAGGCTTTGATCTAGGGTCGTCATGCCATAGTTCGCACCTGTTTGAATTGCAGAGTACATTTGCGCAACTTTGTTTTCACGAATTAAGTTACGAATAGCAGGAATACCAATCATAATTTCGTGAGCAGCAACACGACCGCCACCATTTTTCTTCAAAAGTGTTTGTGAAATTACAGCTTGGAGTGATTCAGACAACATGGCACGAACCATGTCTTTTTCTTCGGCAGGGAATACGTCAATCACACGGTCAATGGTTTTAGCGGCAGATGTAGTATGTAGCGTACCAAAAACTAAATGACCTGTTTCTGCCGCAGTTAATGCAAGACGAATGGTTTCAAGGTCACGCATCTCACCAACCAAGATAATATCTGGATCTTCACGGAGCGCAGAGCGAAGTGCTTCATTAAAGCCGTGCGTATCACGATGAACTTCACGTTGGTTGACCAAACATTTTTTAGATTGGTGTACAAATTCGATTGGGTCTTCGACCGTTAAAATATGGTCATAACGGTTATCATTGATGTAGTCGACCATGGCTGCAAGTGTGGTTGATTTACCCGAACCTGTTGGGCCTGTAACTAAAACAATACCGCGTGGATATTCACAAATTTCTTTAAAGATTTGAGTCATACCCAAATCTTCCATTGTTAAAACTTTTGATGGAATTGTACGGAATACAGCGCCTGCACCACGGTTTTGGTTGAATGCGTTCACACGGAAACGAGCCACGCCTGGAACTTCAAATGAAAAGTCAGTTTCTAATTTTTCTTCATAATCACGACGTTGTTTATCGTTCATAATGTCATAAACAAGCTTATGAACTTCTTTGTGTTCTAAGGCTGGTAAATTAATTTTTCGAACTTCACCATCTACACGAATCATAGGTGGCATACCTGCAGAAAGGTGTAAATCTGACGCATTGTTTTTTGCAGAAAACGCGAGTAGTTCTGTAATGTCCATTTAAATCCCCGATAACGAATAAATCTTAATTATTTTGTTAGAATAATAAGGCTTTCCATCGGCTTAACCAACATTTTGTTCAAGTCGAATGTAAATAATCATCTTGAAATGAGAAATACGTCAATGAATAGTCTGCAAACATCGCGAAATTTAGTTTTAGAGCAAATTAAAAATGCGTGTAAATTAGCGAATCGTTCAGAAAATGATGTTCAATTATTGGCTGTTTCAAAAACGCATCCAAGTGAAATTTTGCAAGAAATGTATGAAACAGGGCAACGTGCATTTGGTGAAAACTATCTTCAAGAAGCATTGGATAAAATTGAAAAACTCAAAAATTTAGAAATAGAATGGCATTTTATTGGACATGTTCAACGTAATAAAACCAAGCATTTGGCTTCAAACTTTGCTTGGGTGCATGGAGTAGATCGTTTGATTATTGCCGAGCGATTATCGAGCCAACGCGAAGCCTCACAAGCGCCTTTGAATATTTGTTTGCAAGTGAATATTGATGCTCAAGATACGAAAGATGGGTGTTCGCCTGAAGATGTTGCTGATTTAGTAAAAACCATTAGCCAATTACCACATTTGAAATTGCGTGGATTGATGGTCATTCCCGTACCTAATAATACACAAGCTTTTGCTGATGCTAAATTTTTGTTTGAAAAAGTAAAAACTGAACATGCACATCCTGAAGACTGGGATACTTTAAGCATGGGGATGTCTGGCGATATGGTTGATGCAATTGACGCAGGCTCAACAATGGTTCGTGTTGGAACAGCTTTGTTTGGGGCAAGAGATTATTCTAAATAGTAGAATCTGTATTTGAAGTTACGTTGAAAAGTATAGTTTTTAATTATTCGTAACTTTTGACGTTAAAATAGTTGTTATGAATGGCTATTAAAATTTATAAATAAAAAATGAACCTCCCTAAAGATATAAAGAAAAGAGTACATATTCTTTTTTATTTATTATTAAGTTTAGTACTAATTGCTTGTAGTAAAGCTCCTAGTGAATATGCTTCTAGTAATGATGGAGCTAATAATGAACACGTTTCAAATAATGATCGATTAGGAACAACTTGGGGAGATGATGTTAGTTCATATGTGAAAAAAGTAGAAGCTACTCGATTAACAAATAAGCCAATAGTAGAAAGCACATTACGATATTCTGCTAAAAAATATACTGGTAAATCTGTTAATAGCATTTCACTTTATTCAGGAAAAATCAGTTTCTCCATCATTGGTGATAATGATGAAAAGTTGCCTGTGTTCCGTAGTGGATCGGACTATTTTATGAGTGCTCAAGATGGTCAAAGTTACCAGTTAAAATATGAAAATCATACAGATCGAACATATGAAATTATTGCAAGCGTTGATGGTATCGATGTGTTAGATGGTGAAAAGGCTTCAAAATTTAAAACAGGCTATGTCCTTTCTCCTCATAAAACGCTAATTATTGATGGTTTTAGAAAGAGTGATGAATCAGTTGCTTCTTTTACTTTTGGTAAAACAGAAAATTCATATGCTGCTAATTCAGAACAAGGTTCAGAAAGTAACACAGGCATTATTGGTGTTTCAATTTTTGAATTGTCTTTGGCTAATGATTATAAAAATAATGTTTCTAAATCTGAATATGCCCAAGCTCCGAATGCATTTCCGGCTGATAAATAGTAAATTTATATGAGGTTAAAGGTAAATTTGACATCCTTTTTACCCCACAACCTCTATTCGGCTTGCACCTGCACCTACAGGCTGAACCTGAATTTGTACAGGAATTCGTTCATGCATATCTTGAATATGTGAAATGAGCACCACTTTACGTCCTTGGCTTTGTAATTGATCAAGCGCATTCATTACCATATGTAAAGATGATGCATCGAGTGTTCCGAAACCCTCATCAATAAAGAGTGATTCAATTTTCATTGAACCTGAAGCCATACTTGCAATGGCAAGTGACAAGGCAAGGGCAGTTAAGAAAGACTCACCGCCTGAAAGTGATGATACTGAACGTGTTTCACCATCCATGTCATGATCGACAATTGCAAGGCTAAGTGAGTTATCTAAGCGCTTTAATGTATAACGCTGAGAAAGCATTGCAAGTTGTTGATTTGCATATTCCAATAAGATGTCTAAATTATACTGCTGCGCATAATCACGGAATTTTTTACCTGTTGAGTCACCCATTAAACTCGAAATTTTATTCCATCGATGTTCTTCTGTTTGAATCTGCTTAATTTGATCGGCAAAAGCTTGTTGTTGAGCGACGTTTCGATGATGCATTTCAAGTTTTAATTTCACTTCATCTCGCTGTTCAGCCAAAGTTTGCATATTGTTAACAAGGCTTGAGAACTGATTGTTTAATGCATCGAAATCTAACTCGGGCTGATGTTCTAAGTGTTGTTTAAGTTGGCTTTGAATGGTTTTAATGCCTGCTTGTAAATCGGCATAAGCTCGTTCAATTTCAGAAACACGTTGTTTAAGCTGTTGTTCTTGTTCAAAACTCATCGAGCTGAGTTGCTCAAGCAAGGCAATATTGAAATCAGTGCGGTCACTGAGCCAATCTTGAATCGTATCTTGAACATGTTTTATATGAGCATTTAATTGCGCTTGTTGAGTCAGGCATTCTTTTAAGCGACTTTGAGTAGTTTCAAAGGATTGACGAAGTTGGTCGAAGCTTTGGCGAGCATTGTTAAGTTTAAGCTGTAAATTTTGACGATTTTGATCGAACTGCATTAACCATTCATGTGGTTTTTCAACAGTAATTTCCGTCATTTCAAAAATAGCTTGAATGGCAAGATCACTATTTTTTTTGCCATCGAGCGTTAATGTTTCAATGGTTTTCTCGGCAGTTCCAATTTTTTCCTGACTGAATTTGATTTGTTGCTGACATTGCTCAAGTTGTTGTGATTTCTGACCACATAGCATTTCACAATCATGGCGTTCAATTAGAATGGTTCGACGTTGTTGTAAGTTCGTATAAAGTTGTTTTGATGCTTTTAATGTATTGGCTTCCCAAGCTTGTTTTTCTACGTCATTTAACAAACTGAGGATATGCTGAATATTGGATTCAGCTTGTTGCACATTCGATAAATGCTGTGTGGTGTGTTGAATTGACGGTATCAGTTCATGACGAAGTTTTTGTGCATTTTCATGTGCCGTTAAACTATTTTCAAGTTGTTGTTGTCCATTTTCAACGTGCATTTTTTGTGTTTGAAGGGTTTGAGTGAATACCTCATGATTTTGTGAAAAGTCAAAGCTGATACCAAGCACGCTGAGTTGTTTTTCAAGTTCAGATTGAAGCTGTTGTCGTTGCGTTGCAAGAGTCGCAAGTTGTTTGGTATTCGCATCCAATGATGTATTTTGCTGAGTGAATGTTGTGTGTAATTTTTGCCATGCTTCAAATGCCTGTTTTTCAGCTTCAATAGCGTGTTGCTCTTGTTGTTCTTGTAGTTTCAATAACTCATCAGAAAAATCTTCTTTATCAGCATAAGGGTGATGAGTACTACCACAAACTAAACATGGTTCATCATCGACCAATTCTGCTCTGAGTTTTTCAATATTTTCAGTATTGAGTAAACGCTGTTGTTGCAAGATTTTTTGTAGTTGTTCACGTGCCAATTTTTGTTCTTGGTAACTTGATTCGGCAGATTTTAATTCAGTTTGAAGCTGATTGATCTGCTGATTAAGCGTATTTTCCCAGCTCGTGAGTTTGTGATATTCAGCATCTAGCTGTTGGAAATTTTGCCATTGATGTTGAACCACATTGAATTGATTTAACTGTTGTACAAGTTGATCGCGTTCGCTACGCAAAGCGCTAATTTTTTGATTCAGTGCATCATTTTGACCGAATTGCTGTATTAACTCTTCAAGTTGTTTTTGTTTTAGCGAAAGTTGCTGATTGGCTTGTTGCACATCACCATAATTATTTTCAAATTGTTCATAGCTTTGTATGAAGCGTTGAACTTGGTGGGTATGTGCTGAAAGGGCATCATCTAGCGAGGCAAAATGATTTGAATTTTCTAATTTTGACGTGTGTTGGGCAATATTGTTGTTGAGTTGCTCTAGTTGTTCTTTAATTTGTTTTTCATGATTCACATGTGGAATTAGTTGGTTTTCAAGTTCTTTAAAATGGCTTTGTGCTTTTCGAAGTTGCTCAACCAATACAAGACGCTCAGCGATGCGATCACGTACCAATTGAATAGTTTCTTGATGTTGAATCTCAAATTGATGCTGTTGTTTTTGCTCTGCTTCAACTTTTTCAAAGCTTAATTTTTCAGCTGTGTATTGCTGTTCAATGGTATTGAATTCTTGTTGAGCCTTTTCTAACTGAGGTTGTAACTTTTCAAGATCGGCACTGAAATTCTTATTTTGAATGACATAGGGGCGAATAGAGGCAAAGCGTTCAAGTTGTTGTAGTTGCTCTTTTTCAGGTGCAAGTGCATCGAGTTGTTGTTGCTGAATGTTGAGTTGTTGCTGATGTGTTTGAGCATCGGTTTCGTATTTTTGTTTTTGTTCAAACCATTGTTGCTGCTTTTGAAGATGCAGTTTTTCTGCTTCTAATTTTTGATGCGCTGTATTTACACTTTCGAATTGAGCATTCGTGATTGTGAAATCTTCATCAGATAAGATTTCAATATGTCCTAAAACATTTTCAAGTTCTTTTCGTTGGTTGGCAATTTGCTTGGTTTTTTCAAAAGCCAATTGTCCAATTTTTCCAAAAATATTCGAATTTGTAAGATATTCAAGTAATTCACCACGTTCATTATCACGTGATTTTAAGAAAGCTGTTACTTCAGATTGAGCCAATAAAACGGCACGAGTAAATTGTTCAAAAGAGAGTTGGGTAACTCTATGAATTTGAGATTCAACAGCCTTGGCTTTATCTGCAACAACATTACCATCGGTTAAGCATTTGAGTGAGCGCTGTACACTTTGTAATTTTCCATTTGGATTTTCACGAGCACGTTTAATTTCCCATCTTGCCAAATAAACTTTTTGATCTTGTGCGACAAACGTAAGTTCAGCAAACCCATGTCCTGTACCACGACGTAAAACCGTTAATGGCGAATTGGTTAAAAGCTCTGAACCATCTACATCAATCAGTTTCCCATCACTGCCTTTTAATCGAGGAATTTGATTAAACAGTGCTAAACACATGGCATCTAAAATGGTCGATTTGCCAGCACCTGTTTTTCCGACAATAGCAATTAAACCTGCGCTTGCTAAAGGTTCGCTTTCAAAATCAATAAAATGTTCACCCGCTAAAGATGCCAAATTTTTAATACGAATAGATAAAATTTTCATGGCAAATCCTTAAACCTTGTGTTCATCTTCAAGTGATTTTTGTGCTTCATCAACCAAGCTTAAAAAGTCTTTTAAGACTGACTCATCTGCGCTATAACCTTGCTTTTCCCAAATTTGTTGGAAGAGTTTTTCTGGTGTGGGCGGTTCTAAATTTACAACTTGATTGTTATCTGCATCATTGTTTTTGTTCTTATATTGGCGTGAAATGCGAACTAATCTATAACGATTTGGCGGTAAAGCATCTTCAAATTGTTGACGTAAATTGGGCTGAGGCGGTGTATCTGTGTGGTATTCAATATCAACATATTCACGTTGATCAATCGATTCAATTTCACCTGATGACAATACTGCTAATTTTTCAAAAACAATATTGAGTTCATCACTAATTTTGTGAAGTTGAACTGCTCTTGGAATTTCTAAAACATCAAACTTAAAGCGTTCTTCATTGTGTTTTGTTGGGTCAATTTCTATATCTACCACTTGGTGTTTGTAGTTAATTTCACTAAAAGATAATGGAATAGGTGAGCCACTATAGCGAATATGTGCTTGTCCAACTTTCTGAGGTTTATGTAAATGTCCAAGTGCAACGTAATCAATCACATCATCAAATAACGACGTTGAAAGCGCTTCTTCATTACCAATAATAATGGGACGTTCAGAGTCAGACGTTTCGCCACCTTGCATATGTGCATGTGACATTAAAATAAGTGCTTGATCATCCGATTTACGTTGTTTTGCTGCTGAAATAAGTTGTTGATGTAAATATGCGATGGCACTTTGACTATTGGTGGTTTGATCATTAAAACCTGTAATTTCCGCAGGGCGTAGAAATGGTAGGGTTAGGCACCATGCCACAATTTTTTTATGCTCATCATAAATGGGCTGTAAAAGTCGATCTAAGTTAAGGCTTTTATCCTCATTCCACGCAATGACACCCACAGCTTTTGCATTGTATTTTTCTAATAAGGGTTCGACTTGTTCAATGCGATAACCAGAATCGTGGTTACCTGCAATCATGAGGGTTTGCATGTGTGGCGCAACATCATGTGCATCTGCTAGAAATTGATAAAGCTGTTTTTGAGCTGCTGATGCAGGGTTAATTACATCAAAAATATCACCTGCTATAAGAAGAGCATGTGGTTGTTTTTCTTTAATTTGTTGAATAAGCCAAGATAGAAACTGTTCATGTTCAAATTGACGTGAATGGTTATAGAAAAATTGTCCTAAATGCCAATCTGAAGTATGAAAAAAGCGAACAGTCATGAAATCCCTAAATCATTAACTTGGTGTAGTTGTAAATTAACATAGCTTGAATATAAATTGAGTGAACTTATTGATAAAACGACAGATCAAGTCGTGAAGATTTTGTGATGAATTTTGAGTGAAAGGCGTTAAATGTTTTTTATTAAAATTGAGCATTATAAAAAAATAAAGACCGACGATTCGAGTGATGGAAGAATCGTCGGTCCAAGAAAATCTGCTTAGAACGAAAATTTTGGCTACTAAACAAAATTTATGTTCAAGCAAGCTTATTGCTTTAGGTTTTAAGGTCACCGAAGTATTGTGGATGCCGGTACAAATTTACGGTTGTTGCTGACCTTGCACCCTATATAACGACATATATACATGAATGGTTGACACAAACATGAAAAAAAACTCAAATTTTTTTATACTAGTGTTTTGAAGTTGTATTGGTCATCTTAATGGTCGCTTTAACTCGTTATTTTATTTGGTTTTTTGTTGTTTGTTTGATTTTTACATGTATCTGTGGCGTATTGGCGGCACTTATGCCGACGGGAATGGGGGCTATTTTAACTATTGTTCCTTATTTAATTGCCATGATTTGGGTGCTTTTTAAGTTTCTCAAACAACAGCATCGTGCGCCCACACAGGCAGAACGCCAGAAAATTACATTGGGTTTTAGCGTTATTTATTGGTTATATAACTTGTGTTTCTTGCTTTTAGGAATTGTGATTGCTTCTCGATCTAATCCAAATGCATGGCAAGATTTAACGTTATATTTACAAAATACTCAGTTCTTAATGATTATGCTGATTATGTTCTTATTAATCGCAATTCCATTGTATTTACTGACATATTGGTTTTATGGAAAGCAAGCACAACGCATGGCAGAAAAAATGTTTGATGCTTAATATTGCTTGATTATTCAGCAATCTTTTTATATAGAATGGAAGTATCCATCATCATAATAATGAGATTGCTGTATGAAAAAGCCTTTGGTTTTAATTACGGGTGCGTCAGGTTTTATTGGGTCTAAATTAGTCGCATATTTATTAAAACAAGATTATCAAGTGGTTGGCTTAAGTCGTCAAAAAAATAAAGCACCGAATCACCCATGTTTGCAATGGATTTCCGATTTTAATGAATTAAAAACAGATCAAATTGATTATGTAGTTAATTTAGCAGGGGAAAACATAGGTAGGGGTCGATGGACAGATTCACGAAAAGAACAATTAATTCAAAGCCGAGTGAAAACGACCGAACAGCTTTATCAATATTTAAATAAACGAAAAATACAACCTAAACGAATCATTTCGGGTTCGGCTGTAGGGTTTTATGGCATAGATTTTTCTGAACAATGGACAGAAATTTGTACCGAAGATTCATCATCACAAGCTATTTTTATGTCGGAACTTTGTCAAAAGTGGGAAGCCGTTACGACTGAATATCCAAATCAAAATACTAAAATAATTCGTTTAGGTGTGGTGTTTGGAAAGGGTGGTGGTGCGCTATCACAAATGCTTTTACCTATAAAAATGAATTTGGTGAGAAACATTGGTCACGGGCGTCAGCCTTGTGTTTGGGTACATATTGAAGATGTGATTAAAGCAATTGAATTTCTCATGTTTAATGAAACTGAAGCAAAAGTTTTTAATGTAGTTGCACCCGAGAAAGTGAACCAAAAAACATTTGCAGATGTTGCTTCAATTATTTTAAAGAAAAAGCCTTTATTCAATTTACCCAATTTTGTTTTTAAATGGCTTTTAGCAGAGCAATC
Source organism: Acinetobacter portensis (assembly GCF_009372215.1). Lineage (GTDB taxonomy): Bacteria > Pseudomonadota > Gammaproteobacteria > Pseudomonadales > Moraxellaceae > Acinetobacter > Acinetobacter portensis. Next base: position 30,344 of record NZ_LWRV01000057.1, on the reverse strand, counting down.
TCAGCTGATATTAAACGGGCAATATGTAAAACCCAAAGCATTACAAGATGTAGGTTTTGAGTTTCAATATCCAACATTAAAACAAGCTTTAAAAGACTTACTATAAGGTTATTTATTCTTAATAAAGGGAGTAGTATATTGTATTTTAATCATATTTTTTTAAAATAGGTTGTAATAGTCAGTCTAAATTTTACATGTTAAAACAAGGATGTGTTGAAATAAGAGTGTGTTAAAATACAGTTGTTCATGAATAGCTATTGTTGATAAGAAAAAATTTCAATTTGAATGTATGGGATTTTAAAATAACTAGGTAAATTTGTATGATGTGGATGCTTAAAGAAAGCACATTTTTAAATAAAAAAAATATATCATTTTTGGTGTTTTTTTTATGCTGTGCGCTTGGTGCATTCTTTTGTTTAAAATTAAATCGTGCTGAAGTTGAAGCAAAAACAGCACATACCACACAAATTACGAATAACTATGCAAGTTCAATAGAAAAAACAATTCGTCATTCTTTATCTTCGGTGAATACGCTTGCGGTTATGGTTCATCAGAGTAATGGCTCTATTTCAAATTATAGCGAACTCGCAAAATATATGTTGCCAATGTATGAAGGTGCGTATGCATTATCTATTGCTCCAGATGGTGTTATGCGACAAATTGAACCTGAGCTACAAAATAAGAAAGTGAAAAATCATGACTTATTTGAAGGAAAGGACAAAGCAAAAGAAATTCAAAATATTAAAGAAGGCGAACTGCTATTTTTAGGACCTTTTAAGTTAATACAAGGTCCTCAAGGTGCAGTTGGAATGCTCCCTGTATTTTTTAAAAAAGAAGATGGGACTCAATATTTTTGGGGATATACTTTAGTTTCATTGCAACTACCAAATGCCTTTGCAGATGTAAAATTAAATAGATTGGTTAAAGATGGTTATGCTTATGAATTGTCTGGAATTAATCCATTTACTCAACAAAAAGAAATTATTGATGCATCAAAAGCACCAGTTTTAGATACAGCAATATCTGCTCCAGTTAAACTATATGGCGCAGATTGGACACTTAAGGTTTCATCCCTAAATACTTCCGTAAGCTTGTCGATGCTCATTTTTGAGTTTTTATCTGTGCTGACTCTGGCAGGGCTTGTTGTGTGGTTAACATATTCAATTTTAACCATGTCTGAACAGCGTGAGCAGCTTAAAAAAATTGCAATGTATGATCCATTAACCGATTTACCCAATAGAAGATTATTAAATATTCAGCTCGATAATTTTATTAAAATGCATAATGATGAAGATCATCAAATTGTGGTGTGTTATTTAGATTTAGATGGGTTTAAAGCAATTAATGATGCATGTGGTCACGATGCAGGAGATCAATTGCTTACGATCGTTTCAAAAAGATTGGTTAATACAATTAAAGAAAATGACTTTATTTCTAGAATTGGCGGAGATGAATTTGTCATTGTTTTAAATCAATTAGATTCTATTGAGCAAGCAGAAAATATTCTTAAAAGAATAGTAAAAATAGTCAATGAACCGATTTCTATTGGTGGTAAATTTGTTGATATATCCGTTAGTTTAGGTGCTGCTATTTATAAAAAAGATGGAGAAGAGCCTGAGCATTTATTACGTGTTGCAGATCAGGCGATGTATCAAGCGAAAAAAATGGGCAAAAACAGATATTATTTTGCCCAAGATAATGGATAAATCATTTATCTATTTTTAACTTAGTTTTTTATTGTTGCTATACCAAATCCATTTTGACTAAATGCTTTGGATTATATGCGACTGCATTTTCAATCTTTGGTTGTTTTAATATCAGTTGTCTAAGCAAACGTGCAGATGCAGCACCCATACATAAACCATTTCTGAAATGACCGAAATTTGCCCATAAGTTTTTAATATTTGGCATGGCACCAATATATGGAATGCCATTGGGTGAACTTGGTCTTAAACCTGCCCATTCATTCACAATGGGGAACTGAGCAAGCTCAGGTACCATATCGAAACATGCATCTAAAATGTTTTCTTTAACCGCTTCATTGATGGTTGTATCAAATCCAATGTTTCGCATGCTCGAGCCACACACCACATGTCCATCCATACGTGGAATGAGATACATAACTTTATTCATACACATGGTTGGTAGCCAATTTTCAGGGGTTTTAAACAACAGCATTTGTCCTTGAATAGGTTCAACAGGAATGCTTAAACCAAGCTGAGTTTCCCAATGTTTTGACCATGCGCCTGTGGCAAGAACATATTCATCTGCAACATAATTTTGACCAGATGAATCTACAATAGAATAGATTTTATTATTTTGGATATTAAGATTTTGAATAGGGCAGTGTTCTTTAAACTGAACTTTCGGATGCTGTTTTAAATATGCAGTAATGGACTGTAAAACACGTGGATTTCGTACATTAGCAATTTGCGGAAAATACATCGCATGTTGATACTTTTTATGAATGTGTGGATTGACTTGCTCAAGCTGTTCGTGTTGTAAATATTTCGCTTGTTGCATGGGTTCATTATGTTGTTGTGCGTAATTTAAACCTATTTCAAAATCATCTTCATCTAAAATAAGCATGCCTGTTTCATGAATTTGAAAGTCAATTCCACTTACAGGTTTAAGTTTCTCATTCCATTCTTGGTACAAAACTTTTGCATGCTTTGCTAGGTCATTCACGGCTTGTTCGTATCGCCACGGATACATTGGAGATAAAATACCGCCACCTGCCCAAGAGGCCTCTCTTCCTGCGTGTTGCTGATCAAAAATAGTGACAGAACATCCTTGCTCAACCAGTTCTAATGCAGTCATTAATCCACTAATTCCTGCGCCTATAATGGCGATATGCATCAGAGTTCAATCCTTTTAAATAACGTAATAATTTGAAAAGCTTATCTATAGACAATAAAAAAGCCTTCCTGAATTTCAGAAAGGCTTGGTTGAAATGATTATTTCATTTCTTTTAATTTAAGTGCTGCTTCTTCTGCAAAGTATGTCCAAATACCATCTGCACCTGCACGACGGCAAGACATAAGTGATTCGATAATCACGCTATCAGATAACCAACCGTTTTGAATTGCACCTGCAAGCATGGAGTATTCGCCACTTACTTGGTAAACAAAAGTTGGTACGCCAAAAGTATCTTTCACTTCACGAACGATATCTAAGTAAGGCATACCCGGTTTGACAATGACCATGTCTGCACCTTCTTGAATGTCGAGTGCAATTTCATGAAGTGCTTCAGCACGGTTGCCAATGTCCATTTGGTAATTGTATTTGTTACCACCTTTTAAATTGCTCGATGAACCTACTGCATCACGGAATGGACCGTAGAAGCTAGATGCATATTTTGCAGAGTAAGCCATGATATTGGTATAGATATGACCATTGGCTTCTAAAGCGTGACGAATTGCGCCAATACGACCATCCATCATGTCACTTGGTGCAACAACATCTGCGCCTGCTTCTGCATGACTTAACGCTTGTTTAATTAAGCATTCAACCGTTTCATCATTTAACACATAACCTGTGTCATCAATAATGCCATCTTGACCATGCGTTGTATAAGGATCAAGTGCACCATCGGTAATGAGCACCATTTCAGGTAATTCTTTTTTCAATAAACGTACAGTTTCTTGAACTAAACCATCTTCACGCCAAGCGGCTTCTGCCGTTAAACTTTTGTCTTCTTGTGGGGTCACAGGAAATAGTGCAAGTTTAGACACACCAAGTTCTAATAATTTTTCAGATTTTTTAAGCAGTAAATCAGCAGATAAACGCTGAACATTTGGCATACTTGGAATATCTTGTGTTTGGTTTTGACCTGGCAAAACAAATACAGGATAAATGAGGTGATCAGCCGTCAACTGTGTCTCTCGAACCATTGCGCGCAATTGGTCATTTTTACGAATGCGACGCATACGAGTGGCAGGAAATGCAGGACGATTGAACGTATAAGTCATAACAATCTCATTGATCAGTATTAAACTTCGTCTATTGTAGTCGCTTATCTTGGGTTGTGCGCGATACATCTTATTTTTTTATTTAATTTTGGTAATTCGAGTTAGCGATGACAGAAACAGAAAAAAGTTGGACAGGAAATATTGAAGCAGGCTCGAATCTTGAAATCGATGTGGTTTTAGATCAGTTATGTCAGGCTTTCAATGGTTCACCATTTTATAAATTTTGTGGCATGACCATGCGTGTGGTGGATGGTGTGATTGAAGCACATGTCGAAATGCAAAAAGATTTAATTGGTAATGTTGCTTTTCAAATTTTACATGGCGGTGTTGCTGCCACTATTTTAGATAGTATTGGTGGTATTACAGCAATGGGCGAACTTTATAAAAAAGCACAGCCTGACGAACTTGTGGAAACAGGAAAAAAAGTATCGCGCTTGGCGACTGTAGATATGCGTGTCGATTATTTAGCACCGGGACGTGGTCAATATTTTACAGCAAGAGCAGAAACACTACGTTTAGGTCGTAAAGGTTGCACCATGCGTATGACTTTAATGAATGATGAAAATAGAGCCATTGCCACAGCTATTGCATCTTATGCATACTAATTGAACGATAGAATGGTGAAATATAATATTCATACAATCGGTATGGTTTTGAAAACTATGCCGAAATTTTTAAAATAATACTGATGAGTTATATTTTTATTCTCAAAATATGATTTTTTATATATAAAATACGATAATTAAAAAAAGCAAGACTTTCTCATCGACACCTCAGCGAGGACATTGAAGTCCATTCCTTGTTTAACAAGGGGATGCCTGATGACCAAGTTTATCGAATTTAGGAAAAATCGATGACAGATGTTCAAGATACGCTGCCAGAAACACCATCTTCAAATCAAGTAACAGAGCAACAGCTAAAAGCAAAACGTAAAAAATCACTGGGTATTGTTGCGATACTTTTAGTGATTGCTTTGGTTTTATTTTTAATTTGGAAATTTTTGCTGAATAACACTGTCAGTACAGACAATGCTTACGTAGGTGCAGAAACAGCATCTATTACCTCTATGGTGACTGGGCAAGTTTCAGAAGTTTTTACCAGTGATACTAAGCAAGTTAAGAAAGGCGATTTATTAGTACAAATTGATCCGCGTGATGCAGAAATTGCAGTTGCTCAAGCTAAAGCTGAACTTATTAAAGCACAGCGTCAATATAAACAAACGCAAGCAAATAGTAGCTCTTTAAGTTCACAAATTTATGTAAGTGGTGATGCAATTCAAAGCGCAGTTGCACAAGTTGCAAAAGCCAAAGCAGATTTAGTAAAAGCACAAGACGATTATAATCGCCGTGTGCAATTAAGTACTTCGGGTGCAATTTCTAAAGAAGAGTTAAGTACATCTCAAGCAGCTGTAAATACTGCCAAGGCGGCATTTGATGTTGCTCAAGCAGGGTTGGCTCAAGCAAAATCAAGCCAAAAAGCAGCGCAAAGTAATTTAGATGCAAACGAAGCACTCATTCGTGGTGCAAATGAAGAAAGTACGCCTGATGTTTTGGTGGCACAAGCCAAATTGAAACAAGCTTTACTTGATTTAGAACGTACACAAATTAAAGCACCTTTAGATGGTGTGGTGACACGTCGAAATATTCAAGTGGGACAACGTGTTTCACAAGGAACATCGTTAATGATGATTGTTCCTGAAAATCAGTTATATGTAGATGCGAACTTTAAAGAAAGCCAATTAGAAAAAGTACGTCCGGGTCAAAAAGTAACTTTAACTTCAGACTTGTATGGCGACTCTGTTGAATACACAGGCACAGTTGTTGGTTTTTCTGGTGGTACAGGCGCAGCATTTGCTTTAATTCCTGCACAAAATGCGACAGGAAACTGGATTAAAGTGGTTCAGCGTTTACCTGTTCGTATTCAGTTAGATTCAAAAGAATTGGCAGAACATCCACTTCGTGTTGGCTTGTCGATGGAAGTTAAAGTCGATTTGAAGTCGAAGTAATCGCTTATGAAATACGATACTGCAATAAGCGAGCTTAAAGGTGGTCGCTTAATACTCGCTGCATTTGTTTTGGCATTGGCAAATTTTATGGTTGTGTTAGACATGACCATTGCCAATGTATCTGTACCGCATATTACAGGTAGTCTAGCTGTATCTGCATCACAAGGTACATGGATTATCACCTCATATGCAGTTGCTGAAGCCATCGTTGTTCCATTAACAGGATGGCTTGCAGGACGTTTTGGTGCAGTTCGTACATTTAGTGTGGGCTTATTGGGCTTTACCATTTTTTCTATTTTATGTGGCTTATCTACAAGTTTAGAAATGTTGGTATTTTGCCGAATTGGACAAGGTCTTTTTGGCGGTCCAATTATGCCACTCAGCCAAATGTTACTTATGCGTATTTTCCCACCTGAAAAGCAATCTCAGGCAATGGGGATGTGGGCAATGACCACTGTCGTTGGACCTATTTTAGGACCAATTTTAGGTGGTACGATCAGTGATAATTTCTCTTGGCATTGGATTTTCTTTATCAATATTCCAGTCGGTATTTTCTGTGCATTTGCCGCAATGCGTTTATTGAAATCTGTAGAAACACCAATCAATAAATTAAAAATTGATATTGGCGGATTATTTCTGCTTGTTTTATGGATTGGTGCTTTACAGCTCATGCTCGATTTAGGGCATGAATATGACTGGTTTAATCATCCCTTTATTACAACATTAGCCGTTGTTTCATTTGTAGGATTAATTGTTTTTACAATTTGGGAGCTAACAGAACGGCAACCTATTGTGAATATTGGGATTTTTAAATATCGAAGTTTTACCATTCCTGTTCTAGCTTTAGCATTTGGTTTTGGCGCTTTTTTTGGCAGTATTGTGCTTATTCCACAGTGGCTTCAAATTAATTTAGGCTACACCGCAACATGGGCAGGATATTTAACGGCAACCATGGGCTTTGGTAGTTTATTAATGTCGCCCATTGCCGCCAAACTTGCGACCAAATATGACCAACGTGCTTTAGCATGTTTCGGTTTAATGCTACTTGGTGCGGTAACCTTAATGCGAGCCTTTTGGACAACCGATGCAGATTTTATGGCATTGGCTTTACCGCAAATTATTCAAGGTTTTGCTGTCCCATTTTTCTTTATTCCGTTGTCAAATATGGCACTTGCTTCAGTTTTGCCACAAGAAATGGCATCTGCTGCAGGTTTGATGAACTTCTTAAGAACAATGGCGGGGGCAATTGGAGCATCGCTTGCAGTGACTATTTGGGATGATCACTCCAAACTTGCCCGAAGTGAATTGGTCGGCAATTTGCATGTAGATGAAGTGCAAAATACTTTAGTCCAAACAGGATTTAGCGCTCAAGGTGCTTTGGGCTATATTTCAAGTCTTGTCGATAAAGAAGCCAATACCTTATCTGCCAATCATGTATTTTTAGTTTTAGCGATGGTGTTTATTTTTGCCGGATTAATTATTTGGCTTTGTCCGAAACCTAAAATAGGGGTATCGGGCGGTGGACATGCGCACTAACTAAACTTTGATAGATCTCTGTCATCTCAATATTAAAAGATAGACAGAGATCTAAATTTTGACAAACATTTAAAAGTTAGATATCAGATTTGGCGCGCTTTAAAGCCGTTTTCCACTGCTCTAAATGACTTTCACGTTTATCATTATTCATGTGTGGCTCAAAACAACGATCGAGTTTCCACGATGCAGAAATATCAGATAAATCTGTAAATACACCTGCTTTTAAACCTGCCATCGCTGCTGCACCCCATGCGGTAGATTCCAACATTTTTGGGCGTAAAACAGGCACATTTAAGATATCTGCTTGGAACTGCATGAGCATATCATTTTGGCTTGCACCACCATCTACACGAAGCTCTTTGAGTGGTTGAGTAATGTCAGATTGCATTGCACTTAATACATCTGAAACTTGAAATGCAATGGCTTCTAACGCTGCACGTGCAATATGTGCTTTGGTTGTACCACGTGACATACCACATAAAAGGGCGCGGGCATCGCTATCCCAATGTGGCGCACCTAAGCCTGTAAATGCAGGAACAAGTACCACACCATCTGTATGTTCTACAGTAGATGCCAATTTTTCGATATCACAGCTTTTTTGAATAATCCCTAAACTATCTCTGAGCCATTGAACAATTGCACCTGCCATAAATACACTGCCTTCAAGTGCATAAGTGGTTTGTCCTTGAGCTTGCCAAGCCAATGTAGACAGTAATTTATTTTGACTGTATTGAACGTCATGTCCTGTGTTAAACAGCATGAAACAACCTGTCCCATAGGTGTTTTTTGCTGTACCTGCTTCAAAGCAAGATTGACCAAAGAGGGCAGATTGTTGATCGCCCAAAATACCTGTAATCGGGATGGTTGCACCAAGTAAACCCTGTGCTGTATTGGCAACATAGGAATCTGACTGAATAATTTTAGGCAAAACTGATTTTGGAATATCAAATAATTCGAGTAGTTCTTCATCCCAAGTTTGGTTTTGCAAATTCATCAGCATAGTTCGAGAAGCATTACTGGCTTCAATAACATGCTCTGCACCTTGCGTTAAGTTCCAAACTAACCAACTATCAATTGTGCCAAAAGCAACATGACCTTGTTCTGCTAAGTCCTTTAAACCATCTACATTTTGTAATAACCAAACCAGTTTTCCTGCACTGAAATAAGGATCAATGCGTAAGCCTGTTTTTTGTTGAATCAGGTGATTGAGGTTTTGTTGAGTCAGCTCATTACACCAATCTGTAGCTCTACGGTCTTGCCAGATGATTGCGGGAGCGAGTGGCTTACCTGTGCGTTTATCCCACACTACCGTTGTTTCACGCTGGTTGGTTAAGCCTATAGCTTTAATGTCTTTTGCAAGTATTCGCGCATTGGCTAAAGCTTGTTGTACCACAGCAATTTGTGATGACCAGATTTCTTGAGCATCTTGCTCAACCCATCCTGAATGGGGCGTTTTAATATGTGTTTCACGTTGAGCTGTTGCTTGAACTATGCCAAGTTCATTAAAAATAATTGCACGACTAGATGTCGTTCCCTGATCGAGTGCAAGTAAATAGCTCATAGAAATGCATTTTTAAGATTTGAAGCTTTGAATATTAACGCAATTTTGTAAATAAACGCACGTAGATGTGTAAGTGCTTAAAAAACAGGCATTGAATTTGGAGTTTTATGCTATGATGATTCAGTACTTTGGGGATGTTTCTGGCTTCGACGCTGGTGATGAAACTCATAGATGCATGCCGAGAGCGCATTTTCTCTCGTAAATCAAATTTGCATTTTTTAGTCGCAAACGACGAATCATACGCTCTAGCTGCCTAAGGGCAGCTTGTCCGCCTCTCCGAATACTTGTGGTTAGAGAGTCCGACTGAAGCGCACGCACACAAGTCCGTATTAAAGTCACGCCTCGGGGCTTTGTACTAAATTTAGAGGATCGCCTTAGTACCCTGTTCGTCGGGCCGCAAAGGGTTAAATCAATAGACGATATCTAAGCATGTAGTATTCTCGAGCGTAATGCTGGCGGACGCGGGTTCAACTCCCGCCATCTCCACCAAAATTCAAAAAAGCCTTAAATCTTAGTGATTTAAGGCTTTTTTATTGGCTGTATGAAAATATGAATCGCTATGGTGTACATGCACCGTGTACATTGCAATATTTATTGAACTCGGTGGTGTAAAAGCCATGAAAAGAACAGATGTAAAACGTCGTCCTCTATCTGATACCGTACTTGCTAATCTAGAACCTGAATTAAAAGAGTATCGAGTGTTAGACGGTGCGGCAATGGCTTTATTTTCGTGTAAAGCCTAATGGTAAAAAAGCGCGGCTATTCAGATATAAAAAGGCTGATGGTAAATGGTCATGGTTGGGTGTTGCTATTTATCCTGAATTATCGGGTAAGGGCGCAAGAAAAAAAGCATCAGAGATTATTTAAGATATCTTATACGGCGATAACCCAATCATTACTAAACAGGAATACAAACGCCAAGAGACTAAAATAAATAAAAAAATTGAAGAGAATAGATTTTAGCTTATACCAGTGTTGATCAGTCAGTATTATTCTAGGCATAGCGAGAAGTAAACTTGGTTTGGCGATTAAATTTTACTTTCTAGCTATTTTTTGAACAGAAAAAGTCAACAGGTCCTAATTTATTTACTATCTCATGAATATAAAACAATAATTTAATTTGAAATAAAGCTATAAATAAGATTCTTGCAGTAAACTTTCTTGTATATACAAGGTCAAATATTGTTTATACTAAATTTAGTTTATGAATAAATATATTGAGAAAATTCCTAGTTTTTCCCTATACAGAACCTTTATTATGTTATTAGAGACTAAACATGTCTGAAAATTTAAACAATTCTTTCAATGTAGAGAGCCCAATTCCTCTGTATGAACAAGTAAAAAAATACATTAAAAATAAAATATACACGGGTGTATGGAAAGTTAATGACAAAATTTTATCAGAAAGCGAGTTAGTTAAAATCACGGGTTGTAGTCGAATGACGGTAAATCGTGCATTAAGAGAACTAACAGCAGATAAAGTATTGGTACGCGTTCAAGGCGTTGGATCTTTTGTTGCGAATGAGCAAGGTCATTCAGCATTATTTCAAATCAATAATATTGCAGATGAAATTATTGCAAGGAATCATGTCCATCGTGCGGAAGTTTTAAAATTAGAAAAAATATCTGCAGATACTCAACAAGCAATTCTGATGCAAAGCCAAGAAGGGGTTTCATTATTTCATTCAATTATTATACATTTTGAAAATGATGTGCCTGTACAAATTGAAGATAGATTAGTTAATGCGCTTCTAATTCCAAATTATTTAGAACAAGATTTTACGCAGATGACTCCCAATGCATACTTAATGGCAAAAGCCCCAGTGACAGAGGGAGAGCATATTGTAGAAGCAATATTAGCAAGTGCCCAAGAATGTAAGTGGTTGAAAATTAATAAAGGAGAACCATGTTTATCCATACGCCGTCGTACATGGTCAAATAAGCATTTAATATCCACGGCACGGTTGATTTATCCTGGAAGTCGTTATTATTTAGAAGGCAAGTTTAAGCCCTAATTCATGTAGATATTATCTCTTTGAGGGTGATGCTTCAGGGCATTTTTATGCCTGTAAATTGTAGAAAATGGGGGAGTCGTATTCGTACATTGTTTCTTATGATTAAAAATAATGAATCATAATCACCTAAAAATAAGCTCAATCATCTTCATTATTTGCTAAAAATTAATCTATCTGACTGCTGTAAAAATCTAAAAATTTGAGGTCATCTCCCCGCATATTTACCTTGAAATCACATTTTTTGTACTCTAAATCATCTGCTTTTATAAATATATTTCTTTTTAATTCATAACACTAAAAATAATTTTAAGTTTTTTTAAATAAAGTGCTTTTCAAACGCATAAATTACTGCTTATTATGTGTACATGTATATACAAGTTGATGCGTGTGCATGCAACTTTGGCAAAATACAATCACAATAAAAGAATGTTCAATGGAAGGAGTCCAGCAGTGATAACAACAAAATTTCGTGATGTGGAAATTCGAGCACCACGTGGAAAATCTCTAAATGCAAAAAGTTGGTTAACTGAAGCTCCACTACGGATGTTAATGAATAATTTAGATCCTGATGTCGCTGAAAATCCAAAAGAATTAGTGGTTTATGGTGGTATTGGTCGTGCAGCGCGTAACTGGGAATGCTATGACAAAATTGTTGAAAGCTTAAAAAAATTAGAAGATGACGAAACGCTTCTAGTGCAATCTGGCAAGCCTGTTGGTGTTTTTAAAACTCACAAAGATTCACCACGTGTACTTATTGCAAACTCGAATTTAGTACCACATTGGGCAAATTGGAAACATTTCAATGAGCTCGATGCTAAAGGTTTGGCAATGTACGGTCAAATGACAGCAGGATCTTGGATTTATATTGGTAGCCAAGGCATTGTGCAGGGCACTTACGAAACTTTTGTTGAAGCAGGACGTCAACATTACAACGGTAATTTAACAGGTCGATGGATCTTAACTGCTGGTTTAGGTGGAATGGGAGGCGCACAACCTCTTGCTGCAACGCTTGCAGGTGCATGTTCACTTAATATTGAATGTCAACAAACCAGTATCGATTTCCGTTTACGTACACGTTATGTCGATGAGCAAGCAACGGATTTAGATGATGCATTGGCTCGAATTGATCGTTATACAAAAGCAGGTAAAGCAATTTCTATTGCACTTCATGGAAATGCGGCTGAAATATTAGCTGAATTGGTTCGTCGTGGTATTCGTCCAGATATGGTCACAGATCAGACAAGCGCACACGATCCGCTCAATGGTTATTTACCCGTAGGATGGACTTGGGAAGAGTATAGAGAACGTGCAGAAAAAGAGCCTGATGTTGTGGTAAGCGCTGCAAAAAAATCGATGGCTTTACATGTTCAAGCAATGCTTGATTTCCAAAAAATGGGCGTGCCTACATTTGATTATGGAAATAATATCCGTCAAATGGCATTGGAAGAAGGTATTGAAAAAGCCTTTGATTTCCCAGGCTTCGTTCCTGCTTATATCCGTCCATTATTCTGTCGTGGTATTGGACCATTCCGTTGGGTAGCACTGTCAGGTGATCCTGAAGATATTTATAAAACTGATGCAAAAGTGAAAGAACTTATCCCTGATGATGAACATTTACATCGTTGGTTAGATATGGCTCGTGAGCGTATTAGTTTCCAAGGTTTACCTGCACGTATTTGTTGGGTGGGTTTAGGGTATCGCGCAAAATTAGGTTTGGCATTCAATGAAATGGTACGTTCAGGCGAATTGTCTGCACCTGTTGTCATTGGACGTGATCATCTAGATTCAGGCTCAGTGTCTAGTCCAAATAGAGAAACAGAAGCCATGCAAGATGGTTCAGATGCAGTATCGGATTGGCCATTGCTTAATGCGCTATTGAATACTGCGGGCGGTGCAACTTGGGTTTCTTTGCATCATGGTGGTGGTGTTGGAATGGGCTTCTCACAACATTCAGGTGTAGTCATTGTTTGTGATGGCACAGATGAAGCAGCAGCTCGTATTGCCAGAGTGTTAACCAATGATCCTGCGACAGGTGTTATGCGTCATGCCGATGCAGGTTACGACATCGCAATTGAATGTGCAAAAGAGCAAGGGTTAAATTTGCCAATGATTACTGGCGAATAGAAATTGGAATTCTATCTTGCTCAAGCTATGTTTTTTTAATAGCTAGCACGATGGTGCAGTAAATAATAAGTAATAGGAATAGATAAATGGAACTTCTTCTACAACCAGGTCAGCTTCAATTAACTGAACTTCGTCATGCATTTTTTAACCCAATTAAAGTCAAACTTGATGCGCAAGCAATTCCTGCAATTCAAGAGAGCGTAGCCTGTGTGGAAAAAATTGTGAACGAAGGGCGCACAGCTTATGGTATTAACACAGGTTTTGGTTTACTTGCATCAACAAAAATTGCACCTGAAGATTTAGAACAATTACAACGTTCGCTTGTACTTTCTCATGCAGCAGGAGTGGGTGAAGCATTAGATGACAGCATGGTTCGATTAATTATGTTGTTAAAAGCAAATAGCTTGGCACGTGGTTTTTCAGGCATTCGTTTAAAGGTAATTGAAGCAATACTTGCTTTAATTAATGCAGAAGTATATCCGCATATCCCATTAAAAGGATCTGTTGGTGCATCGGGAGATTTAGCGCCATTAGCACATATGTCGCTTGTATTACTTGGTGAAAGCAAAGCACGTTATAAAGGTCAATGGTTAGCTGCGAAAGACGCTTTAAAAATTGCAGGTTTAGAACCTATCTCTTTAGCTGCGAAAGAGGGTTTAGCACTTTTAAATGGTACTCAAGTTTCGACAGCTTATGCATTACGAGGCTTATTCGAAGCAGAAGATTTATTTGCAGGTGCAACAGTTTGTGGTGGTTTGAGCGTAGAGGCGATGTTGGGTTCTCGTTCACCATTTGATGCACGTGTACATGCTGTGCGAGGTCAAATTGGTCAAATTGATGTTGCTGCGGCATATCGTGATTTATTAGGCGAACGTAGCGAAATTAGCTTATCACATGAAAATTGTAGCAAAGTTCAAGACCCTTACTCACTTCGTTGTCAGCCTCAAGTTATGGGGGCATGTTTAACACAAATTCGCCAAGCTGCTGAAGTTTTGAGAATCGAATCAAATGCAGTTTCGGATAATCCTTTGGTATTTGCTAAAGAAGGTGATGTTATCTCAGGTGGTAACTTCCATGCAGAACCCGTTGCAATGGCAGCAGATAACTTAGCCTTGGCAATTGCAGAAATTGGATCACTCTCTGAACGTCGTATTTCTATGATGATGGACAGACATATGTCACAGCTTCCTGCATTTCTTGTTGATAATGGTGGAATTAACTCAGGCTTTATGATTGCTCAGGTAACTGCGGCAGCGCTTGCAAGTGATAACAAAGCACTCGCTCATCCTGCAAGTGTGGATAGTCTACCAACTTCAGCAAACCAAGAAGATCATGTATCTATGGCACCAAATGCTGGGAAACGACTGTGGGCGATGGCAGAAAACGTGCGTGGTGTACTTGCTATCGAATGGCTAAGTGCATGTCAGGGTTTAGATTTCCGCAAAGGTCTAAAAACTTCGCCTAAGCTAGAAACGGCAAGAAAAATCCTAAGAGATGAAGTGACTTTTTATAGTGAAGATCGTTTCTTCTCACCTGATATTGAGCGAGCGAGTGAATTATTAGCAAGTGGTCGTTTAAATAGTTTGGTGATTCATCCATTGCTTCCAAGTTTAACAAGCTCAACATAATTTTATGTAGAGCTAGAACCTGTATGGAACAAATAACACAGCAAATTTAATACAAGGTTACATACAAAAAGTTGAATCAATGATGATACAACACAGGGCCACATGATGTGGCCTAAGTAAATAAAAATCTACCTCATGGATTGGAGATGAAAATGTCACAGGATTCCACATTACAACGTGGCTTAAATACCCGTCATATTCGCTTTCTTGCTCTAGGTTCTGCAATTGGCACAGGTTTATTTTATGGTTCGGCGACAGCAATACAAATGGCAGGACCATCTGTACTTATTGCTTATGTAGTCGCGGGTATTGCCATATATATTGTGATGCGTGCATTAGGCGAAATGTCAGTACACAACCCTGTATCAGGGTCATTTAGTCATTATGCAAGTAAATATATAAGTCCTCTTGCTGGTTTCACAACGGGATGGACTTATGTTTTTGAAATGGTCATTGTTGCATTGGCAGATGTGACAGCCTTCGGGATTTACATGGGATTTTGGTATCCAGATGTCCCAAGATGGATTTGGATTTTATCCCTCATTTTATTTCTAGGCGCAATTAACTTAATACACGTAAAAGTCTTTGGTGAATTAGAGTTTTGGTTATCTATATTAAAAGTGAGCGCAATTGTTGCCATGATTTTAGGTGGCTTTGGCTTAATGATTTTTGGATTTAATTCAGACCACGGCACAATTGTTTCAGGCATACAAAACTTATGGATTTATGATGGTTTCATGCCAAATGGTATTGCGGGTTTAGTTGCTTGTTTATCTGTAGTTGTATTTGCTTTTGGTGGTATTGAAATTATTGGTATTACTGCAGGTGAATCTAAAGATCCAAAGACTTCAATTCCTAAAGCAATTAATGCAGTGCCAGTTCGTATTTTATTATTTTATGTACTGACTATATTTGTGTTAATGGCAATTTTCCCTTGGAATCAAATTGGTACACAAGGAAGTCCATTTGTACAAATTTTTGAGAGTTTAGGGATAAGTTCGGCAGCAACCATTTTAAATATTGTGGTCATTTCTGCGGCAATTTCTGCAATTAATAGTGATGTTTTTGGAGCAGGTCGTATGCTCTATGGTATGGCTAAAGAAGGTCAAGCACCAAAGGTATTCACTAAAGTTTCTAAAAATGGTGTGCCATGGATGACGGTTGTTGTTATGGCGGCAGTGCTTTTAATTGGTGTTGTACTGAATTATTTCATTCCAAAAAATATATTCCTGATTATTGCATCAATTGCGACCTTTGCTACAGTTTGGGTCTGGCTCATGATTTTGCTTGCTCAAGTAGGAATGCGACGGAAATTATCGAAAGAAGAAATTAAGCAGCTTGATTTTCCTGTCATAGGCTGGCCATTTGCACCTGCATTTGCAATAGTTTTTATGCTGTTCATTTTGGCAATGATTGGATATTTCCCTGACTCACGTCCCGCAATTTACGTAGGTGGTGTTTGGTTGGCAATCTTATGTGTTGCTTATTATATTAAGATTAAACCTCAAGAAAAAAGGTTAAAAAATCTCCATTCAGCCGAATCTAAATCCGAAGACAATCACTAAATTAAGCTTCGCTCAAAACATAGGTTTTGAGTGAATGGAGGCGAAAGAATGAAAAAACTTTGGATAAACTGCCATATTGCAACCATGGAAAATGCACAATATTCATGCATTGAAAGTGCTGCAATCATTACTGAAGATGAAGCCATTTATTGGATTGGCGAAGAAAAAAATCTTCCGAATATTCAATGTGATGAAACTATTGATTTAAATGGTGCATGGGTGACACCCGGTTTAATTGATTGTCATACACATAGTGTATTTGGTGGCAACCGAAGCGTTGAATTTGAACAGCGTTTACAAGGTCTAAGTTATGCAGAAATTGCTAAAAATGGTGGTGGAATTGCAAGTACTGTAAATGCGACACGTAAAGCAACAGAAGAAGAATTATATAATTCAGCATTAAAACGTGTGCAGAATTTTAGCCGAGAAGGTGTTACGACCATTGAAATTAAATCTGGATACGGTCTAGATTTTGAAAATGAACGTAAAATGCTCAAGGTCATCAAACGATTAGCGGAAACTTTACCACTCACAGTAAAAAGCACATGTTTGGCTGCACACGCTCTGCCTCCAGAATTTCAGGGACGAGCAGATGAATATATTGATTATATTTGCGAGGAAATGCTTCCAAAACTCAATGAAGAAAAACTAGTAGATGCTGTAGATGCATTTTGTGAGCATTTGGCATTTTCACCGGCACAGGTTGAGCGAGTTTTTAAAGTGGCGCAAGCCTTAAACTTACCAATAAAGCTACATGCGGAACAGCTTTCCTCTTTAGGTGGATCGAGCTTAGCGGCAAAGTACCATGCACTATCGGCAGATCATCTGGAATATATGACTGAAGATGATGTTGTAGCCATGGCAAAGTCAGGAACGGTTGCTGTGCTTTTACCCGGTGCTTTTTATATGTTGCGTGAAAAACAATATCCACCTATTCAAAGCTTACTCAATCATGGTGTGAAAATTGCCTTATCAAGTGATTTAAACCCCGGAACATCACCCGTACTTTCACTTCGCTTAATGATGAATATGGGAAGTACATTATTTGGTTTAACACCCGAACAAACTTTAGCGAGTGTCACAATCCATGCGGCTTATGCACTTGGTTTGCAACAAAGTCATGGAAGCTTAGAAGTTGGCAAAATTGCAGATTTTGTTGCCTGGGATATAGAACATCCATCTGAAATTACATATTGGTTGGGTGGAGATTTAAATAAAAAAGTGATTCAAAAAGGTCAAATCATAAAATTTTAAATCAATATTTAATCAATAAGTGAAAACCAAGATGAAAGGGAATGACCGTGAATAATGTATATCAATGGAATGGTCGCCATGATGGTAATGGTGATGAACATTTAAGAATGTATCATGTGATGAATCAATCACAACATGCTAAATTCGCGCTGATTGGTTTTAGTTCTGATGAAGGTGTACGACGTAATCAGGGGCGTATGGGTGCCGCACAAGCACCCGATTTAATACGAAAACAATTGGCGAATTTACCCGTTCATACACCTGTTTCTATAACCGATATGGGAACAATAGCTTGTATTGATAATAATTTAGAACAAGCACAGTCAGAGTTAGCAGATCAAGTTGATTTAGCCTTGCAACAAGGGATGAAACCCATTGTTTTGGGCGGTGGACATGAAGTTGCATTTGGTAGTTTTAGTGGGTTATTTCAACATGTTCAAAAATCCAATGCTGCACAAAAAATAGGGATTATTAATTTTGATGCCCATTTAGATTTGCGAGAAGAAAACCAAGCAACATCGGGTACGCCATTTTTACAGGCAGCTCAACTATCTCAACAGCATCATCAAGAATTTCATTATTTGTGCATTGGCGTTGCTAGACATTCCAATACTAAAAAGCTATTTAATACGGCCAATGATTTGAATTGCCAATATATTTTTGATGATGAAGTTGAACGTCAAAATTTAGAATCTTTATTATTAAAGATTGATTCTTTTATGAAACCGGTTGATGTACTTTACGTTACTGTCGATTTAGATGTTTTTTCTGCTTCAATTGCGCCGGGTGTAAGTGCTCCTGCTGTTAAAGGCATTGAGCTAAGAATATTTGATTTGCTTATTGCTCATATTCAAAACAGTGGAAAAGTGAGGTTATTAGATATTGCCGAGTGCAATCCTAATTTTGACCAAGATCAACGAACAGCAAAACTAGCAGCATATATAGTTTATAACTTCATTTCGCATGATTTGTAGTATTGGATGAGTAATTGTCAATTAATTGATTTAGTTATATTTATAAGTGAAAACTATTTTTAAAAAGCCACGCTTTGAAGTGGCTTTTTAAATTATGCATTTTGAATAAAAAATGTATTTGACTATAGTTTAATAAATTTATATTGATCAGTTTCTTAGATTGGTTGCTTCAGTAGAGTAAACTTTTCGTATCCAAATATTCAGATGTAAAAAGCGATTTAATGAAATATTACAAATAGAATTACCAAGAAAAAACTAATAAGGAAAAGATGAATTAATGACACGGAAAAGGGAAATTGCCTTAATTCATCTTTAATTCATACTGAGATTGTACCGAACAGAGGAACATCTCAAATGAAACATACACGCATTAGAACATTCAATACAAAAGTAACTTATCCAGAACAAAACTTAGATAACGATTTATGCCAAGCCGTTGTTGCTCGTGGTAGTACGGTATTTTTACGTGGTCAAATTGGTCAAAACCTAGATACTTCAGAAAGCGTGTGCATTGGCGATGTTGCAGGTCAAGCCGAACAAGCGATGTACAACATCAAAATGTTACTCGAAGAAGCGGGTGGCGAGTTAGAAGATATTTGCAAAATCACCATTTATATTATTGATCCTCGCTACCGTGAAGATGTTTACCGTGTTGTAGGTAAATGGCTTAAAGGTGTATTCCCAGTTTCAACAGGAATTGTCGTATCTGCACTTGCTCGACCTGAGTGGTTGGTCGAAATTGATGCAACAGCAGTCATCCCAGACTAACTAAATAAAAAAGGAAACTGCCTATGACATTTTCAATTATTGCTCGTTGCAATAAAACGGGGCAATTTGGAGGAGCTATTAGTTCTTCCTCTCCAGCTGTTGCAGCACGGTGCATTCAAGCCAAAGCTGGAGTGGGAGTTGCTACATCTCAGAACATTACAGATCCATACTTGGCAAACATTTTGCTAGATATGACCAAGTATGATCTGGCTCCAGAAGAATCTATTGCAGAATTGGTCAAAAATACTGACTTTATTGAGTATCGTCAGCTATCTGTGATTAATTCTGATGAAAAACCTGCTGCATTTAGTGGCGAGTATACATTAGGTGTTCATTCTCAGTGCGTAGGAGAGCATGCTGTTGGTGCAGGAAATCTTCTTGAAAATGAAGATGTTCCAAAAGCAATGGTAGATGCTTTTCATCAAGCAACTGGAAGTTTGGCTGAACGTTTGATGATTGCGCTACAAGCAGGTTTAGCCGTAGGTGGGGAAGCGGGTCCAGTTCATTCTGCAGGTCTTTTAGTTGTCGATAAACTGGAATGGCCTGTCATTAATTTACGAGTTGATTGGTCTGAAACTCCAATTGAAGATTTATATCAACTTTGGAAAGTTTATGAACCGCAAGTTGAAGATTATGTTGTTCGTGCGCTCAATCCATCAGGCTCTCCAAGCTATGGTGTACCAGGTAGTGAATAATTCTTCATCAAGCGCTTATCAAGGATGCAACAGTGCTAAACAGAATATCATTACGTCAAATGCAATATTTCGTTGCTACTGCAGAAAGCGGTAGCATCATTATTGCTTCGGAGAAAATTCACGTTTCTTCGCCATCTATTTCAGCAGCAATTGCACATATAGAATCTGAATTGCAGGTTCAGTTATTTATTCGCCAACATGCTAAGGGGTTAAGCGTTACGGCAATTGGCGAAAAAGTGATGCAAGAATGTAAATATATTTTAAGTCAGGCTGGGAATTTATATTCTTTAGCAGCAGATTTTTCAGGATCAATTCGTGGTCCATTAAAGCTTGGATGTTTTACTGCATTTTCACCGATGATTTATGCAGAAATTATTCATGGTTTTACGAATTTATATAAAAGTGTCAATTTAGAATTATGCGAAGATGATCAGCAAGTTTTACTCAATAGCTTGGTTCGAAATGAGTTAGATGTTGTTTTAACTTACGATTTAAATATTGACCACGATCTTATCAATTTTGAATCTTTAGCTGTTTTGCCTGCGCATGTTCTTGTAAGTGAAGCACATCCCTTAGCGAAAAATGTTGCGGTGACTTTAGAAGAGCTAGCAGAACATCCAATGGTATTACTCGATATGCCATTTAGTAATGATTATTTTATTTCTTTATTCCGAAATCATAAATTAAGCCCAAAAGTGGCACATTCATCTCGTCATGTTGATGTTGTACGTTCAATGGTTGCTAATAATTTGGGATATACCATTTTAAATGTACGTCCGAAAAACAATTATTCTTTAGATGGAAAGCGCCTTGTGCGTTTGCGTCTTGCAGGTGAGCATCGTCCTATGAAAATAGGTTTAGCGACGGCTAAAAATGCAACATTAAATACGGTTTCTCAAGCATTTATTAGTCGTTGTCGTGCATTTTTATCTAATCAATATATCCCTGGAATGGGAGATGCGCATTTCTTTGATCCGCATGTTCGTATGAAGCGTGTTGTGGAGGAGGCTTAAATTTATGAACGATTTTAATAGTATTGCTCTCTTGTCTAAACTTATAGCATTCGATACCACATCATATAAGAGCAATTTAGATTTCATTTTATTTATTAAAGAATTATTTGAGCAAAATAGCATTCAAGTCGAATTGAATTTTAATGCTGAAAAAAACAAAGCAAATTTATTGGCAAGTATTGGACCATTAGATCAGGCGGGAATTATTTTATCGGGGCATTCAGATGTTGTCCCTATTGAAGGGCAACAGTGGGATACACCTGCTTTTGAAGCAACTCACAAAAATGGCAATATTTATGGACGTGGCACAGCAGATATGAAAGGCTTTTTAGCCTGTGCAGTGATCACAATGCTAAAAGCTTCTAAACTTGAATTAAAAAGACCACTGCATTTATGTATTTCTTATGATGAAGAGATTGGTTGCATTGGTGTACGTAGAATTCTAGATCAACTCGCATCAACGCTTATTTCTCCAATTATGTGTGTCATTGGTGAACCAACCATGATGCAACTTGCATTGGCACATAAAGGAAAAACTGTATTTCGAGCACAATGTTGTGGGGAAGAAGGGCATTCTGCTTTAGCACCGAATTACGTTAATGCGATTCATGTAGCAAGTAAATTGGTGGAATCTTTACAAAATGTTCAGCAATATTTAAGGGAACAAGGTCAACAAGATTCAGGCTATGACATTCCTTACACCACTGTACATGTAGGAAAAATTGCAGGTGGAACGGCATTAAATATTGTGCCTAATTCATGTGTTGTAGATTATGAAATTCGACATTTAGCACAAGATAATAGCTTAGATATTCAGCAGAAAATTATTGAAAATATTAAACAAGATTTTCAAATTCATATTGATGTGGAGGAGGTTAATCAGTATCCGGGATTAAAAACATCTTCAACCATTGAGGCTGTTCAATTTATTCAGAAACTATTGCCTGAAAGTACATCTATTGGAAATATTTCTTTTGGTACGGAAGGTGGTTTGTTGCAAGGTGCGCTGAATTGTCCTGTGGTGGTTTGTGGGCCAGGTGATATTGCTGTAGCGCATAAACCCAATGAGTATGTTGCGGTAGATCAGCTGAATCAATGTGATATTTTCTTAGAAAAGATATTAATTAGTTTGCAAGTATGATTATTTTAAAATAATATTTGTATGTTAATTAATTTGTGTGTATAAATATTTAAAAATATTTTTTTAAATAAATTAATTTATGCATTATTTTAATGCATTTTTATTTACTAAATTAAAGATCAATTATTATATTGGTCTTTTTTATTGCTTAAAAAAAACAACATTAATGACTCAATTTTTCAAAATTACTTATTTATATAAATTCCGATATAACAAAGGAAAGAGATAAGAATCATGTAAGTGAGGTTTTGAATGGATTTTAATTGGGCATACACATTCAGTTTGTTTTCACATAAAAGTTTTTGGCTTGCAACATGGACAGTAATTGAACTTAGTGTTTTGGTCTGGGTGATTGGCATTGTGTTGGGGTTTATCTTGGCATTTGCAAAACAATCCAAATTCAAAGCTGTAGCATGGGCAAGTGATTTATATATTTGGTTTTTTAGAAGCTTACCTTTATTGGTTTTACTTGTATTTACCTATAATTTGCCACAAATTTTCCCTGCATCGAGCATTGTTTTAGCATCACCTTTTATTGCGGGTTTACTTGCCATGACTTTAAGTGAGGCAGCTTATATTGCAGAAATTCACCGTGGTGGTTTAACTGCAATTCATAAAGGTCAAATTGAAGCAGGTAAAGCATTAGGCATTAAATACTCAGGTATTCAGCGTTTAATTGTTATTCCACAAGCATTTCGGGTGGCATTACCTGCACTTGGAAACGAATATGTTTCAATTGTGAAATTAACATCTTTAGTCTCTGTTATTTCTTTAACTGAAATTTTATTAGTAGGACAACGCCTATATACGCAAAACTTTTTGGTTATGGAAACGATGCTTGCAGTTGCGTTTTACTATGTTTTAATTGTGACTTTATTTGGTTGGTTACTGGGTTGGTTTGAAAGAAAGATTGATATTACCAACCGTAAGCCCGGGTTGTTAGAAGACAATGATCCATTGAATCAACTTCCTATTGCATCGGTACGCGCACGTAAAGAAATTTCAACAGATCAAGCTGGAAAGTATGCGCTAGAAGCAATTGATATTCATAAATCTTACGGTAATCAAGACGTTCTTAAAGGCATAGATTTAAAAGTAAAATGGGGCGAAGTCATTTCAATTATTGGGCCATCAGGTTCAGGAAAAACAACACTTATTCGTACTTTAAATGGTTTAGAAACTTTAAATAAAGGAACTGTGAACTTATTGGGGCAACCCTTTTTAAAAGATCAGGAAATTACAGAACATTCACCTGAATACAAAAAGCAGATTATTCACGTGGGAATGGTTTTCCAAAGCTTTAATTTATTTCCGCATAAAACAATTTTAGAAAACGTGATGCTTGCGCCTTTGTACCACAACTTAGGAACAGTATTAGACAGCAAAATTACAGCACTTGCGATGCTTGAAAAAGTAGGCATGAAGCAACATGCGAATAAATATCCGCATCAACTTTCGGGTGGTCAACAACAACGTGTTGCAATTGCCCGTGCTTTGGCAATGCAACCATCCATTATTTTATTTGATGAGCCAACTTCGGCACTCGATCCTGAGCTTGTAAATGAAGTACTTAAAGTTATTGAAGAGCTAGCAAGTGAAGGTTTAACAATGATTATTGTGACACATGAAATGCGTTTTGCATTTAAAGTTTCAGATCGTGTGGTATTTATGGAAGGTGGTCATGTTATTTTAAATGATGCTCCAGAAATATTGGAAAAATCAGAAAATGAACGTTTCCAAAGATTTATTTCGAAAGAGTAATGAAAACTATATTTAATAAAAGCAGCTATTTTGGCTGCTTTTTTATATTCATAAAGATGTACTTTGGATAATTTTTATTTTTATAAAGCTTTGCATTAAAAAATCCTAATCGGATTATTAAAAATAATCATCTATATTTTAATTACAGAATAAATGAATACTTAACTTTGGGGAAATGTAATGAAAAATAAATCAATTTTAGTCGGTGCTCTTGTTGGTAGCTTATTCTTAACAGCTTGTGCAAAAAAAGATGAAACAGCTTCAACCGAATCAACTGCTAAAAAATCTGTAACTGTAGGTTCAGACTTAACATTTCCACCGTATGAGTTTTTAAAAGATGGTGTACCTAGTGGTGTCAGCGTTGAAATTATGGAAAAAATTGCGGAAGTTGATGGCACGTATAAACCTGAATGGATTGACACCCGTTGGGCAAACTTAATTCCAGGTTTGAAAGGTGAGAAATTCGATATTTTATTTTCCTCGATGTACATCACCAAAGAACGTCTTGAACAAATTGACATGATCCCATACTACAAAACGGATATTTCATTGTTGGTATTGAGCGATTCTAAGCTAGATCCAAAAGGACCAAACGATTTATGTGGTCGCACAGTTGGTGCAATGAAAGGCACGGCATTTTCTGCACAAGTACAAGAAATTTCAAAAGAACGTTGTGTCGCTCAAGGGAAACCTGCAATGACCATTCGTGAATTTGAAACATCACCACAAACAACACAAGCATTGCTTGCTCATGCTGTAGAAATTCAATATGACGATGCGGCTGTGCTTAAAGCCGCAGAAAGTCATTTAGCTGGAAAAGTCAAAATCACATCTACTGAAGAATTTTTCCCAACTGTAGGGGGAATTGGTATTCGTAAAGGTGATACTGCGACGTATAAATTAATTGAAGATGGCATTAACAAAATTAAAGCATCGGGTGATTTCGAAAAAATCTTGGCTTCTTATGGTTTAAAAGCACCAACAGATGAAGACATTAAAGCTGTGATGAATAAATAATGATGAAGTGATAAGGAAACTAAAATGTTAAACCAAACACAAATAGATCAATTTCATAAAGATGGTTTTTTAGTTGTTGAAAATGTTTTAAGCCAAGATGAACTATTAGGCTTAAGAGCTCAACTTGAATCTTGGGTAGATGAAAGCCGTGATTATACAGAAGCATATGGCGAAACAATTGATGGTCGTTCACGCTTTGATGTCGATCCAACAGACCATAGTGCCGATCATCCATCATTAAGACGTGTAAGTTCTCCAACAGAAATTTCAGATGCTTATTTTGAAACAGCGATTCACTCAAGTATGGCGGAAATGGCAGGTCAGCTTATTGGTGGAAGTGGAACACGTTTTCATCATAGTAAAGTGAATGCAAAACTTCCACATACGGCAACAACTGTAAAATGGCATCAAGACTTTCCATTCACACCACATACCAATGACGACATGATTACTGCATTGCTCATGGTGGGAGAGGTGACTGCTGAAAATGGTCCTTTACAAGTGATTCCGGGTAGTCATAAAGGTGAGTTGTATAACCATTGGCAAGATGGACGATTCACAGGAAAAGTAGAAGATACTGTAGAGGCTGAAAAGTGCCAAAAATATGTATCATGTGTAGGTTCTGAGGGTTCCGTTTGCTTTATGCATACACGCTTACTTCATGCATCGGGTGCGAATAATACAGAGCTGCCACGTTATTTATTTATTACGGTTTATGCTGCTGAAGATGCCGTTGCATTGTCAGATAACCCATTACCAAGCGTACATCAAGGACAATTGGTGTATGGTGTGGAAAGTGGTCAAGTGCGTATGTCTGAAAATCAATTAAGACTTCCACAAAAACCAAAAGGTGCATCTTTCTTTGTGCAACAAGCGGGTTTAGAAATGGCTTAACCAATGTAGATCAACAAAAAGTAAATAAAGAAAAAGAGCTTCAATTGAAGCTCTTTTTTATATGTTAATCGAATGAAAAAAATTAATAGATTAATTCATAAAACTTGGGTCTTCTTGGGCTAAAATATCTTTCATTTCTTCAAAATGTGCAATGCTGAAATCTTCAATTTTTACCCAATCTTGAGCGGTTTTCTCAGCAACATCATCACCTAGAATATTCAAGGTTTGTCCTGTTGAATAGGCATTTATTAAAATTTGGCTAGCACGTTCAAAAGTGTACATATCATCAAAAGCAATACCAATATCATGTGAACCAATCAGTACGCCATGATTGCCCATCAATAGGCGAGTATTATCTTTTAATAAAGCTGCTAAACGCTGACCTTCTGCAAGCTGATCTGCCATTCCGCTATAGTTTGAATCGTAAGAAACACGATTGAAATAGCGTGCGCTGTTTTGTTCAATAGGTAGTAAAGTTGGATTTTTTAAACAAGAAAGTGCAGTGGCATAAATAGGGTGTAAATGCATAATAACTTTAATGTCTGGACGTAATTTGTGGATTTGTCCATGAATAGCCCAAGCAGTTGAATCAATTTTTCCTTTCTCAAAACTTGCAGAATCATCGGCATGAACCAAAATTAAGTCACTGGCTTTCACCTTCGAAAAATGCACCCATTTAGGGTTCAATAAAAATGATTTCCCATCTTCCGAAACTGCTGCACTAAAGTGGTTTGCAACGGCTTCATGCATACCTAATTTTGCACTTAAACGAAGCGCTGCAGCTAAATCTATGCGTATTTGTGATTCACTTTTCATTTAAGTTATCTCATTGGAATTTATAAAAATTCTAAATTGTTTTAGCTATTTGTTTGCATCGCTTTTTTAAGATTACTAGCACGGAAATTCAAAATTACTTTATGAAAAAAACTCACGTATAACATTTTTAAGCCAATTAAAAATGTGTCATGGGAGTTTCAAAATGAATGCAATGTTAAAGATGAAACCGCTTGTTGCAGCAGTATGTTTAGTTTGGGGATTAACTGCATGTAGCGAAAAAACTGAATCAAAAGCAGAAGATAAAACGGAAACGACTGCAAAGGTTTATCAAATTGGTAGTGATATGACTTTCCCTCCATTTGAGTCTATTGAAAATGATCAGCCTGTTGGTTTTGATATTGATATTGCGAATGGAATATTTGCTAATTCAGGTGAAACTGCCAAGTTTGTAGACAGCCGTTTTTCTAATTTAATTACAGGTTTAGAGGCGAAGAAATTTGATTTAGTAATGTCAGCTTTATACATCACAAAAGAGCGTTTAGAAAAAGTAGACATGGTTCCGTATTACATGACAACGGAAGCATTAATTGCACTTTCAGACTCACCTTATCAACCGAAAACACGTGATGATTTATGCGGAAAAACCATCTCAGCACAAAAAGGTTCAATGTTCCCAAAACAATTACATGAAATGTCTGCTGAAAGTTGTGTTGCTAAAGGCAAAGGCGCAATTACCGTTCGTGAATTTGATACATCACCTGAATCTGTACAAGCATTGTTAGCAAAAGCGGTAGATGCACATTATGACGATGCGAGTGTTGCGAAAAGTACGGTAGATAAACTGAAAGGTCGTATCCAAATTAGTTCTACAGAACCGTTCTTTCCTGTGCTTGGTGGTATTGCGATACCAAAAGGAAATGCTGAAATGCTTGAAAAAGTGAAGTCAGGCTTAGATGCAATGAAGAAATCGGGTGAATACGACAAGCTCATCGCGAAATATAACTTACAAGCACCATCCGATGAAGAAGTGCAAAAGTATATGCCTCAATAATTTATTCAACCGAATTAATCGTTTTTTAATCAGCTCTTAAATGAGAACATCATTATGCAAAAAAATGCGTTAAATAAATGTATCGCACTCGTAGTTTTAGGGTGCTTGGGGACTCCAGCTGTAGCAGCAGATTTAAAAATTGGTAATCCTGAAACAGATTTGGGGGAACTTTCAGTTTCAGGTTTTTTACGTGCTAAATACCAAGATAAAAGCTGGTCTGATAGCGACCATAAATTAACTTTTGATGCTGCTAAAATTAATGTGGACTATAAGTCACCAAAAATATTTGGACATATTGAATACCGTTGTTATCAGTTTGATAAGTTATGTGATTTTTCTACACTTGTAGATACGTATGCAGGTTATAACTTTAATGATAATCACTTGGTACAAGCAGGTTTACAAGCTGTACCATTTGGTCCAGGTCGTTTTTGGGAAAGTAATAACTATGGCGGTATAATCACCCAAATTGGTCTAGAAGATGTTCATAATTTAGGTTTGAAATATCAGGGTAAATTTGATTCAGGAACCAAAGTTGAACTTGCTTATTTTGTAGGTGATGGTGGTAACTATGGCGGTTCTTCTAAAGATGCAAGCAGATACTCATCAAATTATGTAAACCCTAATACATCTGGCAATGCACATTTAGATGAAAAGAATATGTTTGTTGTTCGTGTGCAACAAGATATTGGTGGATTACCCGAAGGTTTAAGTTCTAATGTGGGCGCATCTTATTGGTATTCAGATATTGATAATAAAACGTACAACGCAACAGGTGATCGTAAAGCTTGGGCGCTATTTGGGAACCTTGCTTACAACGATTTAGCAGTTAGCTTAACTGTAGGTCAAAATGATGTAGATAATAAAGATCCGATTAATCCAAAATCATCTTTAATGGGATCATTTGATGATAACTACATGGTTGCGAATAAAGGAACTTTTTATACAGCTGATGTGAGTTATACCTTTAAAGATGTAGGTAAGTTTGACTCGATCAGCACTTATGCGATGTATAGCAGCTACGATAAAGATGAAAAAGGCTATGCAACGTCTACACGTAATATTATTGGTGCAGCAGCAAGTTATAAGGACTTAACATTCTATGCTGAATATATTCTAGGTAAAAATGATGCGATGTTAAGTACAGCATCAGGGTTTGATGATGCTTATGCTTCTGGTGGAGATAAAGGCACAAATAAACAGGTGAATTTACAAGTTTCATATAGCTTCTAAGTGTTCATTTAGTTTTAGCTTTAAACACCGCATAAAGAAATTTATGCGGTGTTTTTATTTTATAAGTATGAATTTTAAAACTCTATTCACTAATTTAATCCTAATGCTGAAAATAATTGAGCTAGGAAAAAGCGCTATATAGCTATGCAATACATGTTTTCTTGGATTTTGTTGTATTACTTTAAATCTAATGTTTTTCAATTAAATATGCATTATGCGAAGAGCTAATAATAGGGGCGTTGTGGTGATCTAAATTCGAGTAAGAATCAACTAAAAACATAAAAATATTAGATGTATTCTGAGTTGATGTAACACTCGATTGTTAATGGATAGGTTGTAAAAGAAGTTGCAAACCTCATTTTCTTTTATACCTAAAATATTACTCATAGGTAGCTCTTTTTAATGAATTTATGTGGTAAATCTGGGTTTATTACATAAATGTGACATATATTGCGATTGAAATTTAAAAAAAGAACTAAATCAAATATTAGGTTTTAGAGTTAAAACCTCGCTTAAAAAACCATCTATACTGATTAACTTGTTTAAAAACATATAGATATTATGAGATATGTGTGGTGTTTATGCTTAAAATAATAATTACCCTATAAATATAGTGTAGTTTATTTAAATTATATATTAAGTAATTTTTACATAAAAAACAAATCCTTACTTTTTATGTGTGATTATTGAACGCAACTTTACCCTGTAAGTAACTTCTTGTAAGTACTATGCGTAGACCGTTTGGTAAACAATTTTTTTAATAATTACAGGGTATTCTTATGAAAATTAATGCATTAAATTTAACTCTATTATCAACAGTTTTATGTTCAGCTACAGCATTTGCTGCTGATCCTATAACCGTTAATGGTGGAACTGTGCATTTTACGGGTGAGTTGGTAAATGCAGCATGTGCTGTTAGCACAGCATCTGCAAATCAAACTGTTGAGTTAGGTCAATACCGCACAGCTTCATTAGCAGAAGCTGGTAAAAAAACAACACCTGTACCGTTTAAAATTCAACTAGTTGATTGTGATCCTACTGTTCAGGCGACAGCGGCTGTTGCTTTTTATGGTCAAACTTCTGATGTAAATCCAGAACTACTATCTGTATCTGCTGGCGGTACTAATGCAACAGCTGCACAGAATGTTGGTATTGAAGTTGCTGATGATAAATCTAAAATTTTAGGTTTTAGTGGTAAGGATTTCTCTAACCCTAAAACTTTATTAGAAGGTAATAACGATCTTAACTTTACTGCACGTTATGTATCTACTGGTACAGCGACTCCAGGTACAGCAAATGCTGATGCAACTTTCGTTGTTAAGTATGAATAAATAATCATTATCTAGGGCGTGTCATCAATT
>NZ_LWRV01000056.1 GCF_009372215.1 Acinetobacter portensis | reverse complement strand
TGAAATGTCAACAGACCCTAGATTTATTATTAATCTACGCAAATTCTCGTATTTTTAGAGAATCTATGAGGAATTTTGTAATTATTGGCTCTCTCCCCCCTTATTTTTCAAAATAATAAAAAAGAGCCGAAATGACTCTTTTTTACTTTCTGGTGAAATTTAGGCTATTTACTTACCATTACAGCAGGATCTGTTGCTTTCAACTTTCCAACTTTTCGCCACGGATTTTTTCGGTGGTATTTTTGTTCAAGATAATCGAGCCCCGTCCAATACCAAGGAATTAAATGTTGTTTAACCATGGGGAATGCAAAAATGTTAAAACCAATCCACGGTAAAAATGGACTACGTCGACCATAAGCCCAAAGTTCAATACGTGTAGATGGTCGCACGCTTGGTCCTCGAGCATGAAAACCGTAAGTATCTGCAACAACCAATGTGTTTTTTTTCACAGCAAATGCTTGTGGCTGACCATACCCCAAACTTTCTAACTCACTCTGCTGAATTCTTAACGAACCTCGACGACTCAGCGCATTCGATTTTTCATTCATTGCAACAGATTGTTGATGCTCCCAATCTAGACGCTGTTCATTCACAATATGTGAACCCGGAACATAAACAAAAGGACCTTCATCTTCTGCCACATCGGTTAAGAACAACCATGCTTTTACACTTGAGTGAAAAGTATCACTATGTAAATTTGTTTGTGGATCGGGACGAGATTTACGAACATGCGATAAAATCACTTGCACATAATACATGGGCTGAACTTTAGAACTTGCTACATAGTTCAAAAGCCCTTTCCATTTAGCATCATTCAGTAATTTTTCAGTTGCAGGTAATTGTTTTAAGGTTTCACCATCTAGCGCCATTCGACGTGTAACCGTATCACCTTGCAATGTTTCTCTGGTTTCTAATGGCGTTTCTAAAAGTTCTTTTGATAGCTTTTCAAAATCATCTTCAGGCAAAAAGTTTTCTTTTAAAATAAAGCCATTTTTTTGAAATTGCTCCACTTCATCTTGGGTAAGCATTTCTGCGAGTTTTTGTCGTCTGTTGTACGCAAGTTTAGATGCAAGTTCTACCCGATAACGATGCAAACCTAACTCATTAAACCGTTGATTGCCAATAATTAAATGCGATTCAAAGCTTTTCGCAAATCCGAAAAGTGTTGTGGCATCTACCACAAACTTTTTCGGATTTGCTTTCGCTATTGTTTTTAATTCTTGTAGGACTATTTTCTTATTTGGATATGTCCAAACTTTCTTTAATGCAGATAACACAACGTTCTCACATTTTTAACTTAGTTGTTTTTCAGGCCTGCTTCTAAAACATCAAACAAATCATCGGCAATTGAAGTACCAAATTGATTGTCGATTTCACGAATACACGTTGGGCTTGTCACATTAATTTCTGTCACATAATTACCAATGACATCCAAACCAACAAAAACCAATCCTTTTTCACGTAAAAATGGACCAACTTTTGCTGCAATTGCTTTGTCATTTTCGGTTAAAGCACGAGCTTCTCCACGACCACCTGCAGCCAAATTACCACGCGTTTCACCATTTTGCGGAATACGTGCAAGACAATAAGGTACAGGTTCACCATTAATCATTAATATACGTTTATCACCATCGACAATTTCAGGAATATAGCGCTGAGCCATAATAGGTTGTTGACCCATTTCAGTGAGCATTTCTAACGTAGAACCTGTATTTGCACCATCAATCGTTAAACGAAAAATACCTGTTCCGCCCATGCCATCGAGTGGTTTTACAATCACGTCTTTATGTTCTGCAATAAATTCACGAATAAGGCTTTGTTGTGATGTTACTAATGTTGGCACTTGAAGTTCAGGGAACTGTGTTGCGAATAGTTTTTCGTTACAGTCACGTAGGCTTTGTGGTTTGTTAATAATCCATGCGCCTTCACGCTCTGCTTGTTCTAGAATATACGTGGTATAGACAAAGTTCATATCGAACGGAGGATCTTTACGCATAAGTACCACGTCGTACGCAGCAATTGATTGTTTTTGTTTTTCACCTAACTCAAAATAATGGTCGTAATCTTCAAATACTTTTAAAGGCGAAATCAGACCAAATGCTTTACCTTGATCAATATATAAATCTTGTTGTAATGCATAACCTAGTTCATGACCACGTCGTGCCGCAGCCCAAAGCATAGCCATTGATGAGTCTTTTTTTAGATTTACATTTTCGATGGGATCCATCACAACAAGTACGCGCATATTTCTGCTCTTTTAAAAATGATCTGCTTAGGAGTATAACGGAGATTTCCTGTTTCTTTTTCTGAATTTCCGTAATCCTTTTTATTCTTTTATGTTGAGGATGTTTTGATGCAACAAGCAATTATTGGTTTTCATTTGGATGATGAAAATCATTGGGTAGCAAATTTGGCTTGCGGGCATAATCAGCATGTTCGCCATACACCACCGTGGCAGAACCGTCCATGGGTATTAACGGAAGATGGTCGCAATGAAAAATTAGGTGTGATGTTAGAATGTAAGCTTTGTGATGATGAGTTAAATAATTAAAATAATAGTGTTATATTTTATTTACTTATAAAAACTAAGAATTCAAAGTTATGTCTACGCCTGTTTGGATTTGTTTGTATATTTTCATTAGCTTAACCTGTAAATGGATTCTTTCATGGGGTGGTGCAGATGCAATTAAGGGATGGAAAAGTATTTTTTTCTTTGATGGAAATTCTGAAGAATGGAATACAGAACAACTTAGAGCAATGGCTTTATTCACTTGGATAGGATTCACTATTCTTTTTATCGTCGGGTTAATTTTTCCTGAGTATCGGTTTTATAAGTTGTATTCGTAGATAGATTTAGATTTCGTATAATCCCTTTCATTAAATACAAACTATTCTTGCATAGTCAGTCATTGGACCAATATTTATAAATATTTCTTCTAGTTTTTCCTTAGCTTCATTCGGTATCCAAATAGCCCTAACTTCATTTTGATATGTATATTTAAAATGCTTTGCAAAAAAAATATCGACTTCATAAGGCTTTGCATTTAAAGGATCAAGATATCTAACAGGTGTAGCAAAGCCATTAAATTCAGGTACCTTCGATTTCATAGCCTTCATCATTCTTTGGAAGAGTATTCTTGGTTTATCGATTACAATACAACAATCAGCATCGAAATCATCAAATTCACGATAAGTGTATTTAGAAGCAAAGCAATGTACATAATAATTAGTATTGCTTTCTAGCTTAAATTTAACATTTCCAAATACAGGAATGTCAGAACCTTCAATATTTTTTATAATCAGATCATCGGCTCGCATTAACAACTCAAATGTTAATTCATCATCTCTTATAGCATTATTCAGTGATGGATCATTGTAATAAGAAGCAGGAGTAATTCTAATATCAGGCGAATTCAAACATGAGGT
>NZ_LWRV01000055.1 GCF_009372215.1 Acinetobacter portensis | reverse complement strand
TAATACTGGATAGGCTCTAAGAATGGGGTATATGTTCCCGCAATCAAATAGTAGATGGCAGTATGGTCTAATTTTTTATACCAAAAACGTTTTTCAGGTGTTTTCGCCATGTGGTATAGCATAGATCCTGTAAAAAGAAGGATCATACTAAAGCCATAAACCCAGAGTCCAAACCATTGACCTGTGCTTAAATAGCTACCCTTATAAATCATTAAAACTGTTGCAATACAGGCAAGTACTGCACCAAGACCATGAGTCCAGACGTTAATTCGTTCTTCTGAAATATCGTAATCTTGAATGAGTGGCGTATTCATAGGCTTGTGCCATATAGTTAAATATACAAGTGTATAGTAATTCAATTTTCATTTTTGTGTAAGAACATTTACACTTTAACTGCAATTTACTTTAGGTTTTACTCATGTCTCAATTGGCAAATCTCTCAGTTCAAGAACAGCAATTCTTAGCAACCTTTCAGCAAGCTATTGAAACACAAAGTTTTGATCGAATAATTTTTAGCCAGTACAAAGGTGAATTGGAAAGTTTAGAAAAAATAACCTTGCGAGTCATTTTACTGCAAGGCGAGCAATTTTTAAGCTGTTTGTATAGATATAAGACTCAAGATGTCACTAAAAATATTCCTATTCAGCAAGCAATGGATGTCGTGACTGATTTTTTGAATGTGTGCAAACAAGCAAATTTGATGACAACTGAGCAAGAGCTTCAATTAAAGAAAAATAAGAAAAAAGTGATGTTGAGCATCAGCAAAAATAAACCTGCACTGAAAGCCAGTGAACAACAAGGGCATGACCGCATAAAGCATCGTTTTGTAGATCAGGATAGTGCCTTTTTACAAGGCTTGGGCATTACCGATGCAAAAGCACAAATTATTCCGAGCATGGCGCGTAAATGGAAGCAGATTAATAAGTTTGTCGAAATTTTTTCAGGTGCATTAGAACAAATTAAAACCGATGATCATGCATTAAATGTTGTCGATTTTGGTTCGGGAAAAGGCTATTTAACTTTCGCTTTATACGATTACATGACCAAAAATATTCAAACGCCACATGTAACAGGGGTGGAATTGAATGAAAAAATGGTTCAGTTTTGCCAGAACTTAGCCTTAGATGCTCAATTCAATCAGCTCGATTTTTTCCAAGGCGATGTACGTACTTATGCGCCAGAACGTTTAGATGTGATGATTGCATTACATGCGTGTGATGTCGCAACCGATTTTGCCATTCATACGGGCATTCGCTTAAATGCACAGATGATTATGTGCGCGCCGTGTTGTCACAAAGAGCTTCGTCCGCAATTAAAAGCCCCAATGGTTTTACAGCCAATGTTGCAATTTGGCATTCATGCAGGACAACAAGCGGAAATGCTAACAGATACAATTCGTGCTTTAATTTTAAAAGCTTATGGTTATGAAACTAAGGTTTTTGAATTTGTTGCTTTAGAGCATACCAGTAAAAATAAAATGATTTTGGCAACAAAACGAAAAGATTACACAGCACCAGATCAAGCTGTGCTTGCACAAATTCAAGCTTTAAAAGAGATGTATGGTATTAAAAAGCATTCTTTAGAACTTTTGATGAATGATGCGTGGGATCAGCAAGATATTGGCTGTAAGTGCTAAGGAACTAAAATGACAGAATCAAATTCAGCCAATGATAAAATCGTTTCAGGTTGTTGGGATGAACTGAAACAAGATGCTCAAATGATTCGTGAGCGAGTTTTTATAGAAGAGCAAAACATTGCAGCGGAAGATGAGTGGGATGAGCAAGATGCTATTAGTCTTCATTTTGTGATGTATGATCAAAATAGGGCAGTCGCAACGGCTCGTTTATTGGAAAATAACAGCATTGGTCGTGTAGCTGTATTGAAATCTCATCGAGGCTTAGGTCTTGGTAAGTTGTTGATGCTTGAAATTATTGAAGTGGCAAAGAATCAGCAACGAAAGCATCTTCAATTATCTGCGCAAGTCTATGCAATTGCCTTTTATGAAGGGCTTGGTTTTAGCGTAAATGGTGATACTTATTTAGATTGTGGAATTCCACATATTGATATGAATTTGTCTTTGAACTGAACGTGAAATTTATATAAAAAAGCGAGATGATTATTCTCGCTTTTTTTCATATGCTGAAATTCTCAGATGAATAGGAACAAGCATAAATTAGCTTTTTAGAGTTTTAAAATCATTTAAGGCAACAATACAACAGCAGATAATCCAAAAAACAAGATATTCATCACCACCAATAGACCACGTCCAAGCGAAATGACCACGCAAAATATTTAATGCGATAACAGCAACAAATAGAATAACTGCGGCACCAATTGCGGCATAGCGAGTACAAATACCAAATATTAATGCTAAACCACAGAAAAGCTCTCCAATTGCTGCCAAGTAAACCCAAAATTCAGGAGGGTTTAATCCAACATTTGCAAAGAAATTTACAATATTAGGGTTAAGCTGCATAAAACCTGTAAATTTCCCAAAAACCTCTGGGATTAAAAACAAACCACAAATTATTCTTAAAATATTGGATGTATTTGCTAAATTAAATTTATCTACATTTATTTTAAAATCGTTGCTATAAAATAACTTCATTGGACATTTCAACTCAATTAAATTGTGTTGTTTTAGTCTATGCGTAGTTGAACTGAAGTTAAGGGCGAATAATAGAACACAGTTTTTTGTTTCTGATTGAAAGTATGTGTAATAAATAATGAAATAGAAAGTGAGTTTAAAATTTTTAAGATCAGTAAAAGCAAGATATAAAAAAGCGAGACAGAAGCCTCGCAATTTTTAAAGATATCGATTAGTGACCATGCGCACTTGATGCATCAGACATATTCGCATGCTCTTCTTCTGACATATTCATTTCAGCAACAGTTGCTTCAGATGATGCTGTTGCTTGATGTGCAGAATGGTTTTGCGCTTGCTTTTGACTTGGCATGTAATCTGGTTCATTGGTTACAGCTAAGTAGAAGAATCCGAGAAAAAGACAACTTAGAACAACGGCAACGTAAAAAAAAGGTGATTGCCATAAAGATTTTTTAGTAGCAGGTTTATCACTCATAACGAGGATCCTAATCAATGAAAACTAGAAGTTGTGGATTGTTATAGCATAAATTTAGGCTGATTTTTGAAGAAACTTATAAATACCTATAATAATTAAGGTTTTTATTTTTCCATAGATTATAAAAATAAGGAGCTAAGAATCTCCTTATACAAAAATTATTTATTCAAGTTTTTGAGATTTATACGCTTTATTAATCAGTCATTGTGAGAGGGAGTGTTTCTCGTAAATTTGAAATTTCTTATAAAAAAGCCCATCACAGGATGGACTTTTTTATTTGTGCTGAATTAATGATAACCGTGAAGTTGACGGTATAAACCAGGAGTTACCCCCGTCCACTTTTTAAATGCACGGTGGAATGTACTGGTCTCACTAAAGCCAACTTGTTGAGCCACATCTTCTAACGTCAATGTTGGATTCAACAGTAAATGAATCGCTGCATCTCGACGTAAAGCATCTTTTACACCTTGATAACTTTTCCCTTCAGCGGCTAAACGACGTCGTAACGTTTGTGGAGATAGGTACAACATCGATGCCACATCATTGAGCGTTGGCATTTCTTCACCAATTTGGCTCTTTAAGACATCACGAATACGTGAAGTTAAAGAATTGGTATTTTTGAATTTCACAAGAAGCTGAGCAGGTGCCGCTTTTAAGAACTCTTCAAGCGTTTCTTCTGTTTGGCGAATAGGTAAATCTAAATAATCTGCCGCAAAGGTAATTTCGGTACGAGGCGTATCGAATTGCATGACAGGTGCAAAGAATAATGCATCATATTCATCTGCATGATTTGGGCGTTCATAACCAAAATGAACACGTTCAAGTGGAATACGACGATCAATTAACCAAGATGCAAGACCATGCCAAATCATCAGCATACTTTCAGTCATGAAATGATCTGGATCATTTTCTTTAGGAATAAGTGGAACTAAACGTGCTTCATGTTTGTCACGTTCAAGATTTACACACCATTCATCACCAAAGAGTTTATAGAATTGTGTAGAAAGCTCTAAAGCATCACCCAAGGTTTTTGCATGAATGATGAGCTGACACATAATAGCAAATGAACCTAAACGACGAGATTGCGTTGCTGTAAAACCAATGTGTTCATCTTGCGTGACCATCCACAACATTTTTACAAAGCGTGTATATTGTTCGGGTGATATACGTGCTTTGGGCTGACGTAATAATTCTGCTTCAATGCCAACGTGAGATAGCAGAGTTTCCACATCCATGCCTAAGCGTTTTACCCCAGTAAGGGCAGCATTCACAAAGTGAATACTAATTGTATCTCGGCTTGCGTTAAATACTTCAGACTCTTTTGCGTTCACGTATATTTGACCTAAATGACATTAAAAAAATATATTTGGCAATTTACAAGATTGTTTTTGCCAATTTCATACATGGTAAATTGCCGAAACTATCAAGGTAAATGGCTGAACATGACATTGTTTTTATACTTTTATGTTACTTGTAAAAGACAATAAACGTCAAAATTAGAGTAAAAACTCGAATGATGTTTTGTTTAAGTCTTTGAATAGTATTGTTATATATTTATGTTTGTTTGCTTCTATTGCAAGCGTGCTTTTGTAAGTTGATGATATTTTGTTTGTGCATATTGAATCAATTTGGTCAGTCGTCTTTCTAACGATAATGTCAGTTTGATGTGAGTTTGTAGGTTTCGGCAGATTTTTTGCAATATATGCAAAGTTATTTTGTTTGCCGAATTGACAATAAAAAAGCCTGTATAAAATAGGCTTTTTTACTAAATATCAGAAAATTAAAAACGTTTTGGAATTTTTTGACCATTTGGAACAGGCGTTTCGGCTTTTTTTAATACACCAAATAACCAAGTTTCAGCATGATGTACAGCATCTTTTAAGGCATCACCCAAAGCTAAACGTCCTGCAATAAAGCTTGCAAGTGAACAGCCAGAACCGTGATATTCACCTTCTAGACGAGGGCATTTGGTTTCAGAAATAAGCTCACCTTGAATATATAAGGCATTGCGAATGTAGTCAGGTGTATCTTCATGTCCACCTTTGACTAAAACGGCATATGCACCCATTTCAAAAAGCTTTGCTGTTGCAAGTTCTAAATTTTCTATACCTGTTAAGGCTCTTAGTTCAACTGTATTTGGCGTTAAAATTGTTGCCAAAGGAATAAGTTGTGCAAAAGCTTGAACTAAAGTTGCTTGATCACCCAAAGAACCACCGCTATTGGCAACCAAAACAGGATCTAAAACATATTTATAATTTGTGTGTTCTGTTAAAAATTCAGCTAACGCGGCAATATTATCGGTTGTGCCTAACATGCCAGATTTAATACAAGTAATAGGCAAATCACCGACAACTGCATTGGCTTGAGCAAGTAGCAGTTCTTTTGATGTTGCTTCGAAACCAAAAACTTGTTGTGAGTTTTGAACCGTTAAAGCTGTACACGCAATAGCAGCATGTGCACCACTTTGACCAATCGCTTCAATATCTGCTTGTAAACCTGCACCGCCAGAAGGATCTAATCCAGAAAAACAAAGTACTGTTGGGCGCACGCGCTCATCCTTTAATTATTCAATTTGACTAGTATATCGTAACTCGGTTGTATCAATAGAAAATTGGTGGCTATTCATTATCAGTTATTGACTAAGTTTTTTATAACTTTCAACTTGCTCTACAGCTAAGACATATAAGTTCTCAAATGTAAGCTTCATTTGCTCATCTTTAGCATAATCAAGCATTTTTTTAAGTTTTTCTTGATACTCAGCATGCCCCGATTTATACATAAATAGTAAGTATCCCCATTCACTATATGCATATTCAGGATCACTTCTCCGCATTCCCTTCAACTCTTTTCTAAACTCTATAGCTAATCTAGCATAACATTGCTCATATTCTGCTTTTGATCGCTTACTGATATAGACGAGATCACATTGAAGTATTAATCGCTCTATAGTAAATGAATCTTTTAACATTTTATTATTTAGTTCATAAGCTTCTTTATACATACTTAGAGCAGAATAAATATTTAATTGTAGTTTTTCACGCTCATAATTATTTTTAATTTTATTAACTTCAACTAAACTTTCTTTTAAAACCTTTTCAAGTGCTTCTGTATCACTAAGATCTTCCGTATTAATTTTCTTTTTATAGTTATCTATAATTAATTGATCTTCTGCGCTGATAATCTCCTTTTTCACATCATTAGCTGATACTTTGTTTTCCATATCAGCAACACCTTGCTCACTCGAAGAGCAAGCTGTGCTTCCAAATATAAAAAAACCGACTAAAAAAAT
Organism: Acinetobacter portensis; assembly: GCF_009372215.1. GTDB lineage: Bacteria > Pseudomonadota > Gammaproteobacteria > Pseudomonadales > Moraxellaceae > Acinetobacter > Acinetobacter portensis. Next base: position 15,385 of record NZ_LWRV01000055.1, on the reverse strand, counting down.
AAAAGAATATTGCATCAAACTTCTCTAGCAGCTGAATTGAAAGTGAAGCTATGTTTTACAAAGCTTGGGCTAGGGAAAACTGTTCCGCCATCAAACACTAATTGATAACCCATATCCAACTCAACTTTCAAAAGAGATAAATCTGGTTTAGGCAAAGTAATATTTACAAAACCTACTGGCTCTTTCCCTCGTTCAGTATTCCAAATACCACTATCTGATTTCAACTTATGCGTGCCTAACAACTCAAACTGTCTATTATTTTCCTTATAAAGCCTCAATGTCGCAGAAGGAATAATTTTATTCGCTTCATGCTTAACAACTGGTGGTACATAAGATACTGTTACAAATAGTTTTTTATCCTTAACAATATAGGTAACTATAAATTCACATACTCCTGAAATTACCTGAACAGTAACTCCACCACCACTACGACCAAACTTATCTTGATCATAAGGCATAATCCCGCAATAAAACTTCACATACTCAGTTTTATTACGCTCAGTATAATAATTTTCAAATTTTCTATTATCAGTAAAACTATTATTCAAATTTTGCTGGAGACTAGGCACACTAACATTCAGCGGATTTTTAGGAATATTGATAACAATCCCACCTGTAACATTATGTTTGAATGTTGTTTGTGAGTTTTTAAGTACGGGTGGTGGACTACACTTACAAATGCAAAGATCACCATCTAATGCAGGTATATCCTTATGATTATCAAAAGGTCGTCGCATTCCTGCTGCTTGGATAATTCCTGTAGACCCACATGCAGGGCAGTTCACTTTATCACCGATATTACTTGCTAAACGTCCATGCCATATAAAGGATTTTCCTCCTCCAGTATGACGTTGAACAATTCCGCCTACGGTGGTTTTGTCATTCTCAAAAATTTGATACCGAATCATGAAGCAACCTTTCTAGAAAGCCAATGATCAACTAAAAAACCTTCAGGCAAAGGCTCATCTTCATAAATTGTGATTTCTAAATCTTTATGAAGTAGTCCTGATTCTTCAATCACATCACCGTTATCTAAAACACTTTGGTTAATTGCTACAGGGAATTCATTCAAGACCAAGCAACCGCTACAACCTGAAATAATTTTATCGGTAGAACCATCAGGATAAACCACCAAATCACCAACAGTCGCAAGACGCTTTTCATGAAGCGTGGCATATCCAATTTCACTATAACGAGCTTGAACCACACCACTATTTTTAGTGGTAACTCCTTCTGTGACAACGCAAAAAACTTGATGAGGTCGTTTAGTATTTTCAATTTGTTCAGAAGAAAGCTGTTTTAATTCGTTTTGAGCGTAATCTTTTAATTTTTTCATACAAATATTCTTTATTATTGATTTAAAAAGTGTGACTTACGTCACTATTTTCAAGAATATAATCTAAATAATGAAAAAAACAAACAACTAGATGTAAAATTGATTCAACACTCGATAGCCTTTTTTATCGAATGTGTGAAACCACAAAATAGGAAAGAGTGTACTCCGTGATTAATACCGTACTCATAGATTTAGATGGAACTTTAACAGACCCAAAAGTAGGAATTACGACTTCGGCACGTTATGGATTAAACAAAATTGGGCATCCGATTGCAGATGATGTAAATATCGATTGGATTATTGGGCCGCCACTGAAAGCATCATTGGCTAAAATTTTAAATGTTTCTATCTATGATGATTTGGCTGAACAAGCTTTATTGGGATATCGCGAGCGTTTTGCTGTCACAGGTTTATTTGAAAATTTGGTGTATCCAAGCGTTGCTGAAACATTAAAAGCCTTAAATGAACGAGGTTATAATTTATATGTCGCAACGGCAAAACCGACCATCTACGCAAAGCAAATTTTAGAACATTTTAATTTGGCACAGTATTTTAAAGTCATTTATGGAAGCGAACTTACAGGTGAGCGTACCAATAAAGCCGAATTGATTGCCTATATTTTAGAGCAAGAGAAATTGAATGCAGAACATTGCTTGATGATTGGCGACCGTGAGTATGACATTTTAGGCTCACGTAAAAATGGTATTGAAACTATTGCTGTTGAATATGGTTATGGTTCAAATGACGAATTAAATAAAGCAGAACCTAAAGCGCGAATTCAGCAATTTGCAGATGTGCTAAAACATCTACCTGCAATAAACTAAAACGATTGAGATGGGCTAAAAAATCAGCTCATCTCTAAATATAAGGTTTCTTTCACTTCTTCCATCACAATATAGCTGTGTGAAGATGCTGAAGATGGGAGCTTTTTCAGAAGATCACCCAATAAGCGTCTATATGCACTCATTTCTTTTAAACGTGCTTTCACCAAATAATCGAACTCACCAGAAATTAAATGACATTCTAAAACTTCAGGGATTTCAATCAAATCACGTGCAACTTGATCAAAAACATCGCCCGATTTAGCAGAAAGCTTAATTTCTAAAAAAACCAATAAATTACGATCAATCATCTGCGGATTCACACGAGCGTGGTATCCCATAATAATGCCTTCACGTTCTAAACGTTTTACTCGTTCCGAACATGGCGTGGTCGATAAATTTACACGAGATGCCAATTCACTGATCGCAATTCGCCCATCTTTTTGCAAAATATTTAAAATCTGTCGATCAGTTCTGTCTAATGGTCGCATGAATAATTTCCTTTTATTCTCAAAAAATCAGGACAAAAATATTAAATTACCTAGATGAATGGTGGTAATTCAGTGAATTTAACTATCTAACCAAAAATATACTAGTTAAATCAACTGAAAACAAATTCGAGGGATTCGAGATGCGCGTAATTGTATTAGGTAGTGGTGTTATTGGTGTGACCAGTGCGTACTATCTTGCGCAGCAGGGAGCAGAAGTGACTGTGCTAGACCGTCAAACAGGTCCTGCGGAAGAAACAAGCTTTGGCAATGCGGGGCAAATTTCTCCGGGATATTCGACGCCGTGGGCTGCTCCAGGAATTCCTTTTAAAGCGGTAAAATGGATGTTCCAACATCATGCACCGCTTGCTATTAATATTGATGGAAGCATGTGGCAATTGCAGTGGATGGCGCAAATGCTAAAAAACTGTAGCGCTGATCGTTATGCCATTAACAAAGAGCGTATGGTGCGTGTGGCGGAATATAGCCGAGATTGTCTAAAGCAATTACGTGAAGATATTGGTATTTCTTATGAAAACCGTTCTAAAGGAACGCTACAAGTTTTCCGTAACGAAGCACAATTAGAAGCTGTTCAACGTGATATTGAAGTATTAAAAGAAACAGGCGTTGCATTTGAGTTGCTCGATAGCGAAGGCTTGGCGCGTGTGGAACCTGCGCTTGCAGAAGCTAAAGATAAGTTAGTAGGTGGCTTGCATTTACCCAATGATGAAACAGGCGATTGTTATATCTTTACCAACTCTTTGGCAGAGAAAGCGAAAGCCATTGGTGTAGATTTTCAATTTAATTCAAATGTAGAAAAACTCATTGTGGAAGGCGATGAAATTAAAGGCGTATTGGTCAATGGTAAGGTACTTACTGCCGATAAATACGTGCTTGCCTTTGGTAGTTATTCACGTGATTTCTTAAAACCACTTGATCTAGATTTACCTGTATATCCTGTGAAAGGTTATTCATTGACTGTACCCATTGTAGATCCATCACATGCACCGCAATCTACAGTTTTAGATGAAACGTATAAAATTGCGATTACACGTTTTGATCAACGTATTCGCGTGGGCGGTATGGCAGAACTTAGCGGTTTTAACTTGGGTTTAAATGAAGATCGTCGTGGAACACTAGAAATGGTGACACGTGATTTATTCCCAGGTGGCGACCTTGAAAAAGCAAGCTTCTGGACAGGCTTGCGTCCAATGACACCAGACAGTACACCAATTATCGGTGCAACGCGCTTTAAAAATCTTTTCTTAAATACTGGTCATGGCACATTGGGTTGGACAATGGCATGTGGTTCAGGAAAGCTAATGAGCGATTTAGTTTTAGATAAAACACCTGAAATTAGTACCGAAGGCTTATCGCTGCAACGTTATGCCATAGCCTAAGACTCAAATTGGTTAGCTCAAGGAAGAGAAAATGCCACGTCCAATTACTGCAATTATTCATCAAGATGCATTGCAACATAACTTAGAAATTGCGCGCAAACACATGCCCAATAGCAAAGTTTTTGCTGTGGTAAAAGCAAATGCATATGGACATGGTATTGAGCGTGTTTATCATGCTTTTCATACCGCAGATGGTTTTGCATTTATTGATTTAGATGAAGGTAAGCGATTACGCGCTTTAGGTTGTAATCGTCAATTGCTTTTGCTTGAGGGTGTCTTTTCTTTCGATGATTTGTATGTCTGTCAGAAATATCAAATCAGTTTTGCAATTCATAGTGAACATCAAATTCAGTGGCTTGAACAATTTTCACAACAACATCCTGAAGCAAAGTTTGATGTCTTTTTAAAAATGAACAGTGGGATGAATCGCCTAGGATTTACCCCTGAAGAATATTCGCAGGTTTGGCATAGCATTTCACAGATCACGATCATTCAATCCATCACACATATGACGCATTTTTCAGATGCAGATGGAGAACGTTTTGGACAAGATGGAATTGTATATCAACATGAAATTTTTGAATCTATTACTCAAAAATTAGAGGGTAAAACTTCAATCAGTAATAGCGCTGCAATTTTAAGACATTCAAAACATCTTCAATCGGATTATGTGCGTAGTGGCATTATGCTTTACGGCAGTTCACCCGATTATCCAACACATGATATTCAAGATTGGAATCTTAAACCAACCATGAGTTTAAGAAGTGAAATTATCGCTATTCAAAATATCAAAGCAGGCGATAGTGTGGGGTATGGCTCAAATTTTGTTGCCGAATACGATATGAAAATAGGTGTGGTTGCGTGTGGCTATGCAGATGGATATCAACGTATTTCACCCACAGGAACACCTGTTTTGGTCGATTCTATCCGAACACAAACCATCGGGCGTGTCAGTATGGATATGCTTGTTGTCGATTTAACATCTATAAGAAATGCTCAAATTGGAAGTGAGGTAGTGCTTTGGGGATGTTCATCTCAAGGTGCTGTTCTATCAATAGATGAAGTTGCAAGAACTTCTGGAACTGTTGGATATGAGTTGATGTGCGCTGTAACAGCACGCGTTAATTTTGTGCAATCACAATAAAAGGAAATAAAAATGTCTCAATCAGATATTCAAAGATTTAATAGCAACGAAGTGATGAGTTCGGTTGTTGTATTTAATAAGGTTGTTTATTTGTCAGGTCAAGTGCCTAAAAATACCGATCAAGATGTTGTGGGTCAAACCACTGAAATTTTAAATACGATTGATCAACTTTTGGCGTTGGCAAATACAGATAAAACACGCATTTTATCTGCACAATTATTTGTGAAAAATTTAAGTGACTTTCAAACGATAAATTCAGTTTGGATTGATTGGTTAAAAGGTCATGAAACACCTTCACGTGCAACCATTCAAGCGGATTTAGTGAACCCCAATTGGCTTATTGAAATTGCAGTAACAGCAGCGCAACGTGATTAATCTTTTGAAATAAATTGATTGATCAGTATTAAAAATAATTAATGCACACGTTTAACAACTGATTGATTAGTTGTTAAACGTGAAAAGTAACATAAATGTTTGGTTTTAGGATTTAAATCAAAGTATGTTATCTAGCTTGTAAAAGACGGTTAAATGGATGTTTTATTATGAAAACAACAGGTCTTGATGATGCAAAATCATCGCCAAATGAATTACAACGCAAATTATCAAATCGACATTTACAGTTAATTGCGATTGGTGGTGCGATTGGAACAGGATTGTTCATGGGTTCAGGGAAAACCATTTCTCTTGCGGGTCCATCTATTCTGTTCATTTACATGATTATTGGTTTCATGTTCTTCTTTTTAATGCGTGCTTTAGGTGAAATTTTACTTTCAAATTTGCACTATAAATCTTTCATTGATATGGCAACCGATTTAATTAGCCCAGCTGCTGGTTATTATATTGGCTGGTCTTATTGGTTGGGTTGGGTGCTTGTTGGTATTGCAGATTTAGCTGCAATTATTAACTATTTAAGTTTTTGGTTACCACCCGATATGGTCTTTACCCCAATGAGGCAGGCTTTAATTAGTGCCGCATGTGTTGTTTTTATTTTAGGTATTAATCTTCTTACTGTAAAACTGTTTGGTGAAATTGAATTCTGGTTTGCACTTGTCAAAATTTTAGCCATTTTAGGTTTAATTGTGATTGGTGGATACATGGTATTCACAGGTTTTCAAGCACCTACAGGTTCTGTTGCTAGTTTTAGTAATATTTGGTCGCATGGTGGTATGTTCCCTAAAGGAGCAATGGGCTTCTTGGCAGGTTTCCAAATTGCAATGTTCGCTTTTGTAGGTGTGGAATTGTTAGGAACAATGGCAGCAGAAACCAAAGATCCTGAAAAGAACTTACCCAAAGCCGTGAATGCGATTCCAACACGAATCATTTTGTTCTACGTGTTGTCACTATTGATGATTATGGCGGTTACACCTTGGGTTGAAATTCCAGCAGATCAAAGTCCATTCGTAAGTTTATTCTTGCATGCAGGTATTCCAGTTTCAGCCATTATTATGAATTTGGTTGTACTTTCATCTGTCATGTCATCTATGAATAGCGGTGTATTTTCTACAAGCCGTATGTTGTTTGGTTTGGCGCGTGGTGGTCAAGCACCACAAAAGCTTGCAGAACTTTCAAGACGTTCAGTGCCTGCAAAGGGTTTATATTTCTCTTGTTTATTCATTATGATTGGCGCGGCTTTCCAATATTTTGTACCGAATACAATGGAAGCATTTACATTGGCAAGTTCGCTGTGTGTGATTCTCTTTATTAGTATTTGGGGCTTAATTATGGTGTGTTACATCCGCTATCGTAAATTAAGACCTGAACTACATGAAAAATCTCAGTTTAAAATGCCAGGTGGCGTAGCAATGTCATATGTTGTATTGGCATTTTTACTCTTTGCTTTAATTATTTTGAGTTTAGAGCCTGATACATTAAAAGCTTTAATTATTAGTCCATTGTGGTTAGTTATTTTGGCAATTACTTACCGTGTGCTTTATAAACCACGTATTAAAAAATTAGACCTTTAAAAAATATTCATAGCTAAGCTTTTAGGCGCCATGAATACTTCGGTATTCATGGCTTTTTTGTATCTATTTTTAACCAGTTTTAAAGTAAAGTTATTTTTAATTTATAGTGTGGAAAAACAGCGCTAAGACATTTGAATGAGAAATTACAGTATAGATATTTTAAGAGGCTTATCTATTTTATTGGTACTGATTCACCACTTTAATATTCCTTATAAGCTTCACGATACATTTTTAGGCATACAATTATTTGAAGAAAGCTTAACTACGCTAATTGCAAGAAATGGTAATTATGGCGTAACCATGTTCTTTGTTATTTCAGGATTTCTCATTACTCAAAATACTTTGCATAGATATGGTTCAATCTCGAATATAAAAATCAAAGACTTTTATATTCGACGTTTTGCAAGAGTTGTTCCTTGCTTGGTTTTACTTGTTGTTTTAGTCGGTTTTTTAGGGTGGTTAGGATGGCAACCCTTTTTAAATCAAAGCCCAAATAATATTGAAATATCTTATGCAACAACAGTGTTTGCAGCTTTTAGTTTTTGGATGAATATTCTGATTATTCAATATGGATGGGTAAATTATGCTTTAGGTGTGCTTTGGTCTTTATCGGTTGAAGAAGTTTTTTATATTGCATTTCCAATTTTATGTTTGGTCTTAAAGCGAGAAAATTTATTTGTTATCTCTCTTTTAGTCATTATCGCTTATGCGCCTTATTTTAGATCATTGCATTTTGGTAGTGAAAATGGTGCCTATTTGTACCATTATTTTTCAAGCTTCGATGGTATTGCTATAGGTAGTTTGACTGCGCTGATTGCATCTAAATTTTCATTGGGAGCGGTGAATCGTTTTTATTTAATCCCCATAATATCCTTGCTGATGTGTTGCGTTTATTTTTATGCACCCATTAAAGAAGTCAGCACTTGGGGGATAAGTGTATTTGCATTTTTAACGGCAATATTATTATTTTGCTTTTCTCAGAAAAATAAATCAGTTCAACCTAAATTTGTACTGGGTAAATTTTTAGTGTGGATGGGGCAGAGAAGTTATGAAATGTATTTATTTCATCTTATTGTTTTGGGTGTCATAAAAGTTTTTTACTTGCCCAAGCAAACGCTGCCCATAGAAAAAATAATATTATTGCCTGTGTATTTTGTTGCCGTATTTATTTTAAGTTGGCTGATTGAAAAATATTACTCAACGCCTTTGAATCATAAAATTCGTTATCTTTGTTTAAAACAAAAATAAAAAAAGCCTCCAATTTAGGAGGCTTTTGATGGTACTTAATATCTGCTAACTTTTAGAAGCTTGGTTTAACAACCACTAAAATCACAACAGCAAATAAAATTAGTGTTGGCATTTCATTAAAGTAACGCCAAAACTTATGTGATTTATAGTGAGCATTATCAATCAGTTTTTTACGGTAATAACCACACACTAAATGGTAAAGAACCAGTAATCCAACTAAACCTACTTTAAGATAAAACCACATTGCTTCATGGTAATGCCTTGTTGCATCACCCCAATCCACTAAAAAGTGAGCTGTAATGAGCGTTGCAATCATGGCAGGCCACATAATGCCACGGTATAACTTACGTTCCATTACTTCAAAGCGTTGATGACTGGTTACATCTTCACTCATTGCATGGTAAACAAATAAGCGTGGTAGATAGAATAGCGCTGCAAACCAACATACCACGGCAATTATATGTAATGCTTTTACCCATAAGAAAGCATCAGAAGGAGCATCCATTGAATATCCTTTTGGGGATTATTCATCCCACTTCTTGAAAACGAGGCAAGCATTTACGCCGCCAAAACCGAAACTGTTACTCATTACAGTATTCAATTTTGCATCACGTTTTTCAAGTACGATGTCATAACCTTTTGTACCTTCATCAAGTTCAGTCACGTTGATGTTTGGTGCAATAAAGTCATTTTGCATCATTAAAATAGAATAAATAGCTTCTTGAACGCCTGCTGCACCTAAGCTATGACCCGTCATAGATTTAGTTGAGCTAAGTGGAGGAACTTGACCTTCACCAAATGCACGACCCATTGCTTGAAGTTCTGTAATATCACCTGCAGGGGTAGATGTACCATGTGTATTTACATAGTCAATTTTATCTACGCCATGTTGTTTTGCTTCTTCAAGCGCCATTAAGATACAACGAGTCGCACCTTCACCGCTTGGCGCAACCATGTCGGCACCATCAGAGTTAGCAGCATAGCCAACAACTTCTGCAAGAATTTTTGCACCACGAGCTTGAGCATGTTCTAAAGATTCAAGGATAACGAAACCACCACCACCCGCAATCACAAAACCATCACGGTCAGCAGAGTAAGGGCGAGACGCTTTTTCAGGAGTATCGTTATACTTAGAGCAAAGTGCTCCCATCGCATCAAACAACAAGCTTTGAGACCAATGATCTTCTTCACCACCGCCTGCAAGCATTAAATCTTGTTTGCCTAATTGAATGAGGTTGTACGCATAACCAATTGCATCGGCAGACGTTGCGCAAGCACTTGTAATAGTATGAGCAACACCTTGTAATTTAAACGCAACGCCAACGTTTGCTGTAATGGTATTGGTCATGTTGCGAGGTACAAAGAAAGGGCCAACTTTACGAGCACCTTTTGTTTCTAGAATTTCATTCATTTCTACAACAGAAGCAGTTGAACCACCACCTGAACCACCAGCAATACCATAACGTGGATTACCACCAAGTTGCTCAGCTGTTAAGCCTGCATGTTCTACCGCTGCAACAGCTGCATTATATGCATACATTGCACATACGCCCATGAAACGCTTTGCACGACGATCAATACCGTCAAAATCTTGAACCGCAGCAGCACTTACATGACTTTTAAAATTAAGTTCTTGGTAGACTGGATTTAGACGTGTTCCTGAAATACCATTTTGTAAAGCGTGGTTTACTTCTTCTAATGTATTACCAATGCACGAGTTAATCCCCATGCCAGTGATTACAACACGTTTCATCTACAGATCCTTTATATGGTGATAATGTTGAGCGGTGAATTCTAGAAACATTAATATGCAACTAAAACTGGAAGCACTTCTCAATATTTTTTTCAATGTGTTCATGATAGCAGAAAGATTTTTGAATTCTTATGGCAAATATTATGACTATTTTCGAGTTGTTCGATTTATGAGATAAGGTGTAATTGTTTAATGAATAGATACACAATAATATTGAGATAAATAGAGACTGTGCCTAGTATTTACTGAATAAACTGAAAGCTTAGGAGTGTGAGGGATAATGAAAGATTCTAATAATAAACGTTCAAGAGGATTCCTCATAAATGCTTTTGGAGTGGCTAAAAAGCTCAGTGAAGTTGGTTTAGATGTAATTCAACAAGTCACAGCGAACGATGTTTCTAAGCAAAATTTAGCATTAGATCGAACACGTGTGATTGAAGGGAGTGCACGATCAAAAGGTGTATTTGAAGCAAATGTGTATGAAAACCCACAACAATTACTGCGTACGCATGTACCACATGTTTCTCGTCAACTGCTTGGTCGTCATTATGGAACAATAGACCGTGTTGCTAACTTTGTATCTCCACAGTTTTCAGACAAAGTTTCCGATTATCTCTTTGATCAGCTTAATACATTTACCAATAATATAAGCTCGGTTGATGCTGTATTGGATCAGGCAGGTATTCGCGATTTAGAAGAATTAACGAAAGATGTCAGCCGATCACAACGAATTAGCAAAGCATTGGCTGAACAAAATAAATGGATTACATCAGTGCAAGGTGCATTAACAGGTGCGACAGGTGTCATGGGCTCTACTATAGATATCCCTGTTTCTATTGTGATGTCTTTGCGGACAATTTACCAAGTGGGTCGTTCATATGGTTTTGAGTTAAATAAAGAAACGGAACAAGATATTGTTCAATTTGTTTTTAAACAGATTAATCTGGGTTTAATTGCAGAAAAACAAGCAATTTTGATGGGACTAAAAGCCATCTCAAATACATTAGAAACGCATGATGTTTATCAATTACAGCAACTTCTTGGGTCAAGTAATGATATTGAGGCACTCAAACGCTGGCTTACGAATGAAGAGGGTGATGCGAAATGGCAATGGTTAAATCATCTTCCAAAATTTTCAGTGTTGACCAAGTTAAGACCCGTTGCGAGTGCTTCTGTTGGAGCTTTATATAGTTGGAAGCTTATTGATGAGGTTAATGAAAAAGCCCAAATGGTGTTTTCACAAGCACGTACATATTTAATAGAGCATAAAGATGTACATTTATCTCCATTGGATGCCTATCAAAAATCACGAGAACTGATTGCACAAGCAACACCCAAAATCGTTGAGCAAATAAAATCAAATATAGATGATGGGCGGGGGGAAGTAATTAAAGACATCTCTGAAGATGTTGCCGAAGATTCTGTAAATAAAAAGAATGTTAAAAATGCATCCTTAACAGAAACAGAAACAGAAACAGAAACAGTGACTGTGAAAAAGGCTCCACCTACACGTGCCCGAAGTTCTGCAAAAAACAAAGCAGGACGTGTGGCAAAAAAAATCAGTCTTGAATGAGCAAGCGACGAAAACGAATGTAGAAATAAAATCTACGAATGGTAAAAGATAAGGTTACAAAAAACTCTTTCAATCAGACGAAGCAATATGTAATGCAATAACAAGTCAGCAAAGGCATTTGTGTTGAAATAGTTAGTATTTCATATATTGTCGAATATTGACCATTTCATTATCTTGGCATACAATTGCATGCCCTCAAAAAGTGGTATTTTTTGGGGCTTTTAATTAACGGGAGAATTGCCAAATGGCAACAACAAATCAGTTGATCCGTAAGGGTCGTACAACTTTGATTGAAAAATCAAAAGTTCCTGCGTTGAAGGCTTGTCCACAACGTCGTGGTGTTTGTACACGTGTTTACACAACTACACCTAAAAAACCTAACTCTGCAATGCGTAAAGTTTGCCGTGTTCGCTTAACTTCTGGCTTTGAAGTATCAAGCTATATCGGTGGTGAAGGCCATAACTTACAAGAGCACAGTGTTGTTCTTATCCGTGGTGGTCGTGTAAAAGACTTACCAGGTGTACGTTACCATACAGTTCGTGGTTCATTAGACTGCGCTGGTGTTAAAGATCGTAACCAGTCACGTTCTAAATACGGTACTAAACGTCCTAAGAAATAATCTTTCGAGATCATTTTTAAGGTCGTAACACCGCAATCCTTTATCGTCTCGCTTGTCCGATTTCTGCATTTAATTTTGTGAAATTCAAGCGACGTGTAGTAAGGCCAGCTAAAGGTACATGACACTTTGTACATATGCTGGATAAACCTGAAGTGTCATATTTATAGGTAGTTTAAAATGCCAAGACGTCGCGTAGTCGCTGCTCGTGAAATCCTTCCGGATCCTAAGTTCAGTAGCCAAACAATCGCTAAATTCATGAACCACGTAATGCAAGATGGTAAAAAATCTATTGCTGAAAGTATCGTTTACGGTGCTTTAGACCGCGTTCAAGAAAAATCAAAAGTAGACCCAGTTGAATTTTTTGAAGCTACGCTTGAAAAAGTTCGTCCTATGGTCGAAGTAAAAGCACGCCGTGTTGGTGGTGCTACATACCAAGTGCCTATGGAAGTACGCCCATCCCGTCGTACTGCCTTAGCTATGCGTTGGTTAGTAGATGCTGCTGCTAAGCGTTCTGAAAAAACTATGGCTTTACGTCTTGCTGGTGAGTTGCTTGATGCAGCTGAAGGTAAAGGTTCAGCAGTTAAGAAGCGTGAAGATGTGCATCGTATGGCTGAAGCCAACAAAGCATTCTCTCACTACCGTTTCTAATAGGTTTAAAAACCTTAATCAGGATGTCGACTTTTCATTGAATTGTCGTCAAAGCGCTTTAAGCTGTTTTTACAGCTTAAAGCGTCCTGTTTTAAACAATAAATTTAGGAATGCAAGAAATCATGGCTCGTCAAACTCCAATTTCTCGTTATCGTAACATTGGTATTTCTGCGCACATCGATGCGGGTAAAACCACAACAACTGAACGTATCTTGTTCTACACAGGTGTATCTCACAAAATTGGTGAAGTACATGATGGTGCAGCAACAATGGACTGGATGGAGCAAGAGCAAGAACGTGGTATTACAATCACTTCAGCTGCGACTACTACATTCTGGTCAGGTATGTCTAAGCAGTTCCCTGAACACCGTATCAACGTAATTGATACACCGGGACACGTTGACTTCACAATCGAAGTTGAGCGTTCTATGCGTGTTCTTGATGGTGCATGTATGGTTTACTGTGCTGTAGGTGGTGTTCAACCTCAGTCAGAAACTGTATGGCGTCAAGCGAACAAATACCAAGTGCCTCGTTTAGCATTCGTGAACAAGATGGACCGTACAGGTGCCAACTTCTTCCGTGTTGTTGAACAAATGAAGACACGTCTTGGTGCGCACCCTGTACCTGTAGTAATCCCTGTTGGCGCGGAAGACAACTTCCAAGGCGTTATCGATTTGATCGAAATGAAACAGATCATTTGGGATGAAGCGTCACAAGGTATGAAGTTCGAATACGGTGAAATCCCGGCTGATCTTCAAGCTTCTGCTGACGAATGGCGTACAAACATGGTTGAAGCTGCGGCTGAAGCATCTGAAGAATTGATGGATGAATACCTAAACAATGGCGATTTGACAAAAGAACAAATCATCGCTGGTATTCGTGCTCAAACTTTGGCTTGTGAAATCCAACCAATGCTTTGTGGTACAGCATTCAAAAACAAAGGTGTTCAACGTATGTTGGATGCTGTTATTGATTTCTTACCATCACCAACTGAAGTTAAAGCAATTGAAGGTGTTCTTGACGACAAAGCTGAAACTAAAGCTATTCGTGAAGCATCTGACGAAGCTCCGTTCTCTGCACTTGCATTCAAAATTATGAATGACAAATTCGTAGGTAACTTAACTTTCGTACGTGTTTATTCTGGTGTTCTTAAACAAGGCGACCCAGTATATAACCCAGTTAAATCTAAACGTGAACGTATCGGCCGTATCGTGCAAATGCATGCGAACGATCGTCAAGACGTTGAAGAAATCCGCGCTGGTGATATCGCTGCATGTGTAGGTCTTAAAGACGTTACTACTGGTGATACACTTTGTGATGAGAAAAACATCATTACTCTAGAGCGTATGGAATTCCCTGAGCCAGTAATTTCTTTAGCTGTAGAGCCTAAGACAAAAGCTGACCAAGAAAAAATGTCTATCGCGCTTGGTCGTTTGGCTAAAGAAGATCCATCATTCCGTGTTCGCACTGATGAAGAATCTGGTCAAACAATTATCGCAGGTATGGGTGAGCTTCACCTTGACATTCTTGTTGACCGTATGAAACGTGAATTTAACGTTGAAGCGAACATTGGTAAACCAATGGTTGCTTACCGCGAAACAATCAAAAAGACTGTTGAGCAAGAAGGTAAATTCGTACGTCAAACTGGTGGTAAAGGTAAATTCGGTCATGTATACGTTCGTTTAGAACCTATGGATGTAGAAGAAGCTGGTAAAGAATACCAATTCGTTGAAGAAGTTGTAGGTGGTGTTGTACCTAAAGAATTCTTTGGCGCAGTTGACAAAGGTATTCAAGAACGTATGAAGAATGGTGTATTGGCTGGTTACCCTGTTGTGGGTATCAAAGCGACATTATTCGACGGTTCTTACCATGATGTCGATTCTGATGAATTATCGTTCAAAATGGCGGGTTCTTATGCCTTCCGTGATGGTTTCATGAAAGCGGATCCTATCCTTCTTGAACCAATCATGAAAGTTGAAGTAGAAACTCCAGAAGACTACATGGGCGATATCATGGGTGACTTAAACCGTCGTCGTGGTATGGTTCAAGGCATGGAAGATTTACCTGGTGGTACTAAAGCAATTAAAGCTGAAGTTCCATTGGCTGAAATGTTCGGTTACGCAACTTCAATGCGTTCTATGTCTCAAGGTCGTGCGACTTATTCTATGGAATTTGCGAAATATGCTGAAACTCCACGTAACGTGGCTGAAGGTATTATTTCTAAGTTCCAAACTGGCGGTAAAAAAGGTGACGACGAGTAATCTTTCGATTACTATAAGCCCAAACTAATTCATAGTTAAAACCAAATGCTCATGGGCTAACCCCCATGAGTTGTTTAAAAAGGAAGATCTCATGGCTAAGGCTAAGTTCGAACGTAATAAGCCACACGTT
>NZ_LWRV01000054.1 GCF_009372215.1 Acinetobacter portensis | reverse complement strand
ATACTTTTGGAAACACCACCTTAAAGAGTAATAAACAGCAGGTGTTTCAGTCGCATTACAACTGAAACTTGGGTCATTTACGGCATTCTTATATAGCGGCTCTGCAATTTCTTTGGTAATTGTTGTTGGCACACCATCCGTAAAAATGAATATGCCTTGTGCAGAACATTGTTGTTCCTCTTGAGATAATTGAGACATAGGTGATTTATATTTTCCCATTCCCAACAAAGGCGACTTAATTGCTAAATCTGTAATATAGTCAAATTTAGTATGAACACCCGACTCAACTCCATTATTGACACTTGAAATATCAACTGGATATGTCATAGAGTTTCCTAACAAGTACCCCACAGTTTCTGCATACAAAAGGCTCGTTGCTGTACTTGATTCAGACTTAATCGCGTTAATTTCACGAATTAAAACTTGCCTCTGTCTTTCTAATCCAACCCAATCATTTAAAGCTCTAGCAGCAACAACAATTTTTCCATGCCTCGGACCTGTACCCAAAGTAGATAATCCAACAATCGTCGTATCAGGCAAAGGGGTTATCGTATAATTACCTTTTGCATCTTTAACACCTTCAAGTGCTTCTTTTAAAGACTGTTTTAAAATGGCTAAGCGCGTTTTATTCTTACCTGTGTCTGTTAAGCCCATACGATAAGAGTTATCCAATGCCAACATAACAATCGTCTTGCCTTTCACGGTTGGATTCTTATAAATTTCAATATCACTTGCATGTGTAATTGCTGTTGTAAAAACACCCATCAAACTCGCTGAAAGCGCACAAACAAAGATTTTTGAGCCTATTTTTCTTATCTTATTTTTTGGTACATTTTTATTCATTATTATATTTCCAAAATCTGTAATGCTATGTCGCAATACTCACGTATGTATCTAAAATAAAGTCCTGCATCTGCGTATTAAATGGAACATTTTCTTTGGTTAAACAGGCATCTATTGTTTCTGCACTACCAAACAATGGCTTTTCACTTGGTCTTTTTAAACATGCTGTTATTTTTGCTGATGTAGCCGTACTTAAATTGGGTAAAATTGATGTCACATACACCCGTATTTTTTTGCTTTGATCTTCATCCAACTTGCCCAAGCTAGATAGGTCACTGCCCAAACTCACACTTTGTAAAGGCTTAGAAGCGATATTAGAAGGTGGGTTTGCAATAATCGTGACTTGCGTAATTTGCGCTTTTCGACTGCTTGCATAATCGGCTTGTTTGGTTAAATCACAAAAACCCGATACACCACTCGATGCCACTTCCGTATTGCTATCATTCCACATTAACAAGCTGGTTGTACCAACCGAAAATGCCGTATCTTCTTTGAGTTGGCTTCTAAAACAGAAGACCACTTCATGCCCCGAATTCTTCAATGCATATCCTAATAAAGAGGATGGATTCCCACTGGTACTGGCAAAATTCGAATTTCCTATGCGGTACAACACAGCGTCTGAAGATTGCATGAGTAATTGCTGCGCCTGACTATTTGTCGCAACATTTAAGCTCACCATACTTTGTCGTATCGCAAATGTCCCCACAACAGTAATCACCATCAGCAACAACAGCACAATAATTAAAGTCGATCCTATTTGCTTTTTCATCACATCACCGCCTTTGCTTCTGAGGAGATTCCATTTCTTAAGGCAATGGTTTGCGATACCACACGACGCAGATATTTCGTTGTATTGGAATGTGGCTTTAAGTAAATAGATTGATCTAAAACCGTGTAGGCTTTATCGATTGAAACAACATCAGAAACATTTGCTGTTTCATTGGAACGAATCAGCATTCCAACTTGAATTGAAGAAATTCGAGGTCTTGGATAATCATTAATTGCAAGATAATCTTCTACAGAGATATATCTAAAATTATTGTTGCTTTCATTATTAGAAACACCCAACAAGAAGTGCAGATAATCGACACGGCGAATGATAATTTCACCTTCGGTTTTTCCAAACTCTAATGTCGATGTAGATGGGTTTTTTAGAATTTTTGTACTTGTATCGATATACCAACCTGCCTCACAAGCCAAAGCTAGTGCCTGATTTGCTTCTGCATTCGATACATTGCTATCTAACCTTAAAAAATAACGCTGTACAATATAACGTCCTGCTGTGTAACCACTTCCCTCGCAATCAGTTCCGTCCTGATCCGCATAATATTGAATGACCAATTGATCTGATTTCAATTCCACTTTTACTGAATTTAAAACATTACTGAGTTGGTTTTTACTCGAACTTAACAGAACGGCATTAGTGATTGTATTGGGTAAATTCGTTGGAATATTGGTAGAAGTAAATGTTGAAGTTGAAATATAAGATGGAGCATTTCTTGACGTTAAAACAATACCACTATTCAATAAACGGTCATTGATTAAATCCACATTATCGTAATTTGCACGACGAACATCACTAGTAATATAGCGTAATCCAAAATTTCCACTTTCCTGTATATCCGCCATACCTTTTTGAGTACTAAGTGAAATTTGTCCCGTTAAAAATAACTGAACAGCAGCGGCTGTAATAATTAACCCCAGCACAATGGCAACCATTAATTCCACAATTGTAAAACCATATTGAGCAATATTATTTTTCATTAATACAACTCCATGACAATACACTTTGCTTCAGGCAAATATGCTCCACCAAAAGTACATGCATCTGGATCTGCGGCATGATTGATTGGCTTTGTACCGCCCCATGCAACATAAATACACACGCGATTGACTGAACCCGTCACCTGACAATTAGGTAATGCAATTTGCATTGCTGTATCTTGAGCCTGACTGACAATTTGAGCAGCATCATATTTCGCCATATCTGTAACTGAACAAACATTGCTTCCTAAACACTTTTTTAAGCCCGCTGTACTCAACGTTGCTTGTGTTGTTTTATTTAGTTCTGAAATATACGTTGCCAACCCATTTTTATTCACTCGAATACGTTCAGCGACATCTCTTGCAACATTCATGGCTTCAATTTTGGACATAGCTTCATTTGTGGCATCAACAGCTTTTAATTGCAAAGCCGTGAAACCCATTACACCAATTGCAAGCAGAAGTAATGCGACCAAAACTTCAATCATGCCAACGCCTTTTTCAAATTCCATGATCAACATGTTCCTTCCACGTTGTAGCAGGCACTTTTTTATTTTTTATAAAAGTTTTTAAACAATGATTTAAGTACAACAAGCACCTAAAATGAATTTTAATTTTAAAAGCTTACTTTCTAATTTGATCTGTATTTTTATTAATTTTTAGATTTCTATCCGTTTAATAGAAACCAACAAAAATATGAAACTAAAGCTAAGCGACCATTAAAACATTCCCAAACAAGTGCTCTATTTACTATTACGCCAAAATAAATATTTTTCTCCACAAAATCAAACCCATTTATCTGAAATAAAAAAAACAGATAAATAAATCACTTTATTTATCTGTTTAATATTCTATTAAAAAAATTAATCTAATTAAGCTTGTGTTACTTGAATACGAAGTTCTTTTGGCAAGCTAAAAGTAATATTCTCTTCACGACCTGCAAGCTCTTCAGGCGCTTTAGCCCCCCAGTCTTGTAAGCGTTGAATCACTTGTTTGATTAAAATCTCTGGTGCAGACGCGCCAGCTGTCACTCCGATTTTTGAATTTTCAGTGAACCATAATTTTTCAAGCTGATCTGCATTATCAACTAAATAAGCATGTTTACCCATACGCTCTGCAAGTTCACGTAAACGGTTTGAATTTGAAGAATTTGGCGAACCAACAACCAGTACAACATCACATTGCGTTGCTAAATCACGTACCGCATCTTGACGGTTTTGTGTTGCATAACAAATATCGTCTTTTCGAGGACCCTGAATTTCTGGAAATTTTTGACGTAAAGCATCAATCACTTTCGCAGTATCATCTATAGATAGTGTTGTTTGTGTTACAAAGGCAACTTTATTTGGATGATTCACTGCTAATTTTGCAACATCATCTTCATCTTCAACCAAATAAATATCACCACCATTTTTCTTGTCATATTGCCCCATTGTCCCTTCAACTTCGGGATGACCCTCATGACCAATCAAAATGGCTTCTGTACCCTCACGTGCATATTTTGTGACTTCAATATGAACTTTAGTTACTAAAGGGCATGTAGCATCAAATACTTTTAAACCACGACGTGCCGCTTCTTGTTGAACCGCTTTAGAAACACCATGTGCACTAAAAATAACAATATTATCATCGGGAACTTCATCAAGTTCATCGACAAAAATAGCACCACGCTGACGTAAATCATCGACCACAAATTTATTATGTACCACTTCATGACGCACATAAATGGGTGGGTTAAAACACTCAAGAGCGCGATTTACAATCGCAATTGCACGGTCTACACCTGCACAAAAACCACGTGGATTGGCCAATACAATTTCCATAGAACCCTCGATGTTCAATCAAATTTGCAGAAGAATTCAAAAATAATGCAAACAAAACGACGCTTAGCTATTTTGTTTAAGCATACTCTGCTCTAAAATAGAGAAGATATTTTATCATATCAGGAAAAATATCATGTCGGGTCTCTTGTTTGTCGTTTCTGCTGCTTCAGGAACGGGCAAAACATCTTTAGTTAAAGCCCTACTTGAGCGTGTTAACAACTTACACGTTTCTGTCTCCCATACGACACGTGGTCAACGCCCTGGCGAATTAGATGGCGTACATTATCATTTTGCAGAAAAAGAATCTTTCCTTGCGCTTGTTGAACAAGGTGGTTTTGTAGAATATGCAGAAGTTTTTGGTAATTACTACGGCACAGCACAAGCAACAGTAAAAGAACAACTTGCAAAAGGTCATGACGTTTTACTTGAAATTGACTGGCAAGGTGCTGAGCAAGTTCGTAAACTTTTTCCTGAATCTAAACAAATTTTCATTTTACCGCCAAGCCAGTTCGATTTACGTCAACGTTTATCTAACCGTGGTACAGACTCTGTTGAAGTCATTGAACATCGTTTAAGTTGTGCTGTTGAAGATATGCAGCAATATACAAACTTCGACTATGTCATTATTAATGATGACTTTAATAAAGCATTACATGATTTAGAAGCTGTCATTATTGCCAATCGCCTTACGCTTTCTCAGCAAGCAAATAGACATCAAGAACTCATTATGAAGTTAATTACTCCAACATCTAAGTGATTAAAACTTGAGTCTAAAGGCAAAGCACCTTATACTGTTCAGTCTGTTAAAATTTATTATTTCAAACGAGAAACCTTATGGCACGCGTAACCGTTGAAGATTGTTTAGACCATGTAGACAACCGCTTTGAGCTTGTACTAGTGGCAAGCAAACGCGCGCGTCAATTGGCACGTCAAGGCATTGAACCTACTGTTGAGTGGGACAATGACAAGCCAACTGTTGTTGCTCTACGTGAAATTGCAATCGGTCATGTTTCTAAAGATATCTTGAAACAACGTGATCAAGACTACCAAACATCTAGTCTTGACCTTGCACTTTCTGCAAACAATTTGAATTTAGATGGTTTTTCTTTTCAATAAGAATCAATTATCAAAAAAAGCCTAGTTTAAAACTAGGCTTTTTTTATCTTAGAACTTTAATCTTTCAGAAATAACAGTTATAAATACGGGATAAAGATTTTTTTTAAATTGACACTATTTTCTCCCAAAATGAAAAAATAAATTGACATACTTCTCAATATGCTTTTCATTAGTAGTTTCAATCTCCCATTATGTTGTAACTTAAAATTTAAAGGTGGTTTATGCCAGGTGCAGAGGTCAGCCAAGCCAAACAGCAACTCAAATCAATTATCGATGCTTATTTAAGTGAAAGCGATGTCGATAGAGTGCTTACGGCTTGTGATTATGCAGACATTGCCCATGATGGTATTACCCGTAAAAGTGGTGAACCCTATATTCTTCACCCTATTTCGGTAAGTTGTATCCTTGCGCATATGCGTTTAGATGCCGAAACCCTTATGGCAGCACTTTTACACGATGTGATTGAAGATACCGATTTTTCAAAAGAAGACATTACAGAAAAATTTGGAAAAACAGTTGCTGAGCTTGTAGATGGTGTCACCAAACTTAGCCACTCAAGCGATAAAGAATATAATAAAGCTGCTTCCTTCCGAAAAATTTTACAAGCCACACTACAAGACCCTCGCGTTATTATTATTAAGCTTGCCGACCGCTATCACAATATGACCACGCTTGGTGCATTACGACCAGATAAACGTGCACGTATTGCTCAAGAAACCATCGATATTTTTGTACCAATGGCACGTATTGTTGGTATGAATGAAATGGCAGATAATTTAGAACATCTGTGTTATCAAAATCTAGACTTAGATATGTTTGATAACATTCAAGAAGCGCTTCGCCAAACAAAGCCTAAACGCTGTGAATACCAGTCTATTTGGGAAAAAAATCTAAACGACCTTCTAACAAATCATGGCATTGAGGGTCGCATTAAAAAGAAAAATAATAATATCGAACTTCTTCGACACTTCGTCAAAAATGACATCAATCTTCAAGAACTCACACACAGCCATGCCTTTGAAATTATTTTAACAAGTATTGCCGACTGTGACCGCCTTGCAGATATTCTAAGAGAAAACTTTAAAGTTCTTCATTTTGCAGATCATATTCGTCGTCCACTTCCGGGTGGCAATCAATCTTTAATGATGCGCTTAAAAGGCGAAAAAACGACACTCTCACTTACCGTTCAAACAGAGTTGATGCGTAAGGCAGCTCGTTTTGGCGTTGTATTAGGTGAAAATGCACCTCAGGCTTGTCGCTCTGCGATTCAAGCTTCTATGCAAAACTTGAATGTTCTGGTAGATGGTAGCTGTGCAAAAACAACCTTTAATGACTTCTTAGATTATTTGCACCAAGAAAAGATTTGGGTATATACCCCGCAAGGTCAATTACATGAGCTTCCGCAAGGTGCAACTGCTGTAGATTTTGCTTATTCAGCAAGTCTATTTTTAGGTAACCACGCAGTTGGCTCAAAGATTAATGGTGAAACAAAGCCTTTATCTACACCATTGCTGAATGGTCAAGTTATCGAAATTATTACCGATGTATTAGCAACACCAAATCCAGATTGGTTGAGCTTTATTAATACGCAAAAAGCGCGTCGTGCACTACAAAATATTTTGCGTGAACAAGATATTGATGAACAGCGTTTAGTCGGTCAGCAAGCTTTAAATCGTGCTTTAAAATTATTTAATCGTTCAATTCAAGATTTAACAGAAAATGATTGGCAAGATTTACTTTCTTGGCGTCATATCGATTCTAAAGATCATTTATATGAACAAATTGCAGTAGGCGATTTATTACCTCAGTTAGTGGCAAATCATTTATTCGCTCAAGATCAAGCGCATGATGAACACGCATCTACCCGTTTAATTCAAGGTACAGAAGGTGTCGATGTTAAATACGCCCATTGCTGTAATCCTGTATTAGGCGATCCGATCCAAGGTAATTTATCTCGTCGTGGTTTAATTGTGCACCGTATTCGTTGTCATAATTTATTGCATGAACAACATCTACATCCTGAAAATATCATGCCACTACATTGGACATCTGAAGATGTAGATGATGTGAGTTTCAACGCCTATTTATCTATTGATATGAATATGAATGATGAGCAAATTTCAGAGCTTATCTATCAATGCCGTAAAGCCAAAGTTGGCGTAGAAATGGTTCGTGCTTACGAATCTAAGACTTATGCCAATGTAGTCGTTAGTGATCGAAATCAAATTGCAAAAATCATTCGTGATTTACGTATGCACTTTGGTTTCCCTCGTATCACACGTTTATCTTTACCTATCAATATGACCGAAGCATCAATAGCAAGCTAGAAATTCAATAAAGAAAGGCTTCTATGAAGCTGCTCTATAGCTTATGATGAATTGAAACGATAAAAGGAGAAATAGATGTCCCGCCAAGTGATTCATACTGAAAATGCACCTGCTGCTATCGGTACTTATTCTCAAGCTATTTTAGTAGGTGATACACTGTATCTTTCTGGTCAAATTGGCTTAGACCCTTATAGCATGGAACTTGTTGAAGGCATTGAAGCGCAAATTCGTCGTGTTTTCGATAACGTAAAAGCAGTATGTGAAGCTGCTGGTGGCTCTTTGGCTGATATCGCTAAATTAAATATCTTCTTAACAGATTTATCTCACTTCCAACTTGTGAACCAGATTATGGGCGAATACTTTGCTCAACCATATCCTGCTCGTGCGGCATTAGGTGTGGCAAGTCTGCCTAAAAATGCTTTAGTTGAAATGGATGGTATTGTAGTTATTAATCAATAACTTAATTGCTCATCATAAATGCCACCTATAAGGTGGCGTTTTTTTATTCAAAAACTCAATAACAATAAAAGGCAATTCAAATGATTTTTATTGACAAACGATAATAATTATCAATAATATCACTTATCTTATTTATTCTTTCATGGTTGTATCAATGTACGTGTGTTTGTGCCGTGGTATTACAGATCAAGACATTAAAGATGCTATTTCAAATGGCGCAGAAAGCTATAGAGAAGTACGTGAGCTACTTGACCTTGGTACTTGCTGCGGGCGCTGTGCACCTGAAGCGCGCGCAATTATCAGCGATGAAATTTCAATGATTGCCTCTCGCTTAGCAATTGCTGCATAAACCCCATATTAAAGAATAAGCATAATTATAAAATTAATGATCAGAAGATCATTCCTCCTCCCCCGCTTCTGACTCCAGCGGGTTTTTATTGCCTTTCCTTTTATCATAACCATTCATCACAATAATCATCCCTTTTGATTTTGATTGCGATTTTCATTTGCTGTTCTATAAATCTCTCGCCATTGTGTGTTCTGTTGGTTAATATAATTAGAATGCCGCTTGATCAACAAGCTTTGAATAATGGATGGAGTAGTTTAATGAAAGGCAATCGTGATGTGATTAACCAGCTAAATCAGGTGCTTTATCATCATTTAACTGCAATTAACCAATATTTTTTACATTCACGCATGTTTAATGATTGGGGCATTGAAAAATTAGGCTCTGCTGAATACAAAGAATCTATTCGTCAAATGAAACATGCAGATAAAATTATTGAACGTGTTTTATTCTTAGAAGGTTTACCTAATTTACAACATTTAGGTAAGCTTTATATTGGTCAACATACGGTTGAAGTTTTAAATTGCGATGTTCGTAAAGTTAAAGAGAACATCGAAGCACTTCAAAAAGCGGTAGTTTTGGCTGAGCAAGAGCTTGACTATGTAACGCGTGATATTGTTCAGGAAATTCTTGAAAAAGAAGAAGACTATTTAGATTGGACAACGACGCAGTTAGACTTGGTTGAAAGTGTTGGAACTGAAAATTATATTCAAAGCCAAATCTAAATACGATTTTAATCGATTAATAAAAAAGCCAGCGATATGCTGGCTTTTTTATTTTAGACATTTAAGGCTTTAATATATCTTCATAAGGAATATCCGCCTTACGAATAATTTTAATCATTTTAAGTTGATGACGAGCATCTGCTTCATAACCATTAAATGCAAGTAATCTTGCAAATTTCACCATGTTATAGCTCGTTGGATAGAGCAAAACAATATGTGAAATATCCTGAATTTGTTGATCAGATACTTTTGTATACGGATCCATCTTCACCCAATCAACTCTGTGTTTAAATTCTGTGAGCAAATAGACAGGCTGATGATTGGTAATTTTTTCAGGTGATTTTTCAAATTTCATTGCCTGACTTAATCGAGATGAAGCAACATCATAATCTCGATAAATTAAAGCCAATAAAAGAAGACCAATTGCAAAGCTCAGTCGCATAAAAATAGATGGAAGTACGATATCTGTTTTCAATACGTTTTGTGCTTGAATCGTTCCTAAAATAAAACCAACAGGAAGTAAGAAGTAAGCATAGTTTTGAGGGAATTCAAGCATTGCATGAACAATGAATACCCCAACCATCAAAATACCAATAATAGATTCTTTAGATTTTACATACTTTTGAAGTTGCACACCCCAAAAAGCAAAATATACTAAAAATGGAACACCAATAATCACGCCATTCCAAAGTATAAAATCTAATACGAAATTATGCGCACTACGAACCCACACAGGACCTTGGAAGTATTCACTAATGGTTGTATAAGCCGTACTTGATTGGAACCAACCATAGCCAAACCAAGGTCGATATTCCACAGCATGTAGCATTTGTTGCCAAATTGCTAAACGAGACATATCTCCTGTTGCACGTCGTGCAATATCAACAGATTTAATTTGATCATCTGAGAATTGACTTAAATACACACCCAAAGTAGGAAATAGGAAAATTAATCCAATAAATACAACAAGCCAAGCTGTTAAGGCATACCACTTAATGGTAATTTGAGCTTTATATTGTTGATAACCTAAATATACCAAAATACATGCACAAGCGACCCATGATGTTCTAGATTGACTAAGTGCAAGGCTAATCAGCATGACAAAAGTACAGCTCACCAATAATGATGTTTTTACTTTTTGTTTTTCATATAAATATAAACAAGCAAGCAAAGCCATGAGCAAGAATGTTGCCATATTATTTGGCTGTGCGAAGTTTGCATATGGACGTGCATTAATTTGGCGACTAATACCTGGAATCACATCATCTAAGTTAAGCCATTGGCAAATGGCGATGAGTGCGGTTAAAACACCCGAAAGTAGGAAGACATAGCAAAGTGTTGTAAATGTCTTTTCACGGTTAAATTTACCAATACAGAGGTTATAGCCAAAAATAATTGCGAACCAAAGACCGAGTATATAAATCGAGCTCATTAATGCATTACTAAAGAAAAATACTTTCCCAAAGTAAAATTGCCCAAATGGAACAATAGCCAATACGACTAAACCCAAGCTCAGCTTAGGAATATGAACTTTCTCTTTAATAAGTAAAAGCGCTAACGTAATGAGTGCAAAAAATGCATAAAGCTCGCCGGTATAAGTCACCCAAGGGTGGTAATGTATGGGCAAAAGCCATGCGAGTGATATAAATACACTTGCGAGTAAGACTAAAAGAAAGTTCATACTTAAAGGAATACTAAAATTTTGCTTATAGTATGCATTTTTATTCGCAAATGCATAAATAATGAAAAGAAATAATTCGTGAGTCTGTATAATATTTACATTACTTATACACTTAAAAACTTCATGCCACATTCATACAATCATCAAATTGATATTTTGAGAGCGTTATCTGTTTTTTTAGTGATATTCAATCACTTAAATATCAATTTATTTCAAGGTGGCTTTATAGGAGTAGATATTTTTCTAGTTATCTCAGGATACCTCATAACAAAAAATATCATCAAAGAACAGAATGAAACATCATCTTTTTCAGTAAAAAAATTTTACGAAAAACGCATTATAAGACTTGCTCCCGCTTTTTTTACACTTATATGGTCAGGTTTATTGGTTTTTAGCCTGATATTTACTCAAGATGAATGGTCTCAATTTCTAAAATCTGTAATTTCAAGTACTACTCTAAATTCTAATATTTACTTTGCAACACAACTAAATGATTACTTTAGTATAAATGCCTATTCAACCCCTCTACTTCATATTTGGTCATTAAGTTTAGAAGAGCAGTTTTATTTAATTTGGCCATTTGTACTTCTTTTCATTTTTAAATCTAAAACAAGAAATTATTTTTTATACTTTTCTATTTTTATTGTGAGCTCCTTACTTTTTTCAGAATATTTAACCAAAAACCATCCAATTTTAGCTTATTACTTATTGCCATCTAGAATTTTTGAATTCTGTATTGGTGCTATCGTTGCACTGATACCTTATTATAAAGTAAATAAAAAATACTCTTATTTCGCAGTATTATTTTCTATTTTCTCAATTCTGACTGGCTTTGTTGCACAAAGATT